>NZ_JBIDCT010000010.1:0-306659 GCF_043204735.1 Micromonospora sp. NPDC047740
ACCTCCCAAGAAGCTGGCGACGTCAGCGGGCGACCGGACCACCATTTTCACGCCTGCGTGGCGTCCGGAACAGGTCGGAATGACTCTGATCAGCTTAGCGATCCTGAGTCGGATTGAGTTTCCGGGATCGTTTCCCACCGTGGTGGAGATGCGTGGGCGTGGAGGTGGAATCCGGCGCCCAGTGCGGCTCCTCGTGGCCGGTGGCCGGTGGTGGTGGGTGTGCTGGTCGTGGTCACGCTCTGGTGTCGGTGGGCTGCGCGGGGCAGCTTCCGGTCCGTTGGTGCGTGTCCCTCCGGACGCTTGCCCGCCCGGCTGTGGGGCCGGGTGGGGGAGGGTGCCCTGCGTCGCCTGGGCGCGGGGCGTGTTGGCTTGTGCCGGGTGGGGCTGGTCTTCGACCGGTCCCTCCGGCTGGCATTGGAGCTCGGGGTGACGACGGCGTTGGCTTCGAGCATGTCCACGACCGAGCGGATCACCATCGCCCCGGTGGTGCGGTCGATGGCTGTCTTGGCTTGATGGGTGAGTCCGCGGGCGGCGATACGCCGCCAGCCGCCGTGGTCACGGTCGCCCTGCCAGCCGCACCCGGTGTTGGGGCAGATGGCCCACTTCCATCCCGACGCGGTGGGCCGGTCGGGGGCTTTACGGTGCTGTAGCGGGGTCAAACATTGCGGGCAGTAGAAAGACCTCGAAGCGTTTGGGAGCTGAGGTCAGGAACGTCCTCCCTGGTGGGATAGACGGGCTTGATGTCCCAGACCTACCGAGGAGGACGTTCGTGGCCAAGCGTAGCGGGTTGACTCGAGGAGATCGGCGGCGGAACAACCGAATCGCCGTGTTGCGGGCGCTGGTGCGAGAAGACCGGGCGATCCTGGCGATCGACCTGGGCGAGGACAAGCAGGTCGCGGCGTTGATGGACCACGATGGTCGGGTGCTGGGGCGCAGGACGATGCTGGTCAAGGCTCATGCGTTGGGCGGGCTGTTGGCTTGGGCCGCCGGGCAGGCGGCTCGGCACGGGTATGCCGGGATCGTGGTCGGTTGCGAGCCGACCGGGCACCGCTGGCGGTCGGTGATGGGCCTGGCCGACGCCGCCGAGATGGGATCTGTGTGCGTGCAGTCCCTCGCGGTGCACCTGGCACGCGAGGCTGACGACTACACCCGTGACAAGACCGACCATAAAGACGCGGTGCTCATCGGCAGGTTGATCGCTCGGCTGGACTGCTACCTGCCCGAACGCGCCGACGCCGACTGGGCTCGGCTGCGGCACCTGGGTGCCCGCCGGTTCCGGCTGGTCGTCGAGACCGTCGCGTGTGGGCGGCAGATCGCTGATCTGCTGTCGTGCTGTTGGCCGGCGGCGCTGGCGTGTGCGGCCAAGCCCTTGGACTCCACGACCTGGCTGGCGTGCCTGGCAGCGACCGTCGACCGCTGCGCTGGCGACCCGGCCCGGCTACGGCGGCTCGGCCGTGACGGGTTCTTCGCCGCCGCACGCGGGCAGCTGCCCCGCTTCGGCGCGGAGCGGCTGTGCCACCGGGTGGCCGGACGGTTCTTCGACGCCCTGGCCGATCGTGGCGGGGTGGGCGCCCAGCGCCGTGGTGGGCTGGAACGGGTGCGTTTCCTGCTCGACGACTGGCGTGCCGCCCTGGCCCGCCTGGATGATGTCGAGCAGCGCATGGTGGACGTCCTGGATACCCTGGGCCTGACCGACCTGGCCGCATCGATTCCTGGGGTGTCGGCAGTCGGGGCGGCGGTGATCCTGGCCGAGACCGGCGACCCGGCCCGGTTCGCCAGCGCCCGCAGCGTGGTCAAACACGCCGGGCTCAACCCGTCCGAGAACACCTCGGCCACCTTCCGCGGCCTGACCCGCGTGTCCCGGCGGGGCCGTCCCGGGCTGCGGGCCGCAGCATGGCGCGCCATGTGGGGCGCACTGCCCCACAACCCGGTCCTGGCCGACAAGTTCACCCACCTGACCACCCGCGAGCGCGGCCGGCTGACGCCGGCCCAAGCCCGGGTGGCCTGCGCCGCAGCCCTGCTGCGCTGGCTATACGCCATTGTCACTCACCGGCGGGCGTGGGATGCCACCATCGCCGCTGGCGCCGATGACGCCTCCCGTCCCGCCCTCGCCGCCGCAGCCTGACCAGCCCCCGACGACCAGCGCGACCCACGACAACTGCATAGACCGCCCTCCGCCGCGGGGCAAGCCCGTAAGGCAGTTGAGCCACCAAGCTCGTCAAGCACCAAGGGCCGCCCCGCCGCACCCCGCACAAGCTCGGTTGCGCGCTGTCGGGACCCCGCCGAAGCGGGACAAGCCCGGTTAACGATCTACGAAGAGACGCGGGATGTGCAGCGGAGCCCCCGCCACCCACGGACGGCGACCACACCTACGCCGATCGGCAGCCGCCACCGACCGGCCGCCCCCGCCTGCCCGCGACCGATCCCCCGCTGCCCACCACACGCGCACCCACGCAGCCGCACCACCACGAACAGCGCAAACTCCTGACCCACGACACTCTCAGCGACCGACTTGACAACCAGCTCTTACGTTGGTGCTTGGACGTGTTGCGGGCGGGGACAGTGACCACGGCGATGCCGTGCTCGGCGGCGAGGTGCCGCATCCGGTCGCTGATCTTTCCGCGGACCTGCTGGGACAGGCGCGTGTTCAGGCTGCGCCCCATGCCCTTGGCTTCCAACGACCGCAGATCCTCCAGATAGATCACCGTCGCCCGGGCGGCGATCGCCTGGTCCACCGTCCAGCGGGCGGCAGCCCACGCGAGCGCATCGTTGAGGTTGGATCGGCGGGTGGACACGTGGCGGATCTCGCCGGCCAGCACCTCACGTTTCGCCCTCAGATGCTCGTCGGGGCGGCCGCCGAGCAGCCGCGCGTACTGGTCGGCCTTCGCATGCAGCCGTTCTGACAGGCGTCGGAGCAGGTGCTGCTTGGCGAGGATGCCGGCGGCGCGGAACTGTCCACCAGCCCCCAACGCCGTGATCCGCCCATCCTCTCCCAGTCGTAGGGCTCCGGCGCTGAGGAGGGTGTTGAGGCCCCAATCCACACCGACCGCCACCGTGTGGCCGGTGCGCGCGGCTTTCGGCACCGGGTGCGTGTATGCAACATCGGCACGCACCTGCCCGCCGGTTATTCGGAGGGTGGGCAGGTGCAGCAACGCCGAGGCGGGAACCGTGGACGGCAGCCTGATCGGGCAGGCGACCCACGTCCAGTCCCGATACGTCTGCGGATCCGGACGGGTGGGCAACTGCAGCCGCAGCAGCGCCCTGCCCGGGTCGGTGTCGCTGCGCTCGATCGTGGCCTGCTGCCGATCACACGCGGCCAACAGCAACATCCGTCCGATCCTCGGGACGCCTTCGAGTTCGAACACGTCCACCGGCAGCCGACCGTTGGCCTTGGCGAACGTGACGGCCTGCCGGGTGCGGCCCTTGATGACGCTGGATGGCAGATGCTGCCCGCCGGGGATCGAGGCCCGCACCTGATCCCACTCCGCGGGCGTGCGCTTGCGCGGATCAGCCGGCCACGTCGCCAGGACCCCGCCGGTCACATCGGCGCGCCACTTCACCGAACGCAGCGCACGCCCCGCCTGCTCCTGCGCCATCCGCACGACCCGGTCATTGACCCTCACACCCCCAGGCGCAGTCACCGCCCACCCCAGGCGCCGCAGCGCCATCCACGCGTTCGACGGCAACCTCCGCCCACCCGCATCCACCCGGAAGCCAACACCTGCACATCCACGCTGTTCCAATGCTCGCCGATCAGCGCGGCCACCATGCCCGCCACCAGGCCGGCACACCACCCGACCCGCTGCGCCAGCACCGCCTGAGACAGGACCTCGCCGGTTGCCTCGTCCACCCCCACGCGCAGCACAGCACGGGCACACGCGGTGCGGGCCGTCTCACTCTCGGTCAGCCGCAGCTTCCCGCTCACCGACTCAACGCCTCAACACCGATCCACAAAAACCGGCCCTCACCGCCGGCCCACGCCACCGGAACCCTCCCCGAGCCAACCCAAACGTGATGCGCCACGGGGTGAACACCGACACGCTTCCCGGCCTTGGAAAGCCGAAAACGTCCCACACAGGCCAATCTATGATCACTGATCATCGATAATCAAATCGGTTAGGCCTCGATCGAACAAGCCGGTGTTGCATCCACCGCTGGCCGCACTCGGTCAGGTTGTGCAGTACTACGTGAAGGGCGTACGGAGCTTCATTGAACAGCAAGTCGGCGTGTCCATGCTGGCCATCGTGTTCGCTTTCGTGCTGGTGTGGCTTGCTGTCAACCTTCGACATTGGCCGGTGGCTACCCGCGTCGCCGGTGTGTTCATCGCGCTGGGCGCTGCTTTGAACGGCCTGGCCATCGCGCTCAACGGTCGGATGCCTTACGAACCCGCCGTGGCCGCCGCAGTGGGGGCCTGCGTCCGGGCCTGGCGACACCCAAACGAATCTGCCGACGCCAACACACGGTTGCCGTTCCTCGGCGACACTATCCCGATCGCACCCCTGCACAAGGTCATCAGCCCTGGCGATGTCCTGATCAGCGGCGGCGCCTGCGCGATGGTCGTGCTGGCCATGTGTCGCCACCGGCGGGGACAATCTGTTCCGTCACAGACCGAGGGGGGTGAATCATGACTCTGGCTGTCAACTGGCGGCGCGTCATGCTGGCGATGTTCACGCTCGCATCGCTGGCACTGCTGCTCTACACGGTGGGCGCACCGCTGACGGAGGGAAGCTAGACGCTCGCCGGCTGGAGCACATCTGGGAGGTGGCCCAGCCGGCGCGCTTCTCTGCGTTCACCCGGAAGCCAGCTGAGGCAGCACGCGAACCACGTGCCGGACCGGGCGGGACGTGCGGTAGTCAGCCGGCCGACGCGTCGGCCCGCCGTACCACTTCGGCAGCGGTGCGGACCACGGCCCGGTCCAGCAGTCGGCCGTCGGCGTCGGTCGCCACACCGGAGCCACGACGTTCTGCCCGCTCCATCGCCTCCAGGACCGCCCGGGCGGACGCCAACTCGGCGGCGGTGGGGGCGAACACGTCGTTGATGACCGCGAGTTGTCCGGGGTGGATGGCGGTGCGGGCCCGGAAGCCCTGCCGGAGCAGGGCCCGGGTCGTCTGCTCCAGCCGGGCTGCATCGCGCAGCGTTGTCTCGACGGGCCCCACGGGAGGGGTGATCCCGGCTGCGGCCGAGGCGACGACGACCTGCGAGCGGATTGGGCCGAACTCCGCCCGGTCCGCCCCCGGCTGCAGCCCGAGCTCACCGGCCAGGTCCGCCTCGCCGATGCCGAGTCGGAGCACGCGTGGCGCGGCGGCCACCTGCGCCGCGGTGAGCACCCCTCGGGCGGTCTCGATCAGCGCCACCACCTGGAAGGTCGGCGCACCCGGGCCGAGCCGCCGCTCGGCCCGGGTGAGCGCCGCGTCGACCTCATGGAGCAGGTTCGGTTCGGCCTTGGGCACCCAGATACCCACCGCCGCCGCGGAGAGGACGGCGATGTCCGCCTCGATCTGGTCACTGTTGATCCTGACCCACAGGCCAGGCCCGTTCCGCGGGGCGGCGGCGAGGAACGCGCCGACCGTCTCACGGGCCTGCTCCTTGCGGGCCGCGATCACCGCGTCCTCGAGGTCGAGTACGAGCGCGTCGGCGCCCCGCCCGGGGGCCTTGTCCAGCAGGTCCGCCCGGTCGCCGGGCACGTACAGATAACTGCGCGCCACCGTCTGCACTCCTCGCCTCCCTACCGCTGCGGCCGGGAGATGTACCGGCCGTGCGGCTCGCCGGCGACCTTGCCGTCGACGAGCACCTGCTCGCCGCGGACGAAGGTGTCGGTCACCTTGGCGGTCAGCTCGAAGCCCTCGAACGGCGTGTACTCCTGGGTCGACTCGGAGTCCTCGGCCCGAACCGTCCAGGTCACGTCCGGGTCCACCAGGCAGATGTCCGCGTCGTAGCCCTCGGCGATCGCGCCCTTGTGGTGCAGACCGAAGCGGCGGGCCGGGTTCCACGAGGTCAGCTCGGCCACCCGCTGGTACGACAGGCCGCGCCGGCTGCCCTCGGTGACCAGGCCGGGCAGCAGGTACTCGGCGCCGCCGAAGCCGGACTTCGCCACGAAGATGTCGTCGCGCGGTTCACCGAATTTCACCTCGTCCCGGCAGCAGGCGTGGTCGCTGACCACCCAGTCGATCTTGCCGTCCAGGACGTACTCCCAGAGTGCCTCGACGTCCTCGCGGGGGCGCAGCGGTGGGTTGACCTTGCCGCCGAGCCCGTGCGCGGTGCTGATGTCGGCCAGCAGGTGCCCGATTGTGACCTCCCGGCGGAAGTCGATGTGCGGGAACGCCTGTGCCATTCGCAGCGCCGCGTCAACGGCCTTGTACGAGGACAGGTGCAGCAGGTTGATCTTCGGCAGCCCGGTCTCGTGCGCCAGGTACGACGCGATCGACACGGCCAGCCCCTCCGAGTGCGGTGGCCGGGAGGCGTGATAGGCCTCCAGCCCTTGCAGCCTGCCCTCCTGCTCGACCTGCCTGGTGTAGGCGCTCATGATCTCGGCGGTCTCGCAGTGCAGCGACAGCGAGATGTCGTCGGCCAGCTCAGGGAACTGTTCACGGGCCGCCTGCACTCCCCGCATGACGAACTCGAAGTGGGCGTAGTCGTACCGCTCACCCTCCGGGATCATCAGGAATGAGTTCTGGTCGGCGGAGCGGCCGTGCAGCCCGTGGCTGCCGTAGAACATGAAGATCTTGAACGAGGTGACCCCGTGCTCCGCCACCAACTGCGGGATCTCGTTGATGTGCTCGCGCATCATCGGGGCCAGGTGGAAACCGTAGTCGATGTATGAGCGGCCCTCGGCGGCGGCGAGGACGTCCGGGAAGAAGTCGTCGTACCGGCCGCCGCGGTTGAGGTAGTACTGCCCGGTGCGCATGTAGTTCAGTGCGGTGGTCACGCCGCCCTGCACCGAGGCGCGGCTCTCCGACACGGTGTCCTCGCCCAGCGGGTTGTAGATGCCCCAGTGCTGGTGGGCGTCGACCACCCCGGGGAAGGCGAGCCGCCCCCCACCGTCGACCGCCCGGGCGGCCTCGCTCACCTCGATGTGTGGGGCGATTCGGCTGATCCGGCCGTCGGTGACAGCGACGTCCAGCAGCTCGGGTTCGGGCCGGTCGTGCCGGACGACGCGAATGTTGGTCAGCAGCAGGTCGAAGGTCGTCATGGGGGTGCTCCTCGTTGTCGGTTCAGCGGCTCGGCGCCACCGGCGCGGCGTCGGTGGCCCTCTCACACGTGATCAAGCTGGTCAGCTGCCGGACGTCGGGGGCCTGGTCCAGCCGGTGGACCTCCTCCTCGATCTGGGCGGCGATCTGCGCCGGCAGCCCGGCTGCGGTGTTGTGGTGGAACTTCACCGCCAGTTCAGCCTCGCTGAGCGGGCGTTGCGGCCCGCCGCGGTTGGCCAGGACCGCCTCGGTCCACTCCTGTCCGTCGCGGGTGACCACCCGCAGTACCGCTGGGAACTGGTTGGGGAAGATGGCGTCGCACCGTTCGTCGGGCACCACCTCGACCTTTGCCATCAGGGCCCGGCGGACCGGCTCACGGGCCAGGTCGTCGGTGAAGTCGGCCAGCCCGACGCCGAGCCCGCCGCCCCCGCACAGTCCGGCGGCGACCGCGTACGGGCCGCTGAACTGCGCCTCGTAGCCGGTCTGCGGGGCGCGCTTGCGTTCGATGGGTTGCCCGATGGTGCGGATCACCGGCGACGGCACGCCGAGTGTGATCGAGTCGATCTGGTCGATCGGCAGCCCCCGCTCCCGCAGCGCGATCGCCGCGTCGATCGCGGCGTGGGTGAAGTGGTTGGCCGGGTACGGCTTGAAGAAGATGCCGGGCACCGCCCAGTCGGTGTCGAGCCCTCGGACGACCTCGTCGGCGTCGAACTCGCCGCGCAGGAACGCCTGGAAGAAGCCGAACCGTCCCTCCAGCACCGTCGGTGGGCCGGTCACGCCGTGCCGGGCCAGCAGTGCCGCGCTGACCGCCGAATGCGCCGCCCAGCCACAGTGGATCCGTTTGACCGTGCCGCCGTTGCGGTTGGACTCGATCAGCCCGGCGGCCATCGAGGCGGCCACCCCGAGGGCGTCCAGGGTGCTGCCGGCGTCCAGCCTCAGCAGCCGGGCTGCGGCGACCGCTCCGCCGAGCGTCCCGCAGATCGAGGTGGCGTGCTGGCCGTGCTCGAAGAAGACCGAATTGCCGACGGTCCGGTCGTAGCCGGCCATGCCGAGGCGTACACACACCTCCAGGCCGACGGCGATGGCGGCGACCGTTTCTCGGCCGGACGCGCCGGCCAGTTCGGCGGCGGCGAGGGCGGCCGGCACCACCGACGCGCTGGGGTGCAGCACCGACGGCAGGTGCGTGTCGTCGTAGTCGAGGGAGTGCGCCAGCACGCCGTTGGCGAACGCCGCCAGCGCCGCGGGCACCCGCTCCGCCAGGCCGACCACCGAGGCCTGGCCCCGGCCGCCCTGCTCGGTGACGTACGCCAGGGCCGCCTGACTGGTCGGCAGCGGGTACGCCGCCACGCAGAGCCCGATGATGTCCAGCACCCGGGCGCGGACGCTGGCGACCACCTCGTCGGGGAGTGCGTCGGCGGGTGTGTCGGCGGCGAAGGCGGCCAGGCGCTGGCCCAGGGTGGGCTCAGTCACGGCTGATCACCGCCAGTGGACGCACCGGTGAGCCGGTGGCACCGTACAGCGGCAGCGGCGACATGATGAAGGTGAACTCGTACACCTCGTCGCGGGCGAGTTCCTCCAGCGCCAGCGTCTCGATCAGGTAGATGCCGTGTTCCACCAGGAGGATGCGGTGCGCCGGCAGCACGCTGTGTCCCTTGCCAGGCGGCAGGCACTCGAAGGCGATGGTGTCGGCTCCGGCGGCGTGTACCCGGCGTTCGGCCAGCCAGGTGGCACCGTCCGCGCCGATCCCGGGCACCCCGGACTCCTTCCCGATGTAGCGGGTGCGGTCCTCGTGGTCGAACAGCCGCCCCCAGCCGCTGCGGATGAGCACGACGTCGCCCGGTCCCACCGACGTGCCCTGCCGGCACACCGCGGCGTCGAGGTCGGCGTCCGTGATCTCGTAGCCGGCCGAGCAGCTCTCCTGCGCCAGCGCGCCCGGGATGTCGAGCAGGACGCCCCGGCGGACCATCGGCGCGACGGTGTGCACGCCCAACTCGTGGAACCGGCCGCCGACCTGCGCGGCGGTGGCGTCCACCCCGCCGTGCATCCGGCCGTTGTGGGACACGTGCGCGAGGGCATCGACGTGCGTGCCGACGTGGGTGCCCATCACCAGCAGGTCGTTGGCGGCGGAGCCGCCGTCGGGCCGGACCGTGTCGCCGTGCCGGCGCGGCAGGGTGATCCAGAACGGCGGGTGGTTCGGTGACTGCGGCATGCCGACGGTGAGCGGCCGGCCCAGGTCGTAGATCGTGACGCCGGCCTGCACGGCGTCGAGCAGGCTGTCGGCGGTTCTGGCAGTGGTGGCCACGGGGGTTCCTCGCGTTTCGGCTGTCATCGCGGCGTCGTCAGGCGACGATGTCGCGGGCTTTCAGGTCGGCGATCTCGGTCGGGTCGCAGCCGAGCTCGTCGACGAGCAGGGCGTCGGTGTCGGCACCGGGATCGCGGCCGGTGAACCGGATCCGGCCCGGGGTCTCCGACATCCGCCACATCACGTTGTGCATCCGCATCGGACCGAGGTCGGGGTCGTCGGCCACGGTGATCATCTCGGTGGCTTGGACGTGCGGATCCTCGACAATGTCCTTGGCGCTGTAGATCGGGGCGACGGCGGCGCCGACCTCGGCGAACGCCTGGGTCACCTCGTCGCGGGTGCGCTCACCGATCCAGGCGCCGACGTAGGCGTCGAGCTCGTCGGCGTGCGCCACCCGCCCGACGCCGGTACGGAACCAGGGCTCGTCGATCACCTCGGGGTGCCCGACCAACCGGAGGACCCGCTCGGCGATGGCCTGGGCGCTGGTGGACACGGCCACCCACGAACCGTCCTTGGTCCGATACGTGTTGCGGGGCGCGTTGTTGGTGGACCGGTTGCCCTGCCGCTGTTCCACCACCCCGAGCTGGTCGTAGACGGTGGGACCGGGACCGACGGCGGTCATGATCGGTTCCAGCAGGCTCATGTCGATGACCTGGCCCCGGCCGGAGCGTTCCCGGTGCCACAACGCCATCATCACCGCTGACGAGGTGGCGATCCCGCAGATGCTGTCAGCCAGCCCGAACGCGGGCAGCGTGGGCGGCCCGTCGGCGGTGCCGGTGAGGTGGGCGAAGCCGCTCATCGCCTCGGCCAGAGTGCCGAAGCCGGCGCGAGAGGCGTACGGCCCGGCCTGGCCGAAGCCGGTGATCCGGGCGATCACCAGACCGGGGTTGACCTGGTGCAGCCGTTCGGGGCCGATGCCCCACCGCTCCAGCGTGCCCGGGCGGAAGTTCTCCACCAGCACGTCGGCCCTGGCGGCTAGGCGCAGCAGCAGCGCCGCCCCCTCCGGCGCGGAGAGGCTCAGGCCGATCAGCCGCTTGTTGCGGGAGATCTCCTTCCACCACAGGGGATGGCCGTCCTTGGACTTGCCGTGCCCACGCATGCTGTCACCCATCGTCGGGTGCTCGATCTTGATCACCTCGGCGCCGAAGTCGCCGAGGATCTGACAGCACAGGGGCCCGGCGAGGATTGTCGAGACGTCCAGGACCCGCAGACCTGTCAGCGGTCCGTTGCTCACCCGTTCCACCTCCCCAGTCATCGCTCGGTTCAGCGGAAGACCATTCCGCCGAGCAGAAAATTTCGGTCGTACCTACTGGGTCAACGCCGTGCCGGTCGGCCTTCAACCGGCTCACCCGCGCGCTGCGCGGGCGCCCGGAAACCCAGCTCGGCGGAGATCTCCGCCGCCGCCGCGGCGACCAGGGCGCCGTGCCCGGCGCACACCTCGGGCGTGAACCGGTTCTGCGGTCCGCACAGCGAGATCGATCCGAACACCTGACCGGTGGAGTAGCGCACCGCCGCCGCCACGCTTCCCGCACCGCTCTGCCGCTCGCCCATGCTCACCGCGTACCCCTGGCGGCGGATCCGAGCCAGCTCGGCCCGCAGCCGCACCGGTGAGGTGATGGTGGACGGGGTGACCGCCTCCAGCGGCTGGTTGTCCAGATAGTCCTCGGCCTCCGCGTCGGACAGCGCGGCGAGGATGGCCTTGGACGACGACCCGGAGTGCAGCGGATGGCTGGTGCCCAGCGACACCGACATCCGCACCTCGTGCGGCGAGAGCACCTGGTCGATGTAGACCCGGTACCAGCCCTGCCGCACCGACAAGGTGGCCGTCTCACCACTGGTGCGCACCAGCCGGACCAGATACCGCCGGGCGATGTCCGGCACGTCCATGGCGCGCAGCGCGGCCAGCCCCACCGTCAGCGCGCCGGCGCCGAGCCGGTACCGCTTGGTCTCCTCGTCGAAGCTGAGGAACTCGTCGGCCACCAGCTCCTTGAGGATCCGGTGCGCGACCGCCTTCGGCAGCCCCAGCTCCCGGGCGATCGTCGACACGCCGAGGGTCTCCGGCGCCCGGGCGGCGATGATGTTGATGACATCAAGGGCACGTCCGAGGCCCGACCGGGTCCGGCTGGCGTCATTGTCAATGACGGGTGTCGTGGTCATCCTCAGTCCTTACTGTCGACGTAGGTGGGCGGGCAGCGCCGGGCGTCAGGTGGGTGCGACAGGTGTGCCGGCCGGCAGACCCTCGACCTGCCGGGGTCGTTCCACCGCGATGACCAGCGCCACCGAGGCGAGTACGACCACCCCGGCAACCACCTGCCGGCCGGTCAGCCTTTCATTCAGCATCATCATGCCGAGCAGCACCGCCACCACCGGATTGACGTACGCGTAGGTGGCGGCCAATTGCAGCGGCGCGTTTCGCAGCAACCAGGTGTAGACGCTGAACCCCACGACGGTGCAGACCACCATCAGATAGGCCCAAGCCAGCCAGGAGCGGCCGGTCACCTCCGCCAGCCGCAACCGCCCCGCCTCGCCGCTGACCACGCTCGCCACCGCCACCGCCACCCCGCCGACCAGCATCTGCCACCCGGTGCCGACCAGATGGTCCGCCGGCGACCTCAGCCGCTGTGCCAGCGTCGAGCCCAGCGCCCACACCATCGTGGAGAGCACCACCAGCAGCATCCCGCCGAGGTGCCACTGCCCGGTCGGCGCCGCGAACAGCAGCGCCAGGCCGGCCACCCCGCCCAGTACGCCAACCGCCGCCAGCGACGACGGCCGCGGCCCGACGCCCAACCGGAGCACCAGCACCCACAGCGGCATGCCGGCCACCAGCAGCGAGGCCAGTCCAGTCGGGACGTACTGCTGACCCAGGGCCAGCAGCGCGCTGCCCGCCCCGACCATCAGCAGTCCACTGGCCACCACCCCGCCCCACTCGCCCCGCGCCGGCCGCAGCCCGACCCGTCCCCGCCGCGACGCCGCCACCGCGAACAGCAGCAGCGCCGCGGCCAGGAACCGCGCCGAGGTGCACACCATCGGAGGCAGGCTCTCCAGGGCCACCCGGTTGCCCAGGTAGGTCGAGCCCCAGAGCAGGTAGATCGCCGCGAGCCCGACGGCCAGCGCCACGGGGCCGGCAGGCCGCGGCGATGCCGCCACCGGCCTCGCCGTGGCGACACGGGACAGGTCAGCGGTGTCCATCGACCTGGATCGTCACCGGAGTGTTGCCCCGCAGGGCGTTCGAGTACGGGCACAGCTGGTCCGCCAGCGCCACCGCGCGCTCCAGGTCCGCCTGGGGGCACTCCGGCGCCGACACCTCCAGCACCACCGCGATGGCGTACCGGCCCGCATCGGTCTGCCCGAGGGAGACTGAGGCGGTGACCGTGGTCGGCCCCGGTTTCGCCCCCACCTGGCGGGCGGCGATGGCCAGCGCGCTGTCGAAGCAGGCCGCGTAACCGGCGGCGAAGAGTTCCTCGGGATCGGTGCCCGCCGCGTCCGGGCCCCGCTGGGCCGGCCGGGTGAGGTCGACCCGTAGCGACCCGGTCAACGACCGCGCCGCCCCGCCCCGCCCGCCCGACACCCGCACCGCCGCGGTGTAGATGACGTTCGCCGGGACCGCCGTCGCGGCCTCGGCCGGTGTCCCGATGCTCATGCCGGCCGCCCTTCCAGGTCCGCCTGCACCTGCGCGGCCACTGCGTCGGCGAACGCCTCCGGCTGCTCGTCGGCGACGAAGTCCGTCCCGCCGGGGATGGTGACCAGCGGCGCGTGCGGCAGCGCGGCCCGCACCTGCGGCGTCATCCGGTCGAGCAGGTCGTCGGCTCCGTGCAGCAGCACGATGGGCAGCGCGTCCAACGCCGCGGTGTCCACGTGATGGTCGAAGACCGCCCGGTACGCCGTGGCGTAGTCCGGTCCGGTCAACAGGTACTCGGTGACCTGCCGGTTCGCCTCCTCCGGGGTCAGTCTCGGGTAGAGGCCGTACACCCGGTCCCAGATCACCCGCAGGTGCCCGCCGTCACGCGCCGGGAGGTAACCCGGGGCGTACGACCGCTTCTTCTCCGCCCGCTCCTGCTCGTCGTAGAGCGGGATACCCTGCAGGATCAGCCGGTGTACCCGCTGCGGGGCGCGCATCATCGCCTCGGCCCCGATGATCGCGCCGGTGTGCTGCCCGAGCAGGTGCAGCCGGGGCAGTCCGAGGGCGTCGGCGATCTGCCACACGGCGTCGGCGTATTCGGGAATGGACCAGGGGCGTGGCGGCGGGTCGGACATCCCGAACCCCGGCGTGTCCAGGGCGACGACCCGCAGGCCCCGCCGGGCCAGGGGCTCGACGACCGCGTCGTAGGTCGCCGAGGACAGCGGGGACTGGTGGAGGATCAGCAGTACCGGCCGGTCGGGGTCGCCGCCGTGGCGGTAGTGCACCTGTCCCCACGGCAGGTCGACGTATGCCCGGCGGGCCACCCCGCGCGCCCGGCTCACTTCGCCACCGCCATGGCCGCCATGATCTCGATGACGTGCTTGATGCCGGCGCGGTAGTCGTCCAGCCGGATGTGCTCGTTGGGGCCGTCCACCCCGGAATCGGCCCGGGACACGCCGATCCCGACGATCGGGCGGTCGGCGAGCACCCCCTGGTTGCCGATCCACTGGGTGTACGGCTCGACCACCGGCTCCGTCCCGTACACCCGGCGGGCCGCGTCGGCGACCAGCGCGACGAACGGATCGCGATGGTCGGTGATGTTGGGCTGGCTGGTGGCCATGACCTCGATGCGCAGGTCACCGAAGCCGGTCGCCGCCAGGTGGTCCCGGAGGCAGCCCAGCACCCGCTCCGGGTCTTGGCCCGGGACCAGCCGGATCTCCAGCTTCGCCGACGCGGTCGACGGGATGCCCAGCGTCACGTCGTCGCGCATGTCGCCGCCGGCAAAACCGGCGACGGTCAGCGTCGGCACGGTACGGATGGCCAGCGCCGCCTGCCGGTCGTCGAGGTCCCCGGTGAACCGCTCGACCTCGGCCCGCTTGCGGAGGAAGTCCCCGTCGAACGCCACATTCGCCAGCAGTTCCCGTTCCGCCTCGGTCGGCGGGCGGGCGTCGTCGGCGAAGCCGGGGATCGTCACCGTACCGTCAGGGCGCTGCAACTGGGCCAGGGCGGCGGCCAGCCGGGCCGTGGCGGCGGGCAGCAGCGCGGTGTTCTGGCTGGTCAGGTCCCGGGGCAGGGTCTGCGCGGTGAGCCGCAGGTAGAGCACGCCCTTCTCGCTGAGCTTGAGCAGCAGCCGGTCGTCGCCGTCGAGCCAGGAGTTCTCCCACAGCGCCGCGTCGCTGGCCAGCCGGCGGGCGTGCGCCCGCACGAAGGAGCCGAGGCCGGGGCTGTGCAGCCACTTCTTGCCCTCGAAGATGATCCTGCTGGTGACCGGCGGGGTGAGGCCGGCCAGCCGCCAGGCCGCCACCGCGTGGATCCGGGACATGACGACGCCCTTGTCGTCGGCCACGCCGCGGGCGTAGAGCCGCCCGTCGTGGATCTCCGCCGCGTACGGCGGGCTGATCCAGTCGGCGTCGTCCCCGGCCGGCTCGACCTCCACGTCGTAGTGGGTGAAGTGCAGCAGGGCCGCCTCGCCGTCCCCGGGCACCTCGGCGAGCACGTACGGGTAGGACTGCTCCCAGGGGATTATCTCGGCGCTGCCGCCCCAGCGGCGTACCGAGCCGGCGATGAACTCGGCCGTGGCCGCCATCTGCTCCGGCTCCTGCCGGCGACTGCGGATGCGGCACAGCTGCTGTAACTCCTCGACGAACTCGTCGAAGTGCGCGTCGACCGCCGCCAGGGCGGCTGCGGTGTCAGGGTGTGGCATGCGGGTTCCTCACACAGGGGTGGCAGGGGCTCAGTGGATGGTGACGCCGCCGTCGACGAAGATCGTCTGGCCGGTGATCATGGCGGCGGCGTCGCTCAGCAGGTAGGCGACCGCGTTGGCGACGTCCTGCGGCTCGGCCATCCGACCCAACGGGATGGTGGCCATCTTGTCCGCCAGGTACGCCGGGTCGCCGCGTAGGTCGGAGGTCATGTCGGTGGGCACGATGGTCGGTCCGACCGCGTTGACCCGGATGTGGTCCGGTGCCCATTCGAGGGCCAGCACCCGCGCCATGTGCATGACGCCGGCCTTGCTCACGCAGTAGCCCAGCGTGTTCAGCACCGCGATGTGCCCGTTGGTGGAGCCGATGTTCACCACCGCGCCGCGCGCGTCCCGCAGGGCCGGGTACGCGGCCTGGCACATCCGGAACGTACCGGTCAGGTTGACGTCGACGACGGTGGTGAAGTCCTCCTCGGACATCGTCGCCGCCGGCCCGCGGCGGACCACGCCGGCGTTGTTGACCAGGAGGTCCAGGCGGCCGTGCCGGTCCAGGACCGCCGCGACCAGGCCGGCGCAGGACCGCGCCGACCGCACGTCCACCAGGTGCCGGGTGTGCGTCCCGCCGGACAGCTCGCTGTCCCAGTCGTCGAGGACGTCGGCGCGGGCCACCGTGGCCCCCCGCTCGGCGAGGGTGGCGGCGATGCGGGCGCCGATGCCGCGTGCCGCACCGGTGACCACGGCCACCCGGCCGTCGAACCGGTTCGGGTCACTGCTCATGGCCTGCTCCACGTTTTCCCGGGCCGGTCACCGGCCGGGCGGGCGGACGCCCGGCCCGACCGGTGCCGCGCGCCCGTGACGACGGTCCCGTCCACGGTCGTCACGCGCCGATCACCTTGGTCTCCTCGGCCCAGAAGGCCACCCGCTTCTGCACCAGCCGGATGACGAAGTGGGCCAGCAGACCCATCACCGACAGGACCACCAGTACGGCGAACATGCCCGCGATGTCGAAGTTGTAGTTCGTCTGGAGCAGTAGGTAGCCGAGGCCTTCCTTGGCGCCGATGAACTCACCGACGACCGCGCCGAGGATGGCGAAGACGATGCCGATGTCCAGGCCGGCGAAGATGAACGGCAGTGCGCTGGGCAGCCGTACCATCCGGAAGATCTGCGTCTTGCTCGCCCCGAACACCGTCAGCATCTGGATCTTGTCGGCGTCGGCCGCCCGTAGCCCCTCGATGACGTTGACCAGCATCGGGAAGAACGAGATCACCGCCGCCATGACCACCTTGCTGGTCAGGCCGAAGCCGAACCAGACCACGAACAGCGGGGCCAGGGCGACCTTCGGCACGGTCTGGAAGGCCACGATGTAGGGCATCAGGGTGGCCTCGACGACCTTGACCTGGGAGATGAAGGTGCCCAGCAGCACCGCGGCCCCCACGCCGATGACGAACCCGACCAGCGCTTCCTGGCTGGTCACCCGGAAGTGACCCCAGAACTGGTCGTCGCCGAGCTGCCGCCACAGGGAGTCGACCACCTGCGAGGGTCGGGGCAGGACGTACTCGTCGACACCGATCAGCTGGATGCCGTACTCCCACAGCAGCACGACCACGACGAAGACCGCCGGGACCAGCCAGAGTTGCGGCTTCTCCCGGAAGTCCAGGCGGCGCCGGGCGGCGCCGGTGGCCGCCGACGTCGGTGGCTCGGCCGGCTTGTCGACCAGGTTGGTTGTTGCCATGGCTGCCTCCTCGTCAGTCGATTACGCCGGCGGCGTTGAAGTGTCGGCGGATCCGGTCCACGTAGGTCCCGGCCCGGTCGGAGGACATGACGCTGAGGTCACGGGGCCGGTCCAGGTCGATCGGCATGATCTCGGCGATCCGGCCCGGTCGGGGGCTGAGAACGACCACCCGGTCGGAAAGGAAGACCGCCTCCGGGATGGAGTGCGTGACCAGCACGATCGTCTGCCCGCTCTCCTGCCAGATCCGCAGCAGTTCGACGTTCATGTACTCGCGGGTCATCGCGTCGAGCGCGCCGAACGGCTCGTCCATCAGCAGCACCGCCGGGTCGTGCACCAGCGCCCGGCAGATACCGGCCCGCTGCTGCATACCGCCGCTGAGCTCGTGCGGGTACTTACGCTCGAATCCGTTCAGGCCCACCATGTCCAACAGTTGCTGGGCGCGTTCCCGGTGCCGGCGGGGATCCAGCTTCTGGATCTCCGCCGGCACCATCACGTTGTCGAAGATGGTGCGCCAGGGCAGCAGGGTCGGTGCCTGGAACACCATCCCGACCTCGGGAAGGGGCTTCGTGACGTCCCGCCCGGCGATCCGCACGGTCCCCCCGGTCTTCGGGCTCAGCCCGGCGAGGATCTTCAGCAATGTGGTCTTGCCGCATCCGGACGGTCCCACGACCGAGATGAACTCGCCGCGGCGTGCGGTCAGGTTGATGTCGCTGAGCGCCTGGGTCGGGGCCGACTTGCGGGGCCGGTACTCCTTGTCCAGCCCGGCGATCTCGATCCAGGAACTCTCCGACACCGATGCCGGGGTCTGCGTCGCGCGGGCCGCCGCCTTGATGGCCATCGAAATCCCTTCCGCTACCGCTAGCTGACGGTGTAGTGGGCGGCCTTGTCGAGCACCGCCGCCTTGTCGAAGTTGTTGGCACCGGAGAGCAGGCTCGGGTCCCACAGCTTCTTCAGGTCGACCTCGCCGGTGATCTGGCCGGCCTCCTTGGTGTACGCCTGGGTCTTCGCCCACTCCTGGTCGCTGATCGCGCCCCAGTCGGCGAACTGCTCCGGCGTGCCGCTGGCCGGGGTGGCCGTCTTCAGCCAGGCCGTCAGACTCTTGGTGTCGGCAGCCAGCCGCTCGTCGACGGTCTTGCCGGCCAGGATCTGCGGGAACACCTTGTAACCGATCCGCATGGCGGCTTCCGGGTTCTTCGCCGAGAAGAGCATCGCCTTGTACCCCGCGCGCAGGAACCGCGTGTACACGTCCCGCTTGTCGGCGAAGTCGCGCGCCCCGACGCTGAAGGTCAGCGAGCGGATGCCGGTGAAGATGTCCGGGTTGGTCAGGTACTTCAGCTGGATGCCCGAGTTCTCGATCACCGCGTACGCCTGGGTGTAGAGCGCCAGCATGTCAACCTTGCCGTCGTTGAGCGCGGCGGCGGCCGGCGCCCCGACACCCACCGGCAGCAACTCGACGTCCTTGGCCGGGTCCAGCCCGGCCGCCCGGACGTAGGCGCGGGCGTACGGGGCGGAGCCGGAGGCCAGGCTGATCACACCGATCTTCTTGCCGCGCAGGTCGGCGCCGCCGGCGATGGTGCTGTCCGGCTTGACCGCCATCACCCAGGGCCAGTTCTGCACCAGGCCGCCGATCGCCTTGATCGGGACGTTCTTCTCCGCGGCGCCGAGCACCGAGCCGGAATCGGCGGCGGTGATGTCGGCGCTGCCCGAGGCGACCGCCTGCAGCGCGGCGACCGAACCGTCGGCGTTGATGGTGTCGATGGTCAGCTTCTCGTCGGCGAAGTAGCCGAGCTCCTTGGCGACCGCGTATACGGCCACCTCCTCCTTGGGGCCGATCACCGCGGAGGCGATCGCCATCGTCACCTTGGCCTCCTTGGTCCCGCCGCCGGCCGTGAACCCCTCATCGGAGCCACCGCCGCATGCGGACAGGACCAGCGCGGCGGCCAGTGCCGCCGGCAGCAAACCCCACGTGCGTTTCATCTCCAACACCTCGTCATCAGTCGGAAGGTCCGGCCGGCCGCCGATGGCGGCGACCGTCAATCAGGTGTTCAGCAGCGAGGCGGCGATCGCCAGGTCGTTGTAGACGTGCTGCTCGACGATCAGCCCGTCGTCGAGGACGAACACGTCCGCATAGCGGATGCCATCGAACGGGCTGCCGTCGTGCCACTGCCCGTACAGCCGCCCGAGTGAGGTCACCGAGATCCGTCCCTCGGCGTCGCCCACCAGGTACCGGTCGCGGTGTTTGCGGACCCACCGGTAGGTCCCGGTCGACGCGGCCGCCATCTGCTTCAGGGAGGAGTACTCCCGGCCGGCGGGGAAGACCAGCCGCGCTCCCGGCGCGAGGAACCGGCCGGCCTCGTCGAGGTTGCGGTCCTCGCACAGCTGCAGGTAGTGGTCGACCAGTCGGACCCCGTCGTGGATACCCATCAGCCGGTCTTGCCGCTCAGCGCCGCCTCCCACTGGTCCCGCAGCGGGTGCTCGGCGGGACCGTGCTCGGTGAGGATCCGCATCAGTCGGGCCAGCAGCTCGTCCCGTTCGCGGTCGAGGACCTGCTGCTCCTCCTGCCCGGCCACGAAACCGTCGACGGCGCCCGCGCCGAGGATGTTCCCGCGGACCAGCAACGCCTCCACGACGCGCAACCGCTGCCGGGTCACGTGCAGCTCGGTGGAGAGCTGCAACAGCAGGTCGAGCAGCTTGCCGACCTTGGGGTCTCCGAAGTAGTCGAACTCGGTGCTCATCACGCCTCCGGCTTGGTCGCGGCCAGTACGGCCCAGGGGAAGTGCCACTCCGAACGGTCGCCCCAGCCCTGCGGCTGGACACCGCTTCGGCGCTCGTCGAACGGGGTCCAGGACACGTCGGTGAGACCGGCCTCGGTGCACACCGCGATCAGGTCGGAGCCGAACAGGGCCCGGAAGAAGGGCTCGTTGTTCCGCTCGGCGTGCTCATAGATGGTGGCGTCGCGCAGCGGGTCGCCGGTGAGCATGAACTCCAGGAACCGCAGCGAGCCGCCCGGCTTGAGCAGGCGGGCCGCCTCCTCGATCGTTTCGCGGATCGCGTCGGCCGGCATCTCGTGCAGCACCATTGTCCCGGTGACGACGTCGCAGCTGTCGGCCTCGAAGCCGGTCGCCCGGCCGTCGACCTGGCGGTAGTCGACGGCCAGCCCGGCCGCCTCCGCCTCGGCGTGGGCGAGCCGCAGCCCAGGGGCGGCCAGGTCGACGCCGATCACCTGCGCCGTCGGGTACCGGCCCACCAGCGGGCGGGTGCTCTTGCCGAACCCGCAGCCGATGTCGACCACCCGCGTCGCCGCCGGCAGCTCCGGCAGCGCGGTCTCGGTGAACAGCTTGTGGAACTTGTAGCCGTCGTTGTCGCGCAGCATGACGATGCGCGCCCCGAACTCGTACACATACGCCGACATGTCGTCGGAGAAGAAGCTCCCCGGCTGGATGTGGATGTCGTAATCGGTGTACCAGTCCGGAAGGTCCAGCTCCGGGTCCAGCTCGAGGGAGCCCGCGGGCTGCTCGGGCAGCGCCTTCATCTGGTCGGCCAGCTCATCGCGGCGGCTCAGCACCGCGTCGCCGGCGAGCTTCCACAACATCTTCTGCTGGACCCGCTCCAGGTGGCTGAACCACGGGTACAGCGGGAGGCCGCGCAGCACCTGCCCGGCGTCAGCGACTGTCGTCGCCGGCGAGCCGGTGGCGCCGTATTCCTGGCGCAGCGCGGGGTAGACGGTGTCCGCCCAGCGCTTGCGCAGACTGAGGACGAAATCCACGGCGGAACGCTCATCCAAGGTGAGGCGCTCCTCGACATCGAACATGCCTTGTCTCCTCTTCGGACTGTGGTGGGGGACGGTCGACCAGGGCGGGCCGGGCGACCGGGTGGACGGGTCAGTGAGCGTGCAGCACCCGCTGCGCGGAGGCGGTGTCGTAGCTGCCAAGGAATGCGCCCGCCAACCGCCCCTCGTAGACGGCCTCGAAGGCGGTCCGGGGGGCGTTGGCGTCGCCGACGAGGTGGACTCGCGGACCGTCGGGCAGTGCGTCGAGCTGTCGGTACAGCTCGTCGTCGGCGAGCGCCGAGCCGGCATCGACCACCGCGGTGACCTCGTCGAGGCGGAGGTCGTCGCCGGCGAGCGGGCCGGTGAGGGTGACCGCCGAAGCGCCAGCCCCGCGGACGGCCCGTAGTGGATGGGCCACGACGCCCAGGTCCGCGAAGCGTTTGAGCAGCGCCAGCCGCGAGTACGTCGTGATCCGGGCGCTCAACCCGGCGGTGGGGGAGACCAGGTGGACGCGGGCTCCCCGCCGGGCGAGGTTCTCCGCGATCGAGGCCGCCGCCCAGGTGCCCTCGTCGTCGAGAACCACCACGGCGCCGGAGGGCCGGAAGGCCGGATCGGCCAGGCGGTCGACCGCCTGCCAGAGGTCGATCACCGGTGGGCCGTCCGGCAGCGACCGGCGGGCGGGGCGGGACCCGGTCGCCAGGATGACGTCCTGGTAGTCGCCGGCCAGCACCTCCTCAACACTGATCCGGCGGCCGAGCCGCACCTGCACACCGGCGGCCCGCACGTCGCGCGCCAGGTCCTGGGTGAGTAGGCCGAACCGCTGCCGTCCGGGCACCCGCGCGGCCAGCTCCACCTGGCCGCCGAGCCGCTCGCGTGCCTCGACCAGGGTCACCTGGTGCCCGGCCCGCCGGGCGGCGATCGCGGCCTCCAGACCGGCGGGACCACCGCCGACCACGAGGACCCGGCGGATACCGGCCGGCCCGGGCAGCTCCGGCCAGGCCTGCGACCATTCCCGCTCGGCGCCGACCTCCGGGTTGACCACGCAGGAGATCGGCAGGCTCGCCTCCAACCGGCCGATGCACCCCTGGTTGCAGGCCAGGCAGGCGCGTGTCTGGTGCTGGCGGCCCTCGGCCGCCTTGCGCACCAGGTGCGGGTCGGCGATGTGCGGGCGGGCCAGCCCGACCAGGTCGGCCTCGCCGGCGGCGATCAGCTCGGCCGCCTCGGGCAGGCTGTCGAGCCGACACACCGCCAGCACCGGCAGGTCGGGGAACTCTCGCTTGAACAACGCGGCGTGGTGCCGGAACGGGGCGTGGCCGAAGGTCATGTCGGCGATCTGCGTCGCCAGCGTGTAGCTGCCGTGATAGGCGGAGTGGCTGACGTGCACGTATGCCAGCGGGAAGTCGGCGCGCAGCTTGCCGACGATCTCCAGCACCGCCGCCGGGTCGAGCCCGCCGGGCAGGAACTCGTCGGCGCTGACCCGCAGTCCGACGGGCAACTCGGGAGCGGCGGCCAGCACGGCCGTCAGCACCTCCCGGGTCAACCGCATTCGGTTGTCGAGGCTGCCGCCGTACTCGTCCGCGCGCGTGTTGGTGTGCGGTGAGAGGAATTGCTGGAGCAGGTGGCCGTGTCCGGCATGCACCTCCAGCCCGTCGAAGCCGGCCTGCCGCATCCGCCGGGCCGCTGCGGCGAACGCGTGGACGATCACCGCGATGTCCCGACGTCCCATGGCATGCGGTACGTGGGCGCCGGCCGCCCAGGGCACCGGGGACGACGACCAGGCGGCGGTACGGGTGGCATCCCCGTTGGCCTGCCGCCCGGCATGCATGATCTGGGCGAAAATGTGCGCGCCGTGTGCGTGGACCGCCTCGGCCGTCGCTGCGTACGCCGGGATCGACGAGTCGTCGAAGCTGCCGAGGCTGATGCTGCGGCCCGCGCTGGTCGGGTGGACCCGGATCGCCTCGGTGATGATCAGGCCGACGCCGCCGCTGGCGCGCTCCTCGTGGTATGCGACGAGTCGCTGCGTGGGCACGTTGTCCCGGCCGAAGTTGGTGGTGTGTCCGGGGACGAAGACCCGGTTGCGGAGCTGGACGGAGCCGAGCTGAACTGAGGAGAGGAGGGTACGGAGCTTGTCATCAGGCATGCTCGGCCTTCCTGTTCGGGCCGTGCTCGGCTTGGCCGAGGAGTGTTCGGGTGAACCGTACGCCGTTCGATTGAGTGGAACGGTAGGACTGGCGTTCGTGGCCGTCAATGGGCTACCGACAAGTAACATCCGGGATCGAAACCCGGCTGACCTGCTGTTCTGCCCAGCCGAACGGTCGACAGAGACGTTGATCTATCAGCCGGTCCGGTCGTACCCGCCGGCCGCGCACGCCTGCCCGACCATCCCGCCGCACGCTGTCGGGCCGACTCCGACGCTGGGTTGACCGCCGGACGGTGCGGGTAAGGCGGCGGTTCAACTGGCTCTCACGCCAATGCCCGACCAAGCGGCGTTGCGAGCTGGCCAAGGGCGGTTCCCTGTGCGGGAGGCGACCGTTTGGATCTTGTGCGGCAGCAGCGCGCCAGGCGTGTAGCGTCCTGGTCGAATGACGCAGGGAGGCTGGAGGCGTAGAAATGGCGGCCTATGACGTCATCGTCGTGGGGCTCGGCGGGATGGGCAGCAGCGCCGCCTACCACCTGGCCGCGCGGGGGCAGCGTGTGCTTGGTCTGGAGCAGTTCGGGCCGGCGCACGACCGCGGGTCCAGCCACGGCGGCTCGCGCATCACCCGGCAGTCGTACTTCGAGGATCCGGCCTATGTGCCGCTCCTGCTTCGGGCGTACGAGCTGTGGGACAAGCTGGAACGCGATGCCGGACGGGAGATCATCTCGCTCACCGGCGGTGTGTTTGTCGGCCGGCCGGAGAGCCACACCTTCGCCGGCAGTCTGCGCGCTTCGCGCGAGTGGGACCTGCCGCACGAGATCCTCGACGCAAGGGAGCTACGTCGCCGCTTCCCGACCTTCAGTCCCCGGGATGAGGAGGTGGCGCTCTTCGAGGCCAAGGCCGGCTTCGTTCGCCCCGAGGCGACCGTGGCCGCTCACCTCGAGCTGGCCGGACGGGACGGCGCCGACCTCCGCTACAACGAGCCGGTGCGGCGATGGCAGGCGCTGCCCGACGGCGGCGTGCGAGTGACGACCGAGGGGGGTTTCTACACAGCTGGCCGGCTCGTCGTCTGCCCCGGGGCGTGGGCCCCGGCACTCCTCGCCGACCTCGGTGTGCCGTTCAGCGTCGAGCGGCAGGTCATGTACTGGTTCCAGCCGGAGACCGGGGTGGGCCCCTTCCAACCCGGGCGGCATCCCATCTACATCCACGAGGACGGCGCCGGCACGCAGATCTACGGCTTCCCGGCCATCGACGGGCCCGACGGCGGTGCCAAGGTGGCGTTCTTCCGGCGCGGTCAGGTCTGCACCCCGGAGACCATCGATCGGCAGGTGCACCCGGAGGAGATCCAGGACATGCGGGAACACCTGGCCGGAGTCCTGCCCGCCCTTCCGGGGCGATTGCTGCGGGCGGCGACCTGCATGTACACCAACACGCTCGACCAGCACTTCGTGATCGCGACGCACCCGGAGCACCCGCAGGTCACGGTGGCCTGCGGGTTCTCCGGTCACGGCTTCAAGTTCGTCCCGGTCGTCGGCGAGATCCTCGCCGACCTGGCGACGAGCGGCTCGACGTTCCACCCCATCAGCCTGTTCGACCCGCGACGCGACTTCCAAGGTCACAGCTGAACCGGCCGAGGCATCGCGTCACCCATCTGTGAGCCACGCGGTAACGCATCGTTCGGAGTCGGACGCCGGGTGCTGGGCGCGTCTGTTCCCAACATCCGCAGGGTCCGTCAGATCGGTTCGACGGGCAGCCACAGCTCGCAGGTCGCGGTGCTGAAGTCGTCCGCGCGCTCGAGGATCGCGACGATCGAGGGCCCTGGCCGCAGACGCCACGGGTTGGAGGGGAACCACTCCGTCGCGGTCGCGGCCCAGGTCTTCTGCAGGGCCTGCGGATGGGGTCCGGCGGTGCGGAAGACCGCCCACCTGCCGGCCGGTACCTCGATGGTGTCGAGGTCGTCGGGGGCCGGCTTGTCCCGGGAGACAGCGACCCCGTGCAGGTAGGTCAGCTCGCTGCCCTCCGTGCCGTCGGGGTCGAGGTCGTCGCAGACCTGCAGCAGGCCTCCCGGCTCGGTGTCGCCGAGGGCCTTCAGCCGCAGGTGCGCCTCTGGCGGCAGTGCCGTGATGTGCTGCTGGATGTGCGGGTTGATGCCCTGATGGATCAGCGGAACCCGGGCTGCGTGTCCGGCGAGCCGGAATGCGGGGCGGTCGACGATGCGGGTGTCCATGGGGATGCTCCCTTCGACGGTCAGGCGGAACCTGAGCTGCGGTTGTGTGCGAAGGGGGCCTCCGTCGCGGCGAACGTCACCGGGGCCGGCGCCGTGTACCGCCCGGAACGCACGTCCGAACGCCTCGGTCGAGCCGTATCCGTGCCGGACGGCGATGCTCAGCAGATCGTCCTCGCCTCGGACGACGTCGGCAGCGGCGACGGTCATGCGGCGCCGGCGCACGTACTCCGACAGCGGCATGCCGGCCAACGACGAGAACATCCGCCGCAGGTGGTATTCGGTCGTGCCGACCGCCCTGGCCAATCCGTTGACGTCGAACTCCTCGGTGAGGTGCTCTTCGACAAGGTCGACAAGCCGGTTGAGTGCCGAGATCACGAGGCCTCCCTTCGACGTCAAGCCTGGCCGAAGGACCCCGGTCCCGCCCGACCGTTGCGGTCCGATCCGATCATGTACCTGGACCGCCGCGGTGCCAACGCATTACCGGTCAGGACGCTCCGCTCAGCAGCGGCTTGCAGGTTCCGGTGAGGGAATGGCGCGCCGGCTGTCGACCTGTGCGGATCGCCGTGAGATCGCGGGGGGTACGGCAGTTGTGCCCGAGCGCTCGTCGTAGGGCCCGCACCGACGTGGCGCGGGCCCTACGACGGTCTGCACAGCCGCTGGCAGGGGTGGGTGCGACGAACTGCCGACCTAGCGCGCTGGTGTCGCTACCGGCTGCACTCGAGCTGCCTGAGGTCGATGGCGTTGGCCATCGCCTGGTAGCCGGCGTCGCTGGGGTGCAGGTGGTCGCCGACGTCGTAGGCCGGCAGGAACCGCTTGGGGTTCGCGGGGTCGCGGGTGACCTGATCGAAGTCGATGACCCCGTCGAACTCGCCGCTCGTCCGGATCCAGGTGTTCACCTCCTCGCGGATGACTTCCTTGGCAGGGCTGTAGTAGCCGGCGCCCTCGAACGGGGTCAGCGTGGCACCGAGGATGCAGGTGTGGTTGGTGTGGGCGCGGGCGATCAGCATCCGGTAGGCCGAGATCAGCTGGTCCGCCGACGTTGCGACGCCGCCGCCGATGTCGTTGATGCCCTCCATGAGGATGACGGTGCGCACGTCGGGCTGGGAAAGCACGTCTCGGTCGAATCTGGCCTGGACGTTCACCCCGGCGCCGTCGGTGAGAACCCGGTTGCCGGAGATGCCTTCGTTCATGATGCCGAACTGGTGCGCCGGGGGCTGTTCCGCGATACGGCGGGCGAGGTAGTCCGGCCACCGGTGGTTGGCGTCGCGGGTGGACCCGTAGCCGTCGGTGATGGAATCGCCGAGCGTGGCCACAGTGTCGACCTGCTGCCGCGTGTCGACGACCAGCGCATCGACCCAGTACCAGCGGGTCGCCTGCTGGGTGAAGGCCGTCCCATCGGTGTCCGCGGCGTGATCACCAGGCCCGGAGATGTAGTTGGTCTGCATGGCCAGGTTGTGTCCGGTCAGGCTGCCGCTGGCACCCTTGACGTGGATGCTGACCGTGAGATTGGTGTCGCCGGGCACGTCGCCTGGCAGCGGGTCGCTGAGGACCTCCGCACCGTTCGGAACAGTCACCGACTCGCCGCCGGCGAAGGTGACCTGCTGGTTGGTGCCCGGTACGACCCCGGCGCCCTCGCTCTGAATGCCGACGTAGACGGAGTCGAAGGTCACGATGCGGTCACCGAACACGTTCGACAACGAGATGCGCAGGTCGCTGCCACCGATGCTGGTGTGGATGATGTTGCGGACCGTCTGGTCGGCGAACGACCCGCCGACCCGGTCCGCGCTGGCGCCCCAGGTGACGACCTGGTCGGTGGTGACCGAGGTCGCCTGCGTGGAGGCGTCGGAGCTCGGCTCGGCGGCGACTGGTCCGACGAGGGCGGCGACGGTTGCCAGGCCGGTGGCGATGGCGAGCCCGGTGGTAACTAAGGGCATGCGTGGCTGGTTCATCAGGAATGACTCCCTCAGTGAGTTCTGCATGGCGGCACTTGGCCGGGCAGGAAGGGTCCCGAGGCGACCGGTCGAGCAGGGACCGTACGTTCGGCGGTCAGGCACCGGGATCGCCGGCCGTTAGTCTGATCGCCAACGCGCGAACCACGCTAAGTGGCCTGGTGGTGACGCACGGACATCTGGTCCTGCAATTGAGATGAACGGCTCCAACTGGGCGATGAGCGGTTCTCGCGTGCCGACAAGCGGCCGCAGCCCGGACGATGGAAGGATCATGCGGTGACGCTCGAAGCGCAGCGGGAGCACATCCTCTCGGGCCGGATGTACAACGACCTCACCGATGAACTGGTGCAGGCTCGGCAGCGGGCCGTGCTGCTGACCACTGAGTACAACGACAGCTTCGGGCAGCCGCAGGAGCAGCGCGAGGCGATCCTGCGGCGACTGCTCCGCGCGGTTGGGCGGGAGTGCCATTTCGAGCCGATGTTCCGCTGCGAGTTCGGCTTCAACATCAGCGTCGGCGACCACTTCTACGCCAACTTCGACTGTGTGATGCTGGACGGGGGTGGCATCACCGTCGGTGATCATGTTCTTTTCGGCCCGCGCGTCGGCATCTACACCTCGAACCACGCCCTCGATGCTGCCGAACGGGCAGCCGGCGGGTGTTACGCCAAGCCGGTCACGATCGGCGATCACGTCTGGATCGGCGGCGGCGCCACCATCAACCAGGGCGTGACCATCGGCGACAACACAATCATCGGTTCGGGGAGCGTGGTCACCCGCTCGATCCCGTCCGGTGTCATCGCCGTCGGATCGCCGGCCCGAGTGCTGCGCGAGATCACCGACGCCGACAAGACGGGCTACCGACCTTGAGGCACGCCGAGTTGGAAGCGGAAGCTGCCGTCCCGGCACGGGCGCACCACTTCGACGGGGTTGAAAACGCCATGCCGCCGGGGATGAGGTAGGGGGCAGGATCTCGTGCCGGCAACCAGGGAAGGTGCCTGGTGGACCGGGATCATCGAGGGGTCATGGCCGGGTCCGGCCAGGATCTTGTGACCGGCGTCACCGATCGTTAGCATGGCGTGGCGTTGGAACGTTTCAATAGAGGGGACGCAGATGTTCCTGAAGCACGCCTCCCGTCCACGCGTGGCCACTCGGACGCTGGTCCTCGCGCTGGCCGTCGGGCTCGCGGTCGTTGTCGAACTGCCCATCGCGTCGCAGGGCGAGGCCGCGCCCGGCAACGCTTTTCCGTCGGCGCTCACGGTCGAGCAGCGTTCCGGGCCGGCGGACGTCGACGACGTCGATGCGCCGCTCCTCGGCTGGCACGTTCCGACGGCGCACCAGACCGCCTACCAGGTCCAGGTGGCGGAAACCTTCTCCGGCCTGAAGTCCGGCAAGGACCTCGTGTGGGACTCCCGGAAGGTGACGTCCCCGGAGAGCACGAACGTCGCGTACGCCGGGGAGACCCTCGACCGCGGCGAGCGCTACCACTGGCGGGTCCGGACATGGGACGGCGCGGGGAAGGTGTCCCCGTGGTCGCAGCCCGCCGGCTTCGGCACCTCCCTCGGTGGTGACTGGGCGCAGAGCAACCCGATCTGGCTCGGCGATCCCGCACCGCTGCAGTGGAGCGACTACACGATCGAGACGACGTTCTCGATCACCACGCAGAACGCGACCATCGTGTTCAACGCGCAGGACCCCAGCAACTACCTCATGTGGCAGCTCAGGGGGGACGGCGTCAACCAACTCGCGCCGCACCAGCGGGTCAACGGCACCTTCCAGGAGCTGAAGACAGTCCCGCTGGGCGTCGCGCTCCAACGCAACACCGATTATCGGCTCCGGATCGGAGTTTCGGGCTCCACGGTCCGCACCTGGCTCGACGACCGGCTCATCGACACCACGCAGAACGTGCGGTTCACGCGCGGCAGCATCGGGTTCCGCACCGGCGGCAGCGAGCGCAACAGCTGGGACAACCTGACGGTCATCGCACCCGACGGGCGCAAGCTCTACGCCAACGACTTCGAGGCCTCCAGCTCCGACTTCGCCTGCGGCACGGTGGCCGGCGGGAGGCTGAACGTCGGCACCGGCCAGAACTGCGTCTACGGGCTCGGCAGCACGGACTGGGCCTTCCTCCGCGGCGAGTTCAACACCGCTGACAAGGAGGTCGCCTGGGCGACCGTCTTCGCGACCGGCTCCTCGCCCGAGCCAGGCCGTCAGTACGTCTACAAGCTGTGGCTCAACGGCGACTTCGTCGGCCTCGGCCCCACGCGGTCCATCGCCGGTGAGACACGGTACGACGGCTTCGACGTGACCGACCTGGTCCGGCAGGGCGGCGCCAACGCACTCGGCGCGCTCGCATGGACCACCAGCGACCGGCGCTTCCAGGCGCAGCTGGTCGTGGAGTACGTCGACGGCACGAGGCAGACGTTCGGCACCGGGGAGAACTGGACCACGCTCAACGGCTCCGGCGTCTACCCGTCGGCCGGCTCGATCGGCACGGGCTACTACACCGCACCCAAGGAAAACGTGCAGGTGGCGGCGTACCCGACCGGCTTCGACGAGCCCGGCTTCGACGACTCCGCGTGGCAGCCGGCGGCGGCGAAGGCGCCGTACACCAAGCTGGTCGCCACCCCCACGGACAAGGTCCGGCAGCGGCTGGAACACCCGGTCGAGGTCGTCGAGAAGGAGCCGGGCCACTACTTCGTGGACTACGGCCGGACCTGGCTCGGCGGCGTGAGCCTCGACCTGGACGGCAACAGCGGCCAGGTCCTCGAGCTGCGCTTCGGCGAGGAGCTCTCCGCGCCGCAGACCGTCCGCTACAACATGCGGACCGGCAACCAGTACCAGGACCGCTGGACGCTCGTCGACGGGCCGCAGCACGCCGAGACCTGGGGCATGCGGGTGTTCCGCTACCTCGAGGTGATCGGCGCGCCGGCCGGTCTAGGAGCCGAGGACTTCCCGGCCCTCGCGCAGGTCTACCCGTTCGACGCCGACAGTGCCGTGTTCGACTCCTCCGACGACGCCCTCGACAAGGTCTGGCGCCTGTCGCGCAACACCGTCGAGGCGACCAACCACAACCTGTACGTCGACTCCTGGACGCGGGAGCGCGAGCCGTACGAGGCCGACAGCTACCTGCAGATGATGGCCAATTTCTTCACCTCCGCGGACCCGTCCCTCGGCAATTACTCCATCGACTACCTGCTCACCCGGCGCACCTGGCCCACCGAGTGGCCGATGTACACGATTCTGGCGATGCACGACAGCTATCAGCAGACCGGCGACGTGGCGCAACTGGAGCGCAGCTACGACCAGCTACGGGAGAAGCTGCCCGACCAGTGGATCGAGGAGAGCACCGGCCTGATCCGCAAGAACACCGGATCCGATGGTTGCGGCAGCCGGACCGACTGCGACATCGTCGACTGGCCGGCGTCGGAGCGGGACGGCTTCGTCTTCCGGCCCTACAACACTGTCATCAACGCCATCGGCTACCGCAGCTTCATGGACATGGCGGCAATCGCGAAGGCGCTGGGCCGCGACGACGACGCGGCCTCCTTCACCACCACCGGGGAGCGGATCCGCTCCGCGATGAACGAGCTGTTGTGGGACGACGCGAAGGGCGCCTACCGGGACGGCCTGAACGCCGACCGTACTCCGGTCGAGCACTGGGCGGTCCACGCCAGTGTCTTCGCCAGCGCGTTCGGCGTACCCGACGCCGATCAGGCGGCCCGCGCCGCGGACTACATCGGCTCGCGCGGCATGCAGTGCAGCGTGTACTGCGCCGCGTTCCTCATCGAGTCGCTCTACAACGGCGACCGCTCCGACCTGGCCTACCAGCTGCTCACCAACAGCGGCCGTCGCAGCTGGCTCAACATGATCGCCAACGGAGCGGGGGCCACGGCGGAGGCGTGGGACGCCTCCCTGAAGTCGAACATGACCTACTCCCACCCGTGGGCCGCCTCGCCGGCGTACAACATCCCGCAGGGCATGTTCGGCCTCCGGCCGACCACACCCGGCTACGCAACGTTCGACCTGCGTCCCCAACCGCAGTCGGTCACCTGGGCGAGCGTCACGCTGCCCACGCTGAAGGGCCGGATCGGCGCGGCGTTCCACACCCATGACGGTCGCACGGACGTCAGCGCATACGTGCCCGGCAACACGGTCGCGTCGGTCTTCGTCCCGGCCGGGGACGCGGCCACAGCTGTCGTGTACGTCGACGGCCGCGCGTGGCCCACGGTACGCGAGCGCGGGTACCTACGCGTCGACGGCGTCGCGAGCGGCTGCCATGTCTTCAGCACGGCCCCGGGCGGTGAGCCGAAGGACGACGAGCGCCTCACGTCCGTCTGCCACTGAACCCGCCGATCGTCGGCGGGGACGGGCAACCCAGTGTCGGGTCCGCTCCCGCCGCATCACGTGCGCTCCCTCGGTGCTGTGACGAGTCACGGCACCGAGGGAGCGGGCCGAACTCCGATACTTACCGGCATCGGCTGCAGCGCACGCGCCGAACCGCCAGACGCCTGGTGGGACCGTCGTAACGACCCCACCAGGCGCGGCCGTTGCGGTCAGGGCTACCGGCCGTGGACTCTCATGCGCGTTTCCACTGCTGGTTCGCGCCGCCGTTGCAGTACCACACGATGACATTCGTGCCGTTGGCCGTGCCGCCGCCGTTCACATCGAGGCAGTAGCCGGTCTGCACGCTGGTGATCGTGCCGTTGCTGTTGATGTTCCACTGCTGGTTCGGCAGCCCATTGCAGTCCCAGACCTGGACCTGTGCGCCAGCGGTGGTACTGGCACCAGTGACGTCCAGGCACAGCTTCCCGTACACCACCAGGGTCTTCGACGGAGTCTGCAGCCACAACTGGTTGGCGCTGCTCTTGCAGTCGTAGATGAACAGCTTCGTGCCCCAGGTGGTCGAGGAGTTGGGCACGTCGAGGCAGCGGTTGGAGGCGACGCCGCGGACCGGGGCGTTGAAGGTTCCGCCGCCGCCCCACGACCACTGCAGCCGGTTGACCCCGGAGGCGTTGTTGTTGATGAGGGTGTAATTGGGGCCGAGCCTGGTCATGCTGTAGCCGTCGTTGGCGCGCAAACCCGGCCAGTAGACCGAGCCCATGCCCAGCAAGCGAAGGTTGTCGCTGACGGCCTGGATGTAGGCGATGTAGGCGTTGCCGTTGTCCGGGCCGTTGTAGTTCAGCCCGCTCGTCATGGGCGCACCCCACTCGTCCAGAACGGTGCGGGAGGCGCACGAACCGATCCGGTTCCGGAAGTCGGTGGCCCAGGCCGCGTAGCTGACCTCGGTCGGGTTCCAGAACCCGTAAAAGTGCAGCGAAAGGAAGGTTCCGGACAACCGGCTGTCGGCGCACACGCTGGTGACGTTGTCGTTGTACCCGGTGCCACTGACGAAGATCCGGTTCTTCGGGACCGACGGGTAGGTACTGATCCACGAGGCGGCGACGTTCGCCCAGGCGCTCTGGGTGTACCCGTGGGGCTCGTTCATCGGCTCGAAGTAGACCAGGCCGTTGCCGGCGTACTTGTTGACGACCGTGGTCCACATGTTCCAGAAGGCGGTGGTGTTGTCGATCAGCCCGTCCTTGTGGGCGGAACCCTCCCAGTAGCTGAGGATGACCTTGAAGCCCTTGGCCACGGCGGCATCGATGGCACCCGTGTACGGAGCCCAGCGAGGCCCGTTGACGGTGTACGGGTTGATCGGCAGCCGCACGGTGTTCGCGCCGAGGTTGGTCTCGAACGCTCCGATGATCGAGGTGGCCTTGGTGTACGTGGTGGCATAGTCGTCGGTTGCCGACACGCCCGAGAGGACGATCGGGTCCTCGGCGTAGTTGTCCCTGGGGTCGGCCCAGTTGACCCCCTTGAACTGACTCGTGTTCGCGAGCGCAGGGGCGCTCGCGCCCACCTCGACGACGACCATCGCGGCGAGCAGGGCGACGAGGGAAGCCACCGTGGCGCCCCGTCGCGGAAAGCGGCGCAAGCCTCGCCAGAAAGCACGCATGCGCAACATGGACAGCCCCTTCCAGGCACGTGGGTGGCTGCGCGATGGGGCCGCAGGCGACGAGCAGCGCCGCCCGCGCAGAAACCCGGACAATGTTGCAGGCAACAAATCGACGGAAGTCTAAGTGTCCGCTAATTCCCCCGTCAACGCGGGCGGAAACGGCTCCGGCGGTCCGGTTGGTGAAGGGTTCGGTCATACTGGTCCGCCATGGACCTGGACGAGTATCAGCGCGGCGCCCTCCGTACTGCCGCTCCACGTGACAAGAGGAACGAGCTGCTCCACCTGGTGCTCGGGCTGGTCGGCGAATCGGGTGAGATCGCCGAGAAGTTCAAGAAGTGGGTCCGAGACCTCGACAGCGACGAGTCGCGGATCGACCGGGCCGACATAGCCAAGGAACTCGGTGACGTGCTCTGGTACGTGGCGGTGCTCGCCGACTACCTCGATCTGCCGCTGGACGACATCGCGGCGGCCAACCTGGCCAAGCTGGCCAGCCGCCAGGACCGCGGCGTGCTGGGTGGCAGCGGCGACAACCGCTGAGCCAGGGGTTTGCCTATGTGGTTTGTCGAGCCGCGTCCGGGGTGGGAACGGTTTCGGAGGGCCGGTAGCGGGTCTTGTTGTGGAGCGGCCCCTACAGGACGTCGCACCGGCGGCGGGCCAGGCAAAACGCAGGCACCGCCTCCGGCCCTGCGCCGAGCTCGGGCGAGGCCACGTCGGGCATGCGCGCCCAGCTGACGGCGAGCGCCACGGCAGCAGGAGCCACGCGGTCTCCACGACACCGCGCCGCCGGCGCCCACTCTTCGCAACCGGGTTCACCGCGCGGGACCTCTCGCTCGTGCCACGAACAGGAGACGGAGTAACGCCGCACCGAGGTTGCTCGTACTGGTCGAGAGGCCGATGAGTGTCGTGGACTCGACGCGCTCGTGGCGGGTTGCTGTCGATTGGGCCGGCGTTCGTTCGACATCGCTGGTGTGGCTGATCGCCGGCGAGGCAACCCGGCGTGCCGGCATCGATGCCAGGGCGCGGCACCCTGGGCAGACACAAACCTGCCCGACCGAGGAGCTGCTGTCCACCGCACGGTCCGTTTGACAACCGTCATCGAGACTCGTCCGTGGGGCGCTGCGCCTTGTCCCCGTCCAGGGAGGCTGGACGGTCTGGCGACTGTCCGACGAGGAAATCCCCTACTAGCCTTGGAGCCGCTGCGCCCAGTACACCTGCCCATCGGACCCCAGGTAGACCAAGGCCAGCAGCAGGTCCGACATCGCAACCGGTGCAGTGGCCGCCCTAGCCGCCGCCCGTTGCGGCCCCTCCAGATACCGGAAGGGCGCGACGAACGTAAGCGGCGAAGCGGCCCCGTCGTACACGGCCAGTCTGGAGCCGTAGCTCCACCAGGTGTTTCCCTCTCTGACGTCGCCCGCGCCCTGCAGCCAGGGATAGCGCTCCGGGATCTTGTTCTCCACTCCGGCGTACCCGGCGCTGATGGCCTCCTGCCGTGGCGACGATGCGCTGAAGCTTCCCACCTTGCGCTTGATGCGCTTGTCAATGAGGAAGATCGCGAAGTATCCGCCATCGAGTGGCTTGGGCGGGGTCTGCCAGGAAACCCGCCCGAGCACCAACTGGTCGCGTCCGCTGGACAGTGGGGCGTATACCTTGTTGCCGAGCGCGGCCTGAGCCTCCTCGTGGCCGACAAACTGAAGTGAGGACTTGATGGCCAGCGCTTCCGGGCCGTACGGCGGGTGGTTGTGCCACCAGCGCCAGCCAATGAAGGCCACCACTGCCAGGATGACCGCCAACACCAGCCCGGTCCTTCGCCACGTCATGGGCGATAGTGAAGCATGCGATCACCAGACGACCAGCCCTCCGTGATCTTCTGCTGGCCCGAAGGCCGGCATGGGCCATCCGTGGGCCAGTAAACCGTGGCCCGCAGCGGGCACGAGCGGGCACGAGACGCGACCGGGCCGACCGCCGCCCACAGGCGGTTCGGGCATCACGACCGCTTGAGCACGGGCCTCCAAACTGGCGCTCCGGGTCCAGCGCAACGAACGGCCAGTTAGTGGTACAGCCAAAAGGCGGCACAGCAGAGAAACAGCACCAGCAGAAGGCCCGAGACGAGCAGCAGCACGAGTGGTGTGAGCAGTTCGTTGCGCGCCGTCGGCGCTGAGTCCGGCGGCGGACTGCCGTCGGCGGGTGCGGGGGAGGGCATGTCGTGCATCCTGCGCTACCTGTTCTTCGTCCTCGAGGCTGCCTAGTGCGACAGCGCGCAACGACCGGATAGATGCCTTCGCCGCCGACCCTGGCTAACCGCTGGCGGCTGCGGGGTGGTGTGGCCGGGCTGCCGGCGCACACCACCCCGCCTCGGGTTCGGAGAAAGGTGTGGTCAGGTCACTTGGTGTCGGTCGCGGTGAGGGTGAACGGGACCGCGGCGCCCAGCCACAGCTGGGTGAGGATGTAGCGGGTTCCGCTGGGGATCGTGCCGGACTCGTCCGCGGCCGAGGAGGCCGCAGCGCCGAGCAGGGTGCATGACTCGTCGTAGAAGTACAGGTCGAAGTCGTACGGGGCAATGCTTTCGCTTTGCACGTGCGCCTCGTGGGCGCCGTCGCCGAAGCTGTCCGGCAACGCGGTGACCCAGCCGTCGGCGCCCTGCGCCGGTGCCGCCGGCACCGCACAGGTCGTCTTGAACGCCGTGGCGGTGATGCCGGTGGCGTCGTCGGCTGTCCCGGTGGACGGGTTTCCGGTGGCGATGACGCCGGTGTCGGTCACCGGAGCGTCCGGCGGTGACGGTGGCAGTGGCTCGACTCCGGTGGCGGTGGGGGAGAAGACCTGCAGCTCGGCGGTCTGCACGTCCGTCTTGGTCTCGCCGAGCGCGGTGTCGGCCCAGAACCGCACGTACTGCGCCTGTACCGGCTTCGGCAGGGTGAACTGCTTGTAGTGCAGGTCGGGCGCGGTCGGCCGAGGCGCCTGGTAGGTGAAGGCGTCCGCCTTGGTCAGGGCGGTCTGCCAGTTCGTCCCGTCGCTGGAGGCCTGCAGGGTGAACCCGCGCAGTCCCTCGAATCGGGCGGTGGCGAAGGCGCTGACCTGGATCGACGAGATCTGGGCCGGGGCGGCCAGTTTGATCACAGCGTTCCCGGTTCCCGGGGTGGTCTTCCAGGTGCTGGCCTCGGTGTCGTCGATAAGGCGGGCGGCGCCGGTCGTGGTGGTGGACACGATGGTGGCGCCGTTGGCGGCGGAGGCCAGGTTGGGTGCCAGGGCAAACCGCAACGCCGAGGTCTTGCCGGCGGTGACCTTGATGCTCGGGAAGGTCCGGGCGCCGAAGCCCTCGGCCGCGATCGTCACCGGGTAGGTGCCGGCGGCCACCGGCGCGGAGAACCCGCCGTCCGTTGACGACGTCCGCAGCGCCGTGACCCTGGCTTCGAACATGCCGAGCATGATGCGGGCACCGGGGATGGGCTTGCCGGTGGCCGCGTTGACGACGGCGCCGGTCAGGGTGCCGTTGCGGGCCGGGTTCGGGTGCTCGTAGGAGGGGGTGGGGTCGGTGTCGTCGCCGCCGTCGCTGACGGCATGTAGGCCCAGGCCGCGCTTGGCGAAGGCGCCGTAGACGACGTCCACGAGGGCGGCGTAGTCGGAGCGGCTGTGGTAGCGGTTGTCCAAGGCGGTGCGGATGGCGTCGCGCATGTCGATGAACGACGGGTCGGCCGGGGACAGCGGCATCGCGTCGGTGATCAGCCGCGCAGCGATCTCACCACCGGTGGCCTCCCCGTACCGGGCGACGAGTGCCTTGCGCATGTCCCACAGGATGGTGGTCCAGATCTCCCCGTCCGAGTGGACCTCGGGGCCGCCGAGGTCGTATCCGACGTCGCCGTATCCGGTGGGGTTCTGGTCGTAGCTCCAGTTGCGGATGCCGCGTTCGGTGTTGCCGGTGGCGTGCTGGCCGACCACGGCGGTGGTGGCGAGCTGGTTGCCGTAGAGGTAGTTCAGGGCATACCAGTCGCCCCAGCCCTCGCCCATCGAGCCGGACTGGTGGGTGTTGAGGGCGTTGTCCTCGCCGCTGACGTACCGGTTGGACAGCCCGTGCGCGTACTCGTGCTCGATGACGGAGGCGTCGAAGTTGCCGTCGGAGTACGGCCCTTCGAAGGTGTCGTTGACCGGCTCCCACAGGAACATGCCGCTCCAGGCGGGGATGCCGTCGGGGAGGGTGAGCATGTAGGCGTTGTCGCGGCCGGTGTAGGTGGGGGCGCCGCCGGTGGCCGCCCCGGCGTGGACCAGCCCCAGCACGGGGTCGCCACCCTGCCCGCCGTTGCCGCCGTTGTTGACCTGGAAATTGCCGGCGGACTCGGTGAAGCCCAGCGCCCGAAGCTCGTCGTGGATGCGGTTGTGGTGCCAGAACAGGTTGGTCGCCGCCGGATCGAGGTCCTGGACGTAGGCAGGCGGCACGGACTGGCCCTTGCTGCGGGCCCAGTTCGCGGTGTACGGGTAGTTGAACTGCCCGGTGAGGCTCACCGGCCGCGGCCCCTGGTCGGCGGGGACCAGGAAGTTCGAGTAGTTGGCGTAGGTGTTGGCGTTGTTGCCGAGCGTCGTCGGGCCCGCCAGGCCCGCCAGCCCGGTCGGGTCGACGTAACCCGAGGGAGACTGGGCGGTCGGCCCGAACGATTTGCGCACCGGGGCGCCGCCGGCCGGGGCTCCCGGGTAGTTCTCGTATACGGTGCCTTCGGCGTCGTGCGCCACCAGGGACGCCTGGTACAGCGTTTCCCCGGTCGCCGCGTCGACGACGGTGTCCCACGCCTGGTCGAGGGCCTTGATGAACAGCACCCGGTAGGCGGGCCGGGCGCCGTCCCGGGTCGGGAACGCCGCCTTCTGTACGTAGGACTCGCCGGCGAACGGTCCCTTGGCGAACACCTGGTAGCCGGCGCGGTCGCCGACCGGCACAGCCGTGAAGGACACCCCGGGGGCGAGCTTGCCGGCCACGCCCTCCAGCACCTTGGCCGCGGAGAGCTTGTGCGTGGCCAGCAGCGCGCCGCTCCGGGCGGAATTGCCGGCGTAGGAGAGAACCTTGCCGTCGCTGGTCACCGCCACGCCGAGGCGGCCACCGCGCACCGCCGGCAGGCCCGCGTACGTCTGTGCGAAGTTCACCACGTGCGTGCCGGTACCGACGAGTTCGTGGTCGCGTACGACAGTGAGCGACGCGACGTCCGTCGCTGTGAGGCCGAACGCGTCACGGTTGGCGTCGATGAACGACCGGGCCACCGAGGCGGGATCACCCGACCTGGGCCCGGTGAGCCAGCCGCCATCCTTGCGGATCGTCCGAGGCGTGCCGAACCGCCCGTCCCAACTGACCCGGGTACCGGCGCCCGACGCGGCGACCAGGTCGCGCACCGCGGCCAGCTGGACGTCGGTGGGCCGCACGGACTGCGAACCGCGTCTTATGTCAAGCCTGTCGATACCTGCAGAGCCGACATCGACGACGGCAGAAGCGACAGATGGGCTGAGTGTGAGAACCAGGGCGAATGCCGCCCCGACCGCGAACGGTCGACGAATACCCATCGAGACTCCTCTGCGGGTCGGTACCTGCCTGCGCCCGTGCCGGTGCCGGCTGTCTGTCGTACAGGACATCGACGGGGACGCCTGGGCCGCAACAACGGGGTGCGGAGGGGATGTCCGCGCGATGGGTGTGGTTGTCGACGCGCGCCGACCAACAAGAGCATGACTCGATCAAGAGGGGCGTTGGGTCGTCATGCGACTTCCGGGCTCTGGGGCCTGGTCGGGGTGGTGGTTGGCAGGTCAGATGGTGATGACGACTTTCGCTCGCGCGTGTTCACCTTCGAGGTACCGGATGGCTTGGGGCACCTCGTGGAGCGGATAGGTCCGGTCGATGACCGGGGTGAGGCGGCCGGCCTCGGCGTGGGCGCGGAGTGTGTCGAGGTGTTGCCAGCTGGGTGCCGTGGTGAGTGTGACGATGCGGTGTCGAACGAAGGGTGCCAGCAGTCGTCCGCGTGTGATGAGCCAGACCGGTCCGATGAGACTGCCGCCGCGGTACACGCCACCGCCGGAGAGCACCAGCGTCCCGGTTGGGACCAGCGCCCGCCGTAGCGCGGTGAGGGTGCGGTTGCCGACCAGGTCGAACACGGCATCGTAGCGGCGTGCGTCGTGGGTGAAGTCGTCTCGGGTGTAGTCGACGACGTGGTCGGCGCCGAGGGAGCGGACCAGGTCGACGTTGCGGGTGCTGCACACCCCGGTCACAGTCGCGCCGAGCAGCTTGGCCAGTTGGACGGCCAGGGTGCCGACGCCGCCGGAGGCGCCGTTGATGAGGACGCGGTGGCCGGGCTCGACCTGCGCGACGTCGCGCAGTCCCATGAGCGCGGTGATACCGGCCAGCGGCAGGGCGGCCGCCTGCTGCGGCGTCAGGTTCGCCGGCTTCGGCGCGACGAGGTTCTCGGGCACGCATACGTACTCGGCGAACGCGCCGTTGGCTTCGCCGAGGTCGCCGAAGACGGTGTCGCCGGGACGCACCTGTCGAACGTGGGTGCCAACGGCCTCGACCCGGCCGGCGAAGTCGCGGCCACGGATGCGTGCTCGGGGCCTTGATCGGCCCATGGCCAACCGTGCCATCCATGGATCGCCACGCATGGCATGCCAGTCGTACGCGTTGAGCGCGGCGGCCTCGACCCGTACGAGCACCTCGTGGGCGGCGGGCACCGGCGCGTCGACGTCCGCGAGCGTGAGGGTCTCCGGCGGGCCGTATCGGTCCTGGACGATCGCTTTCATTTCCCCTCCCTCAGGTGTACGGCGTACACCTCATAGCAGCAGATTAGGTGTACGCCGTACACCTGTCAAGGCGGTTATGGTTCAACCGTCGCCGGAAGACGAGGACCGAGATGGTTGAGCAGGCTGAAACGCTGCGCCGGACGCCGCTGAGCAGGGACCGGGTCCTGCGCGCCGCCGTCGCGCTCGCCGACGAGACCGGGATCGAGTCCCTCAGCATGCGCAACCTCGCCCAGGATCTGGGCGTCGTGCCGATGGCTCTCTACAAGCACGTGGCCAACAAAGACGAGCTGCTCGACGGCATGATCGACGTGGTCGTCGGCGAGATCGACCCGCTGATGCCCGGCGCCGACTGGAAGCACATGGTCCGCCGGCGCATCCTCTCGGCACGGCAGGTGCTGCAGCGCCACCCCTGGGCGCCGCTCGCGATCGAATCGCGGAACATGGCGACGCCGGCCATCCTCGCCTACCTCGACTCGATGGTCGGGGCGTTCCGGGCCGGCGGGTTCTCCGCCGACCTCGCCCACCACGTGATGCACGCGATGGGCAGCCGGATTCTGGGCTTCAGCCAGGAGTTGTTCGACGCCTCCCGGCGCGCCGGCCGGTCCGGCGCGGCCAACCCGGACCCGCCGGCGGCGCTACCACCGGAGGCCGCGGCCCGGTTCCCGCACCTCGCGGAGATCGCCACAGCGGCGTCTCACGACAACGCCTCGGTCGTAGGGCAGGGCTGCGACGACCAGTTCGAGTTCGAGTTCGCGCTGGACCTGCTGCTGGACGGCATCGAACGGCTGCACCAGCAAGGCTGGACGTCGTCGCGCCGACCCCGGTGAGACGGCCAGGCTGGGTGCGTAGCGATCCGGCGAAAGTCTAGGAACCCATTCGCCGGCTTCGAAGAGTCCACAAAGGGTAGCGTTCCCAGGCCTCGACGCGGTGCGACTGCGCGGGCGGCCCCACGTGAGGCTGCCACGCACAGTGAGCGCCTCTTGACACATCCTGGACCTTGTGGGAATGTGCGCAGATAGCCGGAGAGTCGCGCACTAACGATCGTCAGCGCGGAGGCTGGCGTGCCGTCTTCGAAAGGAGACACATGCCTAGCAGACGAACGCTCCTATCGGGACGGCCCGCCGTGAAAGCCCGGATGGGCGCGCGACGGAGGGGAATGCCCGCACAGCTCGGCGCGCTCGTCGCCGCTGCGAGCGTCGCGGTGGCGACCACATTGCCCATCTCTCTCGCAACTGCGGCTCCGGCAGCCGCAGCAGCAGTCCCACTGCCGGCGATCTGGCCGCCGCCCCAGTCCGTCGAGGACAAGAAGAACCTGGTTCCGGTCACGCCCAACGCTGCACTCGTGACGGGTGCGAAGACCGATCCGTCGGCGGTCGCCGTGGTCAACCGAGTGCTGACCGAGGCGGGTGTCACGAAGGTGAGGATCGTGTCCGACAAGGATCCGGCACCGGACGCCGGGATCATCCTCTACATCGGCGGGCCGAGCGAGAACTCCGCCTCCGACGAGGCCCTCCAGGAGATCGGCATCGCCGCCGACGCCACCGGCCTGCCCCGCGACGGCTATGTCCTGGGCATCGGCAAGGGTAGCGACGGTAACGCGAGGGTGGTCCTGGACGGAGTCGACCCGACCGGTACGTTCTACGCCGCGCAGACCCTGCGCCAGCTCCTCGTGCCGCACTCCGGCCGGGACGTGTTTCCTGCCGTTGCCATCCGAGACTGGCCGGCCATGCCGCTGCGCGGGGTGATCGAGGGTTTCTACGGGCAGCCGTGGTCGCAGCAGGACCGGCTGAGCCAGCTGGAGTTCTACGGCCGTACCAAGCAGAACATCTACGTCTACTCGCCCAAGGACGACCCCTACCTGCGGGAACAGTGGCGCCAGGCGTACCCGCCGGACAAGCTCGGCCCGATTCAGGAACTCGTGGCGACGGCGACGAGCAACCACGTCGAGTTCACCTACGCGCTCTCGCCGGGTCTGTCCGTTTGTTACAGCTCTGACCGCGACAAGCGAGCACTGGTGGACAAGTTCCAGTCGCTGTGGAACATCGGAGTACGTTCGTTCGCAATTCCGTTGGACGACATCAGCTACACGACATGGAACTGCGCCGAGGATGCGGCCAAGTTCGGCACGGGCGGCGGCGCGGCGGGCGCGGCACAGGCGTTCCTTCTCAACCGGGTGCAGCACGAGTTCATCGCCACCCACCCCGGCGCCGAGCGGCTGCAGATGGTGCCGACGGAGTACTACGACGTCAGCGACTCGCCCTACAAGACCGCCCTCCGCACCCAGCTCGACCCGGCGGTGATCGTCGAGTGGACCGGTGTCGGGGTGGTGGCTCCGGTCATCACCACCGTCCAGGCCAAGAGCGCGCGCGAGGTCTTCGACCACGACATCCTGGTGTGGGACAACTACCCGGTCAACGACTACGTGACCAACCGGCTGCTGCTCGGTCCGTACGTCGGGCGCGAGCCCGGCATCGGGCAGCATCTCGTCGGTGTGACGGCCAACCCGATGGTTCAGGCCGAGGCGTCGAAGATCGCGGAGTTCACGTCCGGTGCCTTCCTCTGGAACCCCGAGGCGTACGACGCGGCGCGGGCGTGGGAGGCGGCGCTGCAGGACATCGGTGGTCCGGCATGGCCGGCGCTGAAGGTCTTCGCCGAGAACAACTACTCCTCCAACATCGATCCGGTCGAGTCGCCGACCCTCAAACCGATGATCGACGCGTTCTGGTCGGCCTATGAGCGCGGCGAAGGGCTCAAGAGCGCGGCAGCCGGGCTCGAGGACTACTTCGGCCGGATGGCGAGCAGCCCGGCCGCGCTCCGTACCGGGCTGCGAAACCAGGCGTTCCTGGACGAGGTCAAGCCGTGGCTGGACAAGCTCGGCCGCTACGGTCAGGCGGGCCAGCACGCCGTGCGGATGCTGCTGGCACAGCGGGCGGGCGACGGCAACGCGGCGTGGGCCGAGCGTCAAGCGCTCAACACGGCGCGGGCCCAGGCCGATGCGATCAGCCAGAGCGTTGCGCCGGGAGTGATGCCTTCGTTCCTCGAACGGGCCACGTCAGCAAGTGACCGCTGGCTCGGGACGACCGGCGGAAGGGCGAGGGGCACGACCTCGATGGGGCAGTGGCAGGCCAACTCGCCGGCCAACATGGTCGACGGGGACCTCACCACGTTCTACTGGAGCGACCGGGCCGCGGACTCCGGCGCCTACGTGGGAGTCGACCTCGGGTCGGTTCAGCAGATCAGCACGATCGACCTTTACATGAGTAAGCCCACCAGCCCGACGGACTACATCCGCCAGGGCACGCTGGAGTTCTCCACCGACGGATCCACCTGGACCGCCATCGGCACCTACACCGACCAGCCCGAGATTCACGCCAGCGTCCCCCCAGGGACCAAGGCGAGGTACGCCCGGATGCGCGCGACGGCGGCACAGAGCACCTGGGTGGTGGTCCGGGAGTTCCAGGTCGCCGTGGTTGGCGGCACCAAGCTGACGGCGACCGGCACTCCGCCGCCAGCCACCGGATCCAGCCTGGCGAAGGCCGTCGATGGTGACGTCGGTACCCCGTATGTCGCGGACCGGGCACCGCAGCCCGGCGAGTTCCTCCAGGTCAGCATCTCGCCGGCCCGTCCCGTCGACCAGGTGGTGGTCCTCCAGTCCGGCACCGCGGCGACAGCTGCGGTCCAGGTCCGCTCCGCCGACGGCACCTGGACCACCATCGGCGTCCTGTCCGGCGGCTACACCCAGCTCGACGCGGCAGGCGTGAAGACCGACGCGATCCGGCTCGCCTGGCAGGACGCCTCCGCCGCACCGCGGATCAACGAGCTGATTCCGTGGTTTGCCGACGCTCCGGTCGCTGATCTCTCCCTCGACCCGGCGATGGTTGACGTCGAGGCGGGCGGGCAGCCCGCGAGGACGACAGCACACCTGGTGCCGGCCCGCATTGCGGACCTCACCGGCACCCTGACCGTCACCGCACCGGAGGGAATCTCCGCGCAACCGGCGAGCCAGCCGACCACGATCTTCCGTGGCCAGGACACGGCCGTCCCCGTGGCCGTCACCGTCCCGGCTGGCACGCCGACGGGGACGTACGACGTTCGGGTGACCTTCCGCCCAGCGAGCGGTGAGCCGGTCAGTGCGGTGCTGACGGTCCACGTCTATCCGAAGACCAGTGGCACCAACGCTGCGCTGGCCACGAACGGTGGCACCGCCTCGGCGTCAACCACCGAACAGAACCTCTCCCAGTTCACCCCCGATCATGGGATCGACGGTGATCGCACGACCCGCTGGTCGTCCAACCACACGGACAACGAGTGGCTGCAGGTGGAACTCGCGCAGCCGCAGCGGGTCGGCAAGGTCGTTCTGCGCTGGGAGACGGCCTACGGCCGGGCGTACCGGATCGAGACCTCTGCCGACGGCACGACCTGGACGACCGCGGCGGCCGTGACCGCGGGCGACGGCGGGACAGATACCCTGCGCTTCGATGCGCCGGCGGCGAAGTTCGTCCGGATGCAGGGCGTTCAGCGTGGCACGGGATACGGCTATTCGCTCTATGAGATGGAGGTCTACCCGGTCGCGCCGTAGCGGAGGTTGCCCCGAGACGCAGCTGTTCTCCGGTGGCCTTCCTCGGCCCCACTATCCTGAGCGGGTGATCAGCAAGGTGCGGGTGGCGGTGGCGGCCGTCGCGGTCGGGGCAGCATTGGCCGGGTGTGCCGCCGAAGGCCGCCCGGCAGCCGAGTGGAAGCCCCCAGCCGCCACGACGTCGAACGCCACGGCATCGCCGAGTGGCACCGAGCCGGGCGTGGCCCCGCCGGTCGAGCTGCGGCTGGCTTTCGCGGGCGACGTGCACTTCACGGGCCGCACGCTGCGTCTGCTCGACGACCCGGAGACGGCATTCGGTCGCATCGCCGCGGTGCTACGCGACGCCGACCTCACCTTGGTCAACCTCGAGACGGCGGTGACGAACCGCGGCACGCCGCAGCCCAAACGCTATCAATTCCGATCGCCGGAGACCGCGTACTCGGCGCTTCGCGCGGCGGGGATCGACGCGGCATCGATTGCCAACAACCACACCCTCGACTACGGCCAGGTGGGGCTGCTCGACACCCTCGACGCGGCGGCGGCCGCGGACTTCCCGGTGTTCGGTGCGGGGCGTGATGTCGACGCGGCGTACGCACCATGGCTGAGCACCGTGAAGGGCGTGCGGATCGCGGTGCTGGGGATGTCGCAGGTGCACGAGCTGGCCGCGCAGTGGAAAGCGACGGAAACCCGGCCGGGAATCGCGATGGCGTTCGACGAGGCCCGCGCCACCGCCGCGCTGCAGGCAGCCCGCCAGCAGGCCGACCTGGTGATCGTCTTCATGCACTGGGGCGTCGAGGGCAACTCCTGCCCAACCGGGGAGATGAAGACGTTCGCCCGCCGGATGGCCGCCGCCGGAGCGGACATCGTGGTCGGAACCCACGCGCACACCCTGCTCGCCGACGGTTGGCTCGGTAAGACCTACGTGCACTACGGGCTCGGCAACTTCCTCTGGTACAGCGAGTCGCACAGCACCGACTCCGGAGTCCTGCGGTTGACCGTGCGTGCGCGGACGGTGACACGCACCGAGTTCCTGCCAGCGACGGTGTCGGACACCGGGCAGCCCGTGCTCGTGTCCGGCGCGGCCAGCGAGCGGATCGAGGACAAGATCGCTACGGCGAAGAGGTGCACCGGCCTCACGACGAAACGGCCTTGACACCGTCACCGTGCCTGCTCCGGCGGCCGCCCTGCGGGCACAACGCCTGGTCGGCCCTTGGCAAGCTGCCCCGGCTCGGGCACTCAGCAGGCCGAGCGCCGCCCGCGTGGTGGTCGACAGCCAATCTGCCGAACGCGCGCAAGGGTGGGGTGACGACCGAGGCGCGCGGATATTGTGGCGCGCGGCGACGACCGGTCGCCGCCGCTTGCTCGCCGAGAAGAGGTGTCTGTGATGGCCGATGCGCCGATCTTGGTGCTTGGGGCGACCGGCGGCCAGGGCAGCGCCGTCACCGAGGCGTTGTTGGGCCACGGCGCTCGGGTGCGGGCATTGGTGCGCGACCCGAAGCGGGGTGCGGCTCGCCGGTTGGCCGACCGGGGTGTCGAGGTGGTCGCGGGGGCCGACGTACTTCTTCGACAACGCCCTCGGCGGGGCGGATCGCATTCGCAGTGGGCTGCTCGATCTGCCGCTGCCGGCGGATCGGCCGCTGCAGCAGCTTGCCCGCACCGATCTCGGCGTCTTCGCCGCGCAGATACTTCGCAACCCCGCCCCCTATGTCGGGCGGCGCATCGAGCTGGCCAGCGATGCCCCTACCCCCGCCCAGATGGCGACCGCGCTGAGCGCGGCGCTGGGACGGGAAGTGCACCACGAGAGGGTGCCGCTGGCCGAGGTCGGCAATCCGGACATGCGCGCGATGTGGACATTCTTGAATGGGCCGGGCTACCAGGTCGACATCGCCACGCTGCATGCCGCCCACCCCGAGGTTCGTTGGACCAGCTTCGCCGATTGGGCCCACCACACGTTCGGATCCGTCCGGTGAACACTCCCAGGGGCCTTCGCTGGTCCGGCGAGCTGCCGGCGGCCAGCTACCGGGGCGTACTCCCAGCGTCGTATCCGTCCGGGGTAACCAGGCCGTTCTGGTAGGCGAAGACCACCAGTTGGGCCCGGTCCCGCGCGCCGACCTTGACCATCGCCCGCGAGACGTGGGTCTTGGCAGTGAGCGTGCTGACCACCAGGCGGGAAGCGATGTCATCGTTGCTCAGGCCAGCGGCGACGAGTTGCACCACCTCCCGTTCCCGGGCGGTGAGCAGGGCCAACTCCGGCGGCGCCGGCCTCGGCCGGGCGGCCGGCTGATCCGCCCCGACCGAGCGTCTGATCACCGCTCGGGTGACGCTGGGCGACAGCAACGCGTCGCCGCGGGCAACCACGCGTACCGCCTGCAGCAGATCGTCCGGGTCGGTGTCCTTGACCAGGAAGCCGCTGGCCCCGGAGCGGAGGGCGGCGAACACGTCGTCCTCCTCGGCGAAGGTGGTCAGCACCAGCACCCGTACGCCGGACAGTTGGGCGTCGCCGGTGATCCGGCGGGTCGCGGTGACCCCGTCCACATCGGGCATCCGGATGTCCATGAGCACCACGTCCGGGCGGAGCTCCCGGGCCAGCGCCACCGCCGTACCGCCGTTGCCGGCCTCGCCCACCACGTCGATATCGGGCACGCCTTCCAGCAGCGCCCGGAACCCCGCCCGGACCAGGGCCTGGTCGTCGACGAGCAACACCCGGATCACCGCGCCCCACCCTCCAGCGTCTCCCGGGCCGGCGACGTCCCCTCCGGCGCATTCCGCGGCAGTATCGCCCGGACCTGGAAACCCCCACCCGGCCGCGGCCCCGCCTCAAACCGGCCGCTCAGTGCCTCGGCGCGTTCCCGCATCCCGGTCAACCCCCGCCCGCCGAACGGCGTCCCGCCGGCACCGGCGCCCACCCCGTCGTCGCGTACCTCTACCCACAGCGAGTCCGGCACCGCCCGCAGCAGCACCTCGGCACGAGCGGCCGCCCCGGCGTGCCGCAGCACGTTGGTCAGCGACTCCTGCACGATCCGGTACGCCACCTCGTCCAGCGCTGCGGGCAGCCGCTCGCCGGACAGCTCGCTGTTCACCTCGACCGGCAAACCCGCCGCCTGCACCGCGGCCAGCAACTCGGGCAGCGGGTGCAGTCCCGTGTCCCGCTCCGCTTGCCCGCGCCCCCGCAGGTCCGGCCCCGCCGAGCCCGGCCTGCCGTCGGAGCGCAGCTGACCGAGGGTGGCCCGCATCTCGGCCAGCGCCGCCTTGCCGGTGCCCCGGATGCTCACCAACGCCTCCCGAGCCCGCTCCGGCTCTGCGTCCAGCAGCCGCAGCGCGGCGGCGGACTGGACGGTAATGGTGGCGATCGCGTGCCCCACCGTGTCATGCAGGTCACGGGCGATCCGCAGCCGTTCCTCGGTGACCAGGCGCCGCGCCTCCAACTCGCGCTCCCGTTCTGCCTGGTCCAGCCGGTGCCGCACCTCCGCGGTGTACGCGGACCGGCTGCGCATCAACGCGGCGAGCAGCACCGCCACCGCCAGCGTCGTGGCCTGCGGCAGGAACGCGGCGAGCAGTTCCAGCGGCGGCATCTCCCGGTGCACGATCAGCACGACGGCACCGACCGCCAGGAAGAACACCGGTACCGGCACCGCCCACCACAGGCGGCCGGCGCGGGCCGCGTCGTACAGCGGTACCGCGAGCACCAGGGCCGGCGGGAAGCCCGGATAGTTGAGGGCGTAGAACAGCAACAGCACCGCTGAGACTGCGTACAGCACGACGGTCGGGTACCGCCGGCGCAGCAGCAGCGGTACCGCCATCGCCACTCCGAGCAGGTACGCGAACCAGTCCCGGTCGACCGAGCCGTCCTCGTTGCCGGTCGCTATCGCGATCTCGGCGGCGACCAACACCGCGAGCGCGATTCCGGCGTCCACCATCCACCGCCGCAGCACCGCCCCGCCCCTCAACACGCGCTCACCGTATGCGCCCGCACGCGCGATCCGCCATGGGTCATCCCGCCGACGAGGAGCGCAAACCCCTGTTCACGCTGCGGTGACGCCCGCCCACCCCGGACGGGCGTCATCGCAGCGTCGCCCTGAAGAAATCGACCACCATGTCGGTCAGCTCCTGCGTCGACGGTCGCTGTCCGGGGGTGGCCAGGGTGTGCCCGGTGCCGGCGACCTCGACGAACTCTGCCGGCACACCGGCGGTGCGCAGCCGCTCGGCGAACCGGACGGACTGGCGCGGCGCGATGTCCTCGTCCTGCGCGCCGTGCAGGATCAAGAACGGCGGCGCACTGCCAGTGACGTGGTTGATCGGGCTGGCCGAGTGGCGGGTAGCCGTGGATGTACCGATACCGGCCCAGAGCAGGAACCGGATGAACGGCGGCGCGTCGGCGAAGTCGTTGAGGTCGGTGGGGCCGAACATGTCCACCACGGCCTGGACCGCGCTGGACTGCTCGGCGTACGGGCCGGTCCCGTCCTGCCGGCCGGTCAGACCCAGCATCGACGAGAGCCAACCACCGCCACTGGCACCCCACGTACCGATGCGGGATGCGTCGATACCGAGGTCGGCGGCGTGGGCCCGGAGGAACCGGACCGCGCATTTGGCATCATCGAGCGGGGCGGGCCACGGGGCGGCGGGGGTCAACCGGTAGTCGATCGAAGCGACGACGTAGCCATCGGCGTTCAGCCGCTTCCGCAGCGGCGTGAACAGCGCCGCCTGATGGTTGGACAGTGACGCGCCAAGCCCGGAGAGTTTCCGGTCACCGAGTACCAGGCCACCGCCGTGGATGTACATCGCCACCGGGGCGCCCCGGCCGGGCGTCGCCGCACCGGCCGGTGGGGTGTAGATATCCATGGCCAGCGGGACCCCGTCGATTCGGCAATACTCCACTGTGCTGCGCTTCCCGGCGGGCAAATGGCGCGGCGGCACGGTGTCGCCGGGGAAGCCCGCTCCCGCCAACCCGTCGCTGGCTCCGCTGAACCCCACGAACGTGGCCAGGAGCACGACCAGCGTCACCGGCGTGACGGCGACCGCCTCCGCCACCCGGCGCAGCCGCGGCCGGCGCCGAGCCTGCGCCTCGGCGCCGCCGGAGCGGGCCATCGCGCGCAGAACCCACCCGATGCCGAATCCCGCAACGCCGATGACCTGCAGCCCCGCGCAGAGGTAGTCGACGAACCCGATCACCGAGTCCGCCGGTATCCACGGCGAGGGACCAGGTAGGACCGGCGTGCGGCGGGTCAGGAACCACACGACGAGTACGGCCAGCGCCGCGCCGGCAGCCAACACCACCCGACGCGACGCCGGGCGGGCCAGCACGCGGGCAACCGTGACCAACTGTGCTGTGCCCAGCGCGGCGAACAGCAGCGCGTACGGCCACGAGGTGCGCCACACTGCGGCCAGCGGAGCGAGGTAGATCAGGGCGCCGGCCGTCACGGCCAGCAGCGACGTGACCAGCAGGGGGCCCCGGCGCAACGGCAGGTGCTCTGCCGCGGGGGTCAGGACGGCGTTTGCGGCGGGTGGGGACAGCGACGTCTCTGGCATGCCACCGATCGTCGCGACCCGGACGCACGCCATCGTCCGCCCCCGGGAGGCAACCACCGCTCGCCGGTACTACTGTCGCCTACTCCGCCCGCAGTAGCCGCGCGAGCGACTGTCTCCCGCCGGCGGACGATCCCGGCCGCCCGATTGGGACAGCATCGCAGGCATGTCCATCGCATTCGCTTCCTCGTCCGGCACGACTATCGGTGTCACCGGTACTCGCGGTCTGCGTACGGCAGCCCTCGGGGCGCTCGGCTTCGACGTGTTCTACGTGATCCATCGGCTGCTGCAAGGGCTCGGCCCGGACGGGGACACTCCCGCCGCCGTCGCCGCGTTCAACGTGGCGCACCGGGCGGCACTGGTGGCCAGCGAGGTCGCTGTCGGCGCGGCGTTGCTGGCGGCGATCGCGTTCGTCGCGGCCTTGGCGCCGGTCGTACGTAGGGCTGGTCAGGACACGCTCGCCACCGCGATCGCGATCAGCGGCACGGTGTTCGTCACGCTCGGGTTCGTGTCCCAGGCCGCCGAGACCGCCCTCGTCGGCGCGGCCGGCGCGGGCGACCCGTCAGCAGTGCTGGCACTCAACCAGCTACAAGGACGCACCCCGATCGTGTGGAGCATCACCGCGCTGACCGCCACGGTTTCCCTCAGCGCACTTCGCACCGGGCTGCTGCCGAAGTGGCTCGGCGTCGGCGGGCTCGTCGCGGCTGGCGTGTTCGCCCTGGGCGCGATCTTCAGCGTCCTCGGCCGGACCGTCGAAGGCAACTCTTCCCTTTTCGGTGTCAGCCTGTTCATCGTGTGGATGCTGCTGCTGGCGGTGTTCCTGTGGCGGGTCGCCGGCCGAGTAGCCCGGTCAGAATCCGAGCAGGAACAGTAGCTCGGAGATCTGCTGCTCGGCGCGGGGCCGGACCACCTCGGCGGCATGCTGGCCCTGCGCCCCGGGCACTACCTTGTGCTGATGGCGTTGCCACTGATCAGCTTCGCCTCGTTACGCATGCTGCCCACCCCGCCGGACCGTCGGCGGCCCCTCGTCCGCCCCGGCGACCCGTGACTGAGCCCCGACCGTCGCATCCCGCGCTGAGTCTGGACGACACCGTCCATCAGCGGGTACGGCTCGGCATCCTGACCGTGCTGAGCGAGACCCGGGAGTGCAAGTTCGCCACCCTGCGGGACGAACTGGGGCTCACCGACGGCAACCTCAACCGCCACCTGCGGATCCTGGAGCAGGCCGAGCTGCTCCAGGTGAACGAGGGGTACGAGGCCCGTCGCCCGTGCACCTGGCTGCGGCTGACCCGGCAGGGGCGCGCGGCGCTGCGGGCCGAGGTCGCCGCGCTGGAGCAGTTGGTGCACCGGTTGCGCGCGGCCACGGACGAGCCGGAGGCCGGCAGAGGCGCAGGCGGCCCCGCTGGCCGGGCAGCACCAGTCGGCGCCCGTGCCCATCAGGTTTGCTGCCAGCGGATCTCGCCGCCGACGACAGTCGTCATGACCTTGGTGCGGAGCACCGCGTCCGGTGACTCCCGGTAGGGGTCGGTGTCCACCGCGATGAAGTCGGCGAGCTTGCCGGGCGCGAGGACGCCCTTGCGGTCCTCCTCGCCGGCGGCATAGGCCGCGCCCAGGGTGTGGGCGGTGACGGCCTCGGCCATGCTCAGCCGCTGCTCAGGCTGCCAGCCACCGGCCGGAGTTCCGTCGGGGCGGGCACGGGTCACCGCGGAGTACAGCGCGGCGAACGGGTTGGGATGCTCGACCGGGGCGTCGGAACCGAAGGCCAGCGTGACGCCGGCGTCCAGCATCCCGCGCCACGCGTAGGAGGCCAGCTCGTGGCCGGCCAGCAGGGCGTCGACCAGATCGATGTCGCTGGTGCAGTGCACCGGCTGCATTGACGCGACGATGCCCGACCTGGCCATCCTGGCCAGGTCGGCGGGCCGCAGGTGCTGCGCGTGCTCGATGCGGTGCCGCAGCCCCGGCGTACCGCCGACCGCCTCGTAGGCATCGATGACCAGGCGGTTGGCCTGATCACCGATGGCGTGCGTGGCCACCGCGATGCCAGCTCCCGTGGCCCTGGCGAACAGCCTGACCAGGTCCTCGTACGGGGTGACGGCGATGCCCACGTTGCCCTGCTCGCCGGCGAAGGACCTGCTCATGTGGCAGGTGTGCGAGCCGAGCGCGCCATCGCTGAAGATCTTCACGGGCCCGGTGCGGAACCAGTCGTCGCCCTGCCCGGTGCGGCGGCCCTCGGCAATGGCCGTCTCCAGGTGCACCATCGGGATCGCCTTGTGGACGCGTAGCTTCAGCTCGCCGGCGTCGCGCAGAGCCAGGTAGGCGGCCCGGCAGTCCTCGCCGTCGATGTCGTGCACGCTGGTCAGGCCGAGCGCGAGCAGCTCCTCCTGCGCGGCGAGCAGCAGGTCGCGCAGGTCGGGGGAGACCATCAGGTCGCGCAGCGGGTACGAGGCCGCCTCGCGCAGGATGCCGGTCGGCTCTCCGCTTGCGTCCCTGACGATCTCGCCGCCCATCGGGTCGGGCGTGCTCGCGTCGATGCCGGCCAGCCGCAGGGCCGCTGAGTTGGCCCACACCGTGTGGCCGTCCGCGTTGGGCAACGCGACCGGCAGTTCGGGACAGACCGAGTCCAGCGCGTACCGGTCCGGCTGCGCCGGCGGATCCCAGGTGTTGCTGTTCCAGCGTCCGCCGAACAGCCAGGCTCCCGGCCGCAGCCGTGCCGCGTGCGCGGCCACCATGGCGAGGGCGTCGTCCAGGGAGCGCACCTCGCGCAGGTCCACGGCGCCCAGGCTCTGCGCGTACTGCGCGGTGTGGATGTGGGCGTCGTAGAGCCCGGGCAGCACCGCGGCGCCCTCCAGGTCGATCAGCTCCACACCGTGGCCCGCGGCCGCCCGAACCTCCGCCTCGCGGCCGACGGCCAGCAGGCGACCCCGGTCCACGGCCATGGCCTCGGCCAAGGGGTTGCCGCTGTCTCCCGTGTGGATGGCGGCGTTGCGATACACGCGGATGCTCATGTGACTCTCACGGTCTCGAGGGGCGGTGATCCACCACTTTGCCATCCTCTACCTACGCCCCACAGGGACACCCACCGGGTATGCGGTTCGTCCGCGCCGCGATCGGCGCGTGCACCCCGGTGCGGATCGCCGAAAGATGACGAGCATGCCGGACGTGCCCGTATCACCAATCGGACCTGCTGCAGCCCGAAAAGGCTGAACAGCCCGGCCCAAGATCCGTGATAGACAGCTGTGGTGGGTGCACTGCGTGATCTCGGATTGTCTGAAGTGGCCGAACGCGCCTACCTCGCCCTGGTGCAGGGAGGTCCTCGACACCGCGAGGAGCTCGCCGCACGGCTCGAGACCGATGTGGTTGCTGTCGATGTCGCGCTCGACGAGCTGGTCGGCCTCGGCCTCGTGGAGCTCACCGGGGAGAGGTGCGTCCCGCTGCCGCCACGGTTCACCCTCGAGGTCCTCGCAGAACAGCACCTGCGTACCGCCGCAGCGGCCCGAGAGAGCTCCGAAGTGCTGGGGCGGCTGTGGGCGGAGCAGTCACCCCTGCCCGTCTACCTGGAGGTGCTCACCACCACGGACAGCACGTACGCGGCGCAGGAGAAGTTGCACCGCGAGGTGCGCGGCGAGGTCATGGCACTCTCGGTCGGACCCGTCGGCAGTGACCCACCCCAGTTGGCGCAGGCACCGGGGTCCTTCGAGGCGATGAGTCGGGGTGTCACGTACCGCGTGGTCTACAGCGCGGACATCCTTCGGCAGCCCACGGCGATGGCGCTCGTTCAACAGGCGATCCTGGTGGGAGAATCCGCCCGAGTCTTCCCGAACGTGCCCTGCAATCTCACCATCGCCGACAGCCGAAGGGCGGTCCTCACCGCACCCATGCCCGGTGCCGAGCGTCTGCACGGGCTGGTGATACTCGGCGGCGGTTTCCTCGACGCCCTGATCGGCGTCTTCGAGTCGTTCTGGGCACTTGGCGTGCCGATCTCGGCCATTCCCGCGGACGGCGCGCTCGATGCTGGGCCCAGCGAGTCGAACCGGCATCTCCTCACCTTGCTCGGTGCGGGCCTCACCGACGAGTCGATCGCGCGGGAGCTGGGCGTGAGCGAGCGTACCGTCACCAGGAGGATCGCCGCCCTGCAGAAGTCACTCGGCGCCCGCAGCCGGTTTCAGCTGGGTGTGCAGGCAGCGCGACGAGGCTGGCTCTGAACGGGAGCCGCGATCGCAAGGCGGCGAAGCTGAACAGCATCGGCGGCGCGGGGGCACGGCGGGCCGCCCGTAGCGGACGGCCCGCCTGCTCAGGAGCGCAGTCTCACTCGTTCGCGTCCGGCGCGACGAACACCGGCAACTGCTCCTCGAACTTCAGATCGATGGTGAGCGTAGGCAGGATGTGACCCTGCTTCTGTGCGGCACTGGCGAGGTCCGCACCCCAGGTTGAGGCCCTGAGCCGCTGGTTCGGGGTGCCATGGTGGCCGCCCGAGGTGAACGAGCAGTCTCCGACCTCGTAGAAGGCCCGCTCCGCCTCCAGGACCCGGCGGGTGTTCAGGGCCAGACCGCGCGCGTGGGTGACGAAGTAGGTGCCGAACGCGTCGGCCATCAGCTCGGTGCGACGCGTGGCCTCCGGACCGGTGAGCGGGCTGTCGAACAGGCCGGCTTCGTACTGGACGTGGTGGGCCATCTCGTGGCCGAGCACCGCACGCGGGCTGGCGTCGCTGATGCCCAACACCTCAAGCGCAGTGAACATGCCCTCGCCGAAGACCATCTTGTCGGGCAGGTTGGCGAAGGGCGGCTCGGTCTCGTCCACGGCGCTGAACGCGAAGGCGTTGAGGGTGAAGAGCGGGCTGTCTCCGCCGGCGAGGCCGGGAGCGGAGTCGATGATCCCGATGAGCTGCTCGGCGATGCTGAGGGCGTCCTCAGGGCTCAGGCCCCAGAAGAGCGTGACCATTCGGGCGACCCGCTCCGGATCCTGCAGCATGTCGTTCTGCATTGCGAGGAAGTCGACATCGTCGAGCGGCACGTCCCAGAACTTCTTCGCGGCGCGGAAGGCCACCGACATCGAGTTCTGGTACTGCGCGGGCAGGCCGTAGTCGGCCTGGTTCGCCGACGAGCCGTACAGCACCGCGTCGTAGGTCGGATAGTCGAGGACCCCGAAGATGAGCAGGACGAACAGGGTGCCGAAATCGATGCCGCCGACGATTTCGTCCACCCAGGCGCTGAACGCGGTGTCGCTACACACGTAGTCGTCGGGGTCGATGGCTGCGGCGATGGCGTTCTGCAAGCCGGACGGCTCGATGCCGGACTCGGCCCGCACGGCCGCCAGCCGGGCACGCCAGTCCGCAGGTAGTTGTGCGGCGATCTTGTCGATCTTCGCCTGGGCCACCGGGTCGCTTGTGGTGCCGGTGGCGAGGTCGTAGGTGTAGGTCTGCGACGCGGTCGTCGCGAGGGCTGGATCCGCTGCGGCGGCCGGCAGTCCGGGCCCCACGATGAGGGCCATACTGGAGACTGCGGTGACCAGCCAAAGGGCGTTCTTCCTCATGTACGCTCCGTGGGTTGTCGTCCAACCACCGTCCGCATCGCGGACGGTTCCGGTCCAGCCAGCATCGGCTCCGGCTCGACGAAGCGACAGGGTTCGACGGTGGCGGGAAGTCGCCATGACCGAGATCAGACGCACTGGCGGTAGAGCACGAAGCGTGGACGCACCCAGCCCATCCACACGGTCGAGGCAGGCGAAGCCATGACAGCCGATCTCCGATAGGGAATCAGCGGGCGGGAGAGCGACGCCGAACGCTCCGGACGGCGGCGACCAGGGCCAGCCCGCCCGCGATGAGAATGGGCAGACCGATCGACAGGATGGCGAGCAGCCCCAACGCCCCCAGCAGCACCCCCGACGCCGCCAGCGCCCAGCCCCGCCGGGGCGCTGCGTAGAACGCCCCGTAGCCGGCGAGGACCGCGGCCAGCGCCAGCGCGGTGACCACCCAGGCGAGGGGCTGGTCGCCCTGCTGGCGCATCACTCCCAGGTAGAGGCCGAGCATGAGCACCGCGATCAACGCCGCGGCGCCGGCCAGCAGATCGGCCCCGCTTCGCCATCGGGAAGCCATGGTTCATGGTCGCAGATCCCCTGGCGGCAGCCAACGGCCAGCGGAGTAGCTATAGGCGCCGTTCGCCGGAACCCGCGTGCCCCTGCCGGTGTCCTTGTAGTGGCTGAGGGACTCAGGCCATCGGCAGGCGGGATCGTCCGGGGGTGTGCGATGGGCTCATGGAGCAGGGTGGTGCTGGGATCGGTGCTCCTGCTGGCGGGGTGTACCACCACGGGGCGGTCGGCCGCGCCGGCCAGCACGGTCTCGCCGCGCGCGGCCGCCGGTTGCCCTTCGCCGATCGAGATGGGACCCCTGCCCGACTGGGCGGACGAGGGGTTCAGCGGCGGCGGTTCGGGACCGCCGCATGTCTTCGGCGTGAAGGGCGAGATTCTCGGGGTGCTCTTCGGTTACCCGCTGTCGCAGCACCCGGCTGACGGGCACAACAACAAGATCCTCTGGGTCGCCCGGCCCGCCCCGGCACCGTCCGACACGACATCGCCGGACACCCTGGTGATCACGGCGACGCTGGACGGCACCGACACCCGGGTGACCCACGAGGTCAGCGGCGGTCCCGGCCCGTCGATCATCGACGTGCCGCGGGCCGGCTGCTGGCACCTCGAACTCCGCTGGTCCGGGCGCACCGACACCATGGACCTCGTCTACGCCGAAAGTTAGGTCCCGGGCCCGCACCCCGGCCATCTGGTCGTCGTCCGGACCGTTGTCAAGCCGCACTGCGGCGGATCTGGGTACGGTGCCGGGGTGGAGATTGGATTCGCCGTGCCCGTGTCCGGGTCGTGGGCCACGCCGGAGCACATGATCCACGTTGCCCGCCGGGCCGAACAGCTCGGCTACCACTCGCTTTGGACATTCCAGCGCCTGCTGGTACCCGCCGACCTCGCCTGGAGCGAGTCCTATCACAGCGTCCAGGATCCGCTGACGACGCTGGCTTTCCTCGCCGCCCACACCGGGCGGATCCGGCTCGGCGTGGCGGTGCTCAACATGCCGTTTCTGTCACCGGTGGTGCTGGCCAAGCAGGCCGCGACCCTCGACATCCTCGCCGGGGGGCGACTCGACGTCGGACTCGGTCTCGGCTGGGCGGACGAGGAATATCAGGCCACCGGCGCGAGCCGGCACCAACGGGGCCGGCGGGCCGAGGAGTTCCTCACCGTGCTCCGTACCCTCTGGCAGGACGAGGTCGCGGCGCACGACGGCGCGTTCTACCAGGTCCCGCCGACGCGGATGCAGCCGAAGCCGGTGCAGCGACCGCACCCGCCGATCCTGCTCGGCGGGCACGCGCCCGCCGCGCTGGACCGGGCGGGGCGGCTCGCCGACGGCTGGGTCAGTGGCAGCCAGGCCGACCTGAAGGGCATCGGCGAGGCGGTCGCGACGGTGAAGGCCGCCGCGGCCGGCGCGGGCCGGGACCCGGAGGCGCTGCGCTTCGTCTGCCGAGGTGCCGTTCGGGTACGCGCGGCCAGCCCGCCCGACCGTGAGCCGCTCACCGGCACGCTCGACCAGATCCGGTCGGATCTGGGTGCACTCGCTGCGGCCGGCATCACCGAACTGTTCGTCGACCTCAACTTCGACCCGGAGATCGGCTCACCACGGGCGGACCCGTACGCGTCGTTGCGCCGCGCCGACGAGGTGCTCGACGCCCTCGCCCCCGGTCGGTGAGCCGGCCCGGAGACGTCCCGGCTCGGTTCACGCCGCCGGGTCCGCTGTTCCCTCGGCGGCCGACCACGCCGACCACCGGGTCACCGTGACCGCGACCACCGGCCCGTCCGGCGGCCGGGCCACGTACTGCGGATACTTGTCGCACAACGCCGCGCGGGCGGCGTCCTCCTCCGCCGGGTCCACCACCACCCGGCCGTGCCCGTCCAGGCGTACCCACCACAGCGTCGACCAGTCCTCGGCGTACTCGTCGACGAGCAGGCAGGCCCGCCCGGTCGCCTGGATGTTCTCCAGGCGCCGTAGCCGGCGGTGGCGCTTGGGTTTGCGGTCCACCGCGTGGTAGACCGCGTCGCCGAGCAGGACGAAGCACACCGGCACCAGGTGCGGGCGGCCGTCGGCGCCGACGGTGGCCAGCCGGGCGACCCGGGCCGAGGCGACCCGCTGCCGCAGGTCGTGGGCGGGCACAGCCCGACCATAGCCGAGCCCGGCCCGGGGGAGGGGCCCATCAGCCGTGACCCGGTCAGCTCCTGGTCACCGCGGCGGTCACCTCGACCTCCAGCACCGCGCCGTCCAGGAACAACCGGTTCACCTCCACCGTGGTGCTGGCCGGCTGGGCGCCCGCGAAGTACCGGCTGCGGACCGCCCCGTAGCCGGCCAGGTCGTCGAGGTCGGTCATGAACGTGCGGACATGCATGACGTCGGCGAACGTGGCGCCGTGCGCGGCCAGCAGACCGCCGATCAGCTCGAAGATCCGTTCGCTCTGGGCGCGTACGTCGCCGGGCGCCACCACGGCGCCGGCGTCGTCCACGCCGACCTGACCGGAGAGCACGAGCAGTGCACCACCCGGCAGGTCGAAGCGGGCGACGTGGGCGAAGCGGTCGCCGTACGGCGCGGGCACGGTCGCGGGGTTGTCCAGGATCACGGTCACGATTGCTCCTTGTCGGGGTGGGTGACGGCCACGCGGTGGACGTCGGTGAGGGTGGCGATGTCGGCGTCCGGCCGGGGCGCGGCCGCCAGCACCGATGCGGCGGCCCGCAGGACCGGCGCCGACGCGTCGCCGAGCGCGTCGAGGGCGAGCCGGGCGTCCTTGGCGGCCAGCGCGATGGCGAACGCGGCCTCGGTGGTGGTCACCCGGGCGACCGCGCCGCCGAGCGGTCCACCGGCGAGCGCTTCGCACGCCGTACGGCGGTCCACGCCGACAGCATCGGCGACGGCCAGGGCGTCGGCCACCGACGCGACCGCGGTGACCAGGGCGGTGTTGAGCACCAGCTTCATGGCCGCGCCCCGGCCGGGGCCACCGCACCGGCGGACCGTGCCGAGGGCCGCCAGCACCGGAGCGACGCGGTCGACGGCCGCCTCGGCGCCGCCGGCCAGGACCACGAGCCGGCCGGCCTCTGCGGCTGCGGCGCTGCCGGCGACCGGCGCGTCCACGAGGCGTACGCCGGGCGGCAGCTGTCCGGCCAGCTCACGAAGGGCGTACGGGCCGATCGTGGACATCTCCACGAGGTGGGTCCCGGGACGTAGGGCGCGGGTTGCCGCGTCGGCGCCGAACAGCGACTCCCGCACGGCGGTCGCGTCCGTGAGCATGGTGATCACCACGTCGGCGTCCCGGACGGCCTCGGCCGGGCTGGCGGCGGCCCGCGCGCCGGCCTCGACCAGTGGCCGCGTCCGGCCGGGGGTGCGGTTCCAGACGGTGAGCTGGTGCCCGGCGACGAGCAGCCGGCGACCGAGCGCGCTGCCCATCGTGCCCGCGCCCAGCAGTGCGATGGCTTCCATGATCCGGAACGTTAGGCGGCGGCCGGCCATGCCACCAGCGAATGTTGAACATGCCAGCCATGCTGAGAGAACATGGCGGAATGCAGCCGCATGCGCTTGAGGTCTTCCGTACCGTCGTCGAGCACGGGTCCATCACGGCTGCGGCCCGGACTCTGCGCTACACCCAGTCGGCGGTGTCCCGGCAGATCGCCGCCCTGGAAGCCGAGACCGGAGCCACCCTGTTCGACCGGCTGCCGCGCGGTGTCGCCCTGACCGAGCAGGGCCGCTGCCTGCTCGGTCACGCCGAGGCGGTGCTCGACCGGCTGGCCGCCGCCCGCCGTGACCTCGCCGCGCTGCGCGACCTGACCGCCGGCCGGCTGCGGGTCGGGGCGTTCCCCACGGCCGTCGCCGCGCTCGTGCCGCGCGCCCTGGCGTCGTTTCGGTCCGCCCATCCGGGGGTCGCGCTCTCCCTGGTCGAGGGGCTGACGCCGGGCCTGTTGGCGGGCCTGCTCGCCGGCGACGCCGACGTGGCCGTGCTGAGCGCCCCCGCCGATCAGCCCCTCGACGACGAGCGGTTCGACCTGCACCATCTGGTCGACGAGGTGCTGCTGGTGGCGGTGCCCCGCACGCACCGGCTCGCCCACCGGCGCACCGTGCGGCTGCGCGAGCTCGCCGACGACGCGTTCATCGCCGGTTCGGCGGACGCCGAGAAGACGCTGCTCCGCGCCACCCTGCCGGCCGACTTCCGGCCGCGGATCGACATCGTCGCCGCCGACTGGACCGGCAAGCTGGGCTGCGTCGCGGCCGGACTGGGCGTCGCGCTGATCCCTGCCCTGGCGGTCCGGGCCGCCCCGCCCGACCTGGCACTGCTCCGGCTGCATCCCGACGACGTCTCCGTCCGGCGGGTGTTCGCCGCCACCGTCGCCGGGCGTAGTCGTCCGCCGGCGGTGCGCCGGTTCCTCGACCACCTCGACACAGCGGCGGCCGGGCTGGAGCTGGCTGGCGGCCGGATGCCGGCGGGTCAACCCGATGATCACCAGCCCGCAGGGGGATAACTCAGGCAGAATGCAACCTTCCGGCTTATATTCGCAAAATGCCCGTAACTTCTTCAAGTGTCATATACTCGACCCAGCGGAACCTGCCCCGGAAGCCCGGTGCAGGCACGCGGGCAGAGCCGATCGGCGGCACCGGCACGGGGTGGTACCAGCCGGGCGGTTCTGCGGCGGCAGGTGTGCCGCCCGGCGCGGTACGACCACCGCCGCTGCGGGCCGGAACCCCTCCGGCCCGCAGCGGCGACAGACGGTGATTTTGGGTGATCACCGCGGCCGGCACGGGTCTCGCCCTCCTACGGGCCCGTGCCGGCCACCTCAGCAAGGGGCGGAGGCGGTGGCGACAGCGACGGGGCGCCGAGAATCTCCCTCACCTCGCCCTGCCGGTCCGGTATGTGAGAGGAGAGGGTGATGTGGAAGCCGCCAACCCCGGCGGAGCAGGAGCTGTGGAACGCCGTCGTGGCTGGCGTCCACGCGGTCAACCGGATGGATCGCGAGGCCTTCGCCGCGGCGGCCGACCGGCTGACCCGGCTGCCCGGAACCTGGGTGCGCCGGGCCCTCACGGGCACCGCCGAGCTGCTGGCCGAGGAGTTCGCCCCGGGTGCGGGTGACCTGTGGCCGCTGGTGGCGTTGCAGGCCGACCGCGTCGGCACCTGGTTCCCGGAGGTGGACGGGCAGCTGCTGGCCGCACTCCTGCCCGGTCGCCACCACCCGCTGGATCCGGCCGTGCCGGATGAGCCCCGGCACGTCATGCACCGGCTGCTGGTGGTCGCCTGCCTGTCGGACGCCGCGCAGGTCGGCGTGGGCGCCTTTGTCGACGTGGCGTTGCGCGGTACGGACGGACGGGCGGCGCGGCCACTCTCCCGGCTGGTGCCCCAGCATCGGACCGGACGGTGAGGGCACGGCGCGCGCCACGACCCGCGGTCGATCTCGCGAGTGCCCGCCGGTCCACCCGGCATCGCGCTCCGTCCTGCGTCGGCCGTTGACGGCACCACCTCGATCATGCCTGCAAGCTTACCCGACAAACACGCCTTAAACGGCGAAAACCGGACATAGTTCCGGCGGATGTCGGCCCGCGGCCGTTCCGGTCAGCTGGAGATGGACTCCGGCGGTGGCGCCGGCCTGCCCATGGCCGCGCCGAGCTCGGCGCGGCTGGAGATGCAGAGCTTCCGATACACCCGGGCGAGGTTGGCCTCGACGGTCTTCGGGCTGATGAACAGCGAGTCGGCGATGGCCCGGTTGGTGCGGCCCTGGGCGGCGAGCCGGGCCACCCGTTCCTCCGTGGCGGTGAGCACGGTCGGCGCCGGCGTACGCCGGCCGATCCTGGCCAGCTCCAGCTGGGCCCGCTCGGCGAAAGCGACGGCGCCCAGGGCGGTGAACTCGGCAGCCGCCGCGTCGAGCGCCTCGCGGGCCTCCCGGCGGCGGCGGGCCCGGCGGTGTGCCCGGCCGGCGACCAGCAGGCAGCGGGCCCGGTCCAGCGGCAGCACGTCCACCGGCACGCTCGCCCGCGCCGCGACGAGCGTGGCCAGCGCCTCGGCCGGGTCGGCTCCGGTGGCGCTGTCCACCAGCACCCGGCTGCGGGCAAGGCCGAGGGTGGTCCACGGGCGGCCCAGCCGGGCGTGCCGCTCGGCGAGGCGGACCAGCGCGGCGCGCGCGGTCTCCAGGTCACCGGCACCGACGCACGCCTCGATCCAGTCCGGCTCGAAGCGCTGCGCGAGCGGCTCGGCGATCCCCGAGCCGTCCAACTCGGCGACGAGTGCCCCGTACGCGGCGGCGGCCTCGGCCATCCGGCCGGCGGAGAGCGCCACGAACCCGGCCAGCTGCAGGTGGATCCGCCGGCACCAGGCGTCGTCGAACTCGTCGGCCCGGCGCAGCCCGCCCTCGGCCACCGCGCCGGCCTCGGCGAGCCGGCCCCGGTAGGCGTCCAGCATGCCGGCCAGCCAGGTCTCGCCGACCAGGCCGGTGCCGAGCTGCTCGCCCAGCTCGCGGGCCGCCGCGATGTGCTCCCCGGCCGCGTCGAACCGGCCGGCCAGCAGCTCGGCCTCGCCCAGGTGGGTGAGCATCTCGTGCTGCCACGGTTCGTCGCCGCGCGCCACGGCCCGACCCAGCATGTGGTGCAGCCGCGCCCTGGCCCGCTCATGATCGTCCGTGGCCTTCCACCAGATCGCCGGAATCGACCCGGCGAGCCAGGACGGTTCACCGGCCTCCAGGACCAGCGCCCGGTCGAGCAGTTCGGTCCGGGCCGGACGCCCGGCGCGTACCTCGTGGAAGAACAGCAGCAACAGCGCGGCGGTGAGCAGCGGACGGTGCTCGTCCCGGTCGGACAGGTGCGCGATGGCGGCCTCGGCGTGCCGGCGGGCGGGCTCCGGAGCGTCCTGGAACAGGGTCAGGTGCGTGTGGATGCGTCCGGCCAGGTCGTGATGCCCCTCGGCCGCGGCCAACGCACGCCGGGCGAGGGATACCGCGCCGGTGAGGTCGTCGACGCACCAGGCGACCATGGCGCGCAGCAGCAGGGCCTCCGCGTGCGCCGCGCCGGTCAGCTGTCCGGCGGCGGCGTCCGCCGCCGCACCGGCCGCCGCGTAGTCGCCGCTGTCGATCCGGCACTGCACCGCGTCCAGGCGCCGCCGGTCCCGATCCGCCGCGGCCGTCGGGGGCGTGAGGTCGGCGGCACGGTCGTACCACTCGGCGGCGACGGCGGGAGCGCCCCGGGAGTGTTGGCGTGCGGCCGCGGCGGCCAGTTCGGCGGCGAGCGCCTCGTCCGGCGCCACCGTGCACCGGGCGAGCTGCCGCGCCCGCTCGTCCGGGTCGGACACCGCCTCGGCCAGCACACCGTTGAGCCGGCGCCGGACGCCGGACGGGATGCTCTCGCGCACCGCGGCGGCGTACAGCGGGTGGGCGAAGCTGATCCGCCTCGGCGTCACGCTCAACAGGCCAGCCTCCTCCGCCGCGTCGAACGCGTCCACCGGCACGCCGGCCGCGTGCAGGTCCGGCAGGGTGGGCACGCTCAGCAGCGCGGCCAGGCGCACCGCGTCACGGCTGGGCCGGGGCAGTGCCCGCAGGGCGTCCGCGAGCAGTTGACGCATCGACGACGGCACCGGCAGGTCCTCGCCCGGCCGCGGTGGCCGGGGCAACCGCAGCACCGCCCGGGCCAGCTCGATGGCCAGCAGCGGGTTGCCCCCGGCGTCCCGGGTGATCCGGGCGAGCAAGGGGCGGCTGAGCGTGCCCCCGAGCCGCGCCTGCACGATGCGGTGCAGCGCCGCCGGGCCCAGCGGCGGCACGCCGATCCGGGTGAGCCGGCGGTCGCCGGCCCGGTCGTCGTCGAGCCCGAGCGGGAGGGCGGGCGCCCCGGCCGCGTCGGTACGGCGGGTGAGTAGGGTGGCCGGCCAGCGGGCAAGGCGGCGCAGCGCGAACCGCAGGGCCCGCTCGCTCGGCGGATCGAGCCAGGGCGCGTCGTCGATGGCGAGCAGCACCGGCACCTCGCCACCCGTCGCGGCCTCGAACAACGAACGGGTGGCCGCCCCCACCGCCCGCTCGTCGATCGCCTCGTCGTGGTCGGCGGACAGCAGCACCACCTCGGCGGCGATCCGCTGTGGCGGGGGCAGGGCCGCCACCCGGCCGGCCAGCGGCCGCAGCACGTCGGCCAGGGCCGCGTACGGCAACACGGCCTCGGCCTCGGTCGGCGCGCTGGCCAGCAGGACCCAGCCGGACCGCTCGGCCCGGGCGACGACGGCCCGCCACAGCGCGGTCTTGCCGATGCCACTGGGGCCTTCCAGGAGCGCCGACGCCCCGCCCACCAGCGCTCGCCAGGTCTGCTCGAGGGTCGCGTCACGGCCGACGAGGGAGGCGTCCATGGCGGGATGATGGCACAGCCGTGCCATCCCGCCGAGCGATGTGGTCGCTCACTTCGGCGCGTGTCCGCACACCGCCACGTTCGGGATGACCTCCTCGTTGCGGTAGACGTCGGCGCTCCAGCGCGGTCCGCTCGCCGCCACGACGGGTGGGATCGTCGGCGCTCTACTCGGTGTCAACAGGCTGAGGATCTTGTTGATCACCTTCACCACGGGTTCGAGGATCCGGTAACCGACGCCGAAGACGGCCTTCACTCCGATGCCCACCCCCCGGCACTGCGCGTACGGCGCGCCGAGGGCGGAGCCGAGCGTCGAGCCGTACGACGTGGTCAGCTCGAAGTAGACGCCGGCCGTGAACAGGAAGGCGCTGAGGCCGACGGTGAACCGGACGCCGTGGCGGATGACCAGGCCCATGACCCCGACCGGTACCCCGGTGAGCGAGTTGAGCAGACTCTTGCGGCGCTGGAACTGCTCGGTGACGCGCGGCCCGACGCTGCCGTTGACGTAGCCGAAGCCGAGCTTGCCGGCCAGGGAGTATTCACCCGAGCCCTTGACCGTGCCCGCCTTGGCGCCGAACGCGGTGGCGACCTCGAGGGTCTGGCTGACCGTGAACGAGAGCGGGATCCCGATCACCTGACCGATGGGGAAGGAGATGTCGACCGGGATCGGGAACACCTTCTTGTGGTTCTGCCCGTCCTGGATGCCACCCTCGAAGTCGACCTTGATCCCGAACCCACCGCTGATCTCCAGCTCCGCCCGCGTCACCTTCCCGGCGCCGATGGCGAGGTGGAAGGCGGCGTCCGGTCGCTTGAAGGTGAGCGTGACTGTGCCGACGAGCCGGACCCCTCCGTCGTCGTAGGCGAAATGGGCGCCCACGCCGTCGGAACAGCAGCTGGAGTACACCTGGTAGCCGTGGGTTCTCGTGCCGACCCGGCCACCCCGCTGCGGGGGTGGTTGCACCGGCGGGTCGGACGACCCGAGCAGCGGCGGCCGCCGCACCGGGCGGCTCCGGCCGAAGGTGCTCGGTGGCGTCGGCTGGTCCTCGGCCCACGACGGCTCGCCGGCGGGGTAGGTGACCGGATCGTCGAGGGTGACGCCCTGTTTCTCGAAGGTGCCGTCCCGGATGATCTCGGTGATGTCCACCGGGCCGATGGTCACCAGCAGGTCACCGCCGTCCTCGGCGATGTCCAGCACCCGGCCGACGCCGCGGCCGGTGATGAACATGACCTTGCCGGGTTCGAGCTGCCGGGCGTTCCTCGCGGCCGCGTCGATGCGCCAGGTGAGCCCGTCGGCGGTGACCGAACGCACCGAGCGGCCGCCCCCGCCCACCAGGACGACGTCAGGTTGCAGCGTGACCCCGGAAGCGGGTGCCGGCGCGGCACCGTAGCGCAGGTCCGCGTCGCCCATCGTCGCGTCGGTTCGCACCGCCGGCCGGAGACTGTCACAGCCGGTCAGCGCGATCAGGACCGCGACGGCGGCGGCGAGCAGGGCCCGCCCTCGACGGGGTCGCATCGACCACCTCACATCCGCCCGGCGACGACGCGGGCGAGGCCCTCCAGCGGCTTGCGGTTCTCCGCCGGGTCGTTGAGCCGTACCAGCCGGACCGCCACCCACACGTCGGCCTTCCTGATGAAGAACGCCTCCAGCGTGAGGTGGGCCTCGTCCGCCACCCCGGACAGCGGCCGCACCTCGTGGCCGAGGTCGCGCTCGATGTCGAGGTACTTCTTCGCGCCGTCACCGACGTACACCTCGACCTGTGCGGTCGGGCCGGTGACCGGTGCGGTGTAGGTGCAGCTCTCCCGGACCGCCACCGCGTCGTCCACCGGCGTGCCGGCCAGTTTCTCCGCGTCCGCCTTGGACACCAGGGTGCAGGCGTCGGGCAGCGCGGAGGCCGGGCTGCTCTCCTCGCCCGCCGGGCTGTTCTCCCCGGTTGCCGGCTCCGCCGCGGTCGTCGGGGCCGGCTTGCCGCCCGCGGCGGGCTTGTCGTCCGAGCCGCCACAAGCGGTGGGCAGCACGAGCGCGACCACGGCCACACCGAGCACCGCGAGGTGTCTGCCACGCATCTGGATCCCCCTCACTCCGGCAGCGCGTCGAGCAGTTGACGCAGCTTCTGCTCATAGGTCGCGACGTCCATGCTGAAGCTGCTCATGATCATGGTGTAGCTGCCCTTGGGGCTGACCACGACGGCCTCTCCCGCGATGTCCTTGGCGGCGAGGTACGACCGGTCACCGAGGTCCACCACCTTGTCGTACTGCTCGCCGGCCTGCTCGTGCTGGTAGTCGTAGGTCGTCGCACCGGCGAACTCGGACGCCATGGTGATGGTGAGGCTGGCGACGCCGTTGCCGTCGCCGAACGCGCAGTTGCCCTGGTCCTTCATCGGTTTGCCGAGCAGTTCGGACACCCGGTCGGCGGTGAAGGGGCACGTCGGCACGGAGTCGGCGAGCTTGCCGAGGTCGTCCGATCTCGCGTCGACCCCCGAGCCGGTGCCGTTCGACGCGGAGGAGTCGGCCGAGCTGTCGCAGGCAGCGGGTACGAGCAGGGCGAGCAGCAGCAGCGGCAGCAGCCGCCGCCCTCGGGGGGCACGGGCTCGGGCGCGTGGTGCGGCGGGACGCCCCGCGGGGCGGACCGACGCGAACAGGTGACGGGCCATGCGGTCGACGCTATGGCGCGGGGGCCGCCGGGTAATCGGGTGATTCCCTACGCCGTCACGAATCGGCCCTGGCGCCGGCTGCCCGCACCGGCGCCAGGACCAGCGCATGATCCCGCTGCGGCCGGCGGCCACCGCCGTCGCCCCAGGGAGGCCGGCGAGGCCACCCGACAACGAGCATCAGGTCAGCAGCTTCTTCATCGACACGGCGTGCAGACCCCGCTGGCGCAGCCCGTCGAGGATCGGCCCGATGGCGGCCAGCGTGTCCCGGTGGCCGAAGTGCAGGCTGACGATCGAACCCGGCCGGACCTGGCTCATCGTGGTCCGGACCACCAACGGTGCACCCGGGTCAGTGTGGTCGAGCGAGTCGACGTCGTACGACACGCACGTCGGATAGCCCACCCGGCTGGCCTGGGCGCGGACCATGGCGTTGGCGTGCTGGGTCTGCGACGGGCGGAACCAGACGCCGATCGAGCCGGTGAGCTGCTTGATCCGCTGGGCGCACCGGTTGATCTCAGCGAACGCCTCGCCCGGGGTCAGCCGGCTGATGTCGGCATGGTTCTCGGTATGGTTGCCCAGCTCATGGCCGCCGTCGAGGACTCGCCGCGCCATCGCGGGCTGGTCGGCCAACCACGTACCGACCGCGAAGACGGTGACCCGGGCGTCGGCCCGCTCCAGTTCGGCCAGCAACTGGCGGGCGAGGGCGGGCTCCCCCTGGCCATGGAAGGTCAGCGCCACGTTGGGCCGGTCCCGTGGTCCGCTGCTGATCTCCCCCGGTAGGGCGGGAGGAGCGGAGGCCCCGGCGGCCGACGGGGGCGGGGAGGCGGGCGGCGACGTGGCCGACCGGGCGACCGACGGTCGGCGCGCCGGGTTACAGCCAGCCAGTCCGACAAGTCCGGCGGCCGCAGTGGCGGCGGCGCGCAGCGCGCCGCGGCGATCCGGTGACACTCCGCGATGCTAAGCCGCCGCCGGAGTGATGGAGAGGAAATCGAGGAGGCGGCGTGCGGTCTCCGCGGGCGCTTCCTCGGCGAGGAAATGCCCCGCCGGCATCGGGCCACCGTGCACCTCGTCCGCCCACTGCCGCCAGACCATCAGCGGCTCGTACCGGCCGGCGAGGAACCCGGTGCCGCTCCACAGCGCGAGGACCGGGCAGCTGATCCGCCGCCGGCCGCGGTCGGCCTCGTCGTGCGCGACGTCGAGGGTGATCGACGCCCGGTACTCCTCGCAGACGGCGTGGACGGTGTCGGGATGCCGGAACGCGTCGACGTAGGCGGCGCGGATGTCGGCCGGGAAGGCCTCCGGCTGGTCGGACCACGCGTCGAGCATGTGGTTGACGATGACGTCGGGGGCCTGGGCGATCAGCCGTTCGGGGACCGGTTCCGGGGCGGACAGAAAGGACCAGATCCAGAAGCCGCGGGTGAACTCCCGGTCCACGTTGCGGTAGGTGTCCGCGGTCGGGATGACGTCGAGCACCGCGAGCCGGGTGACCGCCCGCGGACGGTCCAACGCCATCCGGTACGCGCACCGCGCGCCCCGGTCATGGCCGACCACGCTGAACCGGTCGTACCCCAACTGCGCCATGACCTCGACCTGGTCGCGGGCGATCTCCCGCATGCTGTACGGCGCGTGGTCCGGGCCGGTCGGCGGTTTGCCGCTGGCACCGTACCCGCGCAGATCGGTGGCGACCACGGTGAACCGCTCGGCGAGCGCCGGCGCCACGTGCCGCCACATCAGGTGGGTCTCGGGAATGCCGTGCAGGAGCAGGACCGCTTCCCCCTGGCCGCCGCGACGTCCGTGGATCGTCGTACCGCTGCTGGCGAGGTCGAATGCCTCAAAACCGTCGTACATCAGGACCTCCGCGTCGGGCGGCAGGAGCGGTGCGCCGCACGACGGCGGCGCCGGGCGCCTCTGCCCGGCACCGCCGCGAGCGAGCTGATGTCAACCCTTGGCCTGCCGCTTGGCTTCCTGCGGATTGGCGCCCTTGTTGACCTTGTTGAGCGCCTGCCGCAGCTGGCCCTCGGTCATCTTGGAGTTGCCCTCGATGCCGGCGTTGTGGGCCTGCTGGCGCAGGTCGTGAAGCTTCTCGCGATCGGCCATGTCAGCCTCCCGTGTGCTCAAGAGCCTGAAGCGACTCCGGTTGGAGAGATCTGCGTTCCCGCAGCCCCTGGGGTCAAACGGTCGGCCGCGCGGGATCAGACGCCCGAGGGGTACGTCTCGGGCTCGGCGAGGGCGGTGGGCCGCAGGCGCAGCGGCCGGACCGCCTGGGACTCGTCGATCCAGCAGAACGCGTCGTACCGGTCGCCGAGCACGGTGGGGACGTAGTTACCGAAGCTCTCCCGTTCCGGGTGGTAGACGACGCCGATCGCCCGGTGGTCGAGTTCGTCAGTGAGCAGATCCAGCGGCTCGTCGCCGGGGAACACGAACAGGGCCTGCGCCGGCGCGGCGCCGTGCAGGACCTCCTCCAGCGAGTGCCGGCGGCCCGGCGGCACCGGCATCACCTCCATCGGCGCACCCCAGGCGTCGCCCGCGACCACGGTGCCGTGGTGGGTGCCGAAACCGACCAGCACGACCTGGTCGGCCCCGTACCGTCCGCGGGCGAGCTGGCCGATGTTGACCTCGCCCGCGTCGGTCATGTCGGTCGCGCGGGCGTCCCCGACATGGGTGTTGTGCGCCCAGACGACCCCCTTCGCCGCCGGCCCGTAGTGCCGCAGGAGGCGGTCGAGGCTGTCGTCCATGTGCCGGTCGCGGACGTTCCACGACTCGCGGCCACCGCGCGCCATGGTCCGGTAGTAGCGCTCCGCCCCGGCCACGACCTCCGCGTTCTGCCAGGCACCGAAGCGGCCCGCGCCGTCGGCGGCGGCCCGCTCGCGCAGCCCGACGAGCAGGTCGACGACCTCGTTCTCGCAGTTCGTCGGCACCAGGCGGGTGGCCAGCGCGTACTGCTGCGCGTCCTCCTCGTACGGCTGGAAGCAGCCGTACGCCGCCAGCGCCGCCGGTACCTGCTCCGGGTCGTGCTCGCGCAGGTAGACGAGGATCTCGCGCAGCGACTCCCACAACGAGTACACGTCCAGGCCGTGGAATCCGGCGCGGTCGGGCTCGTCCACCCGCTCGTTGCGGGTGCGCAGCCAGCGGGTGAAGTCGACGATCTCCTCGTTGGCCCACATCCACGTCGGCCAGCGCTCGAAGGTGGCCAGCGCGTCCCGGGGGTCCGCCGGTGCGTCGGGCCCGCAGCGGACGCTGCGGTCCACCCGGTCGCAGTCCGGCCAGTCGCCCTCGACGGCGACGAACGAGAAATCCTTCTCCTCGATCAGCCGGCGGGTGATCCACGCGCGCCAGGTGTAGAAGTCGTGCGTGCCGTGGCTCGCCTCGCCCAGCATCACCACGCGGGCGTCGCCCACCCGGTCCAGCAGTGCGTCCAGGTCTCCGGGGTCGGCCAGCGGCGCCGCCAGGCCGACGACCTCGTCGTCGTAGCGTCCCATGGGCGGGCGGTACCCGTTGCGGTAGCAGCCATGCGAGGCCGCCCACCCCGAGTTCGGCGCGCCGCCCGCCGCAAATCCGGCGCGCCGGCCGTGGCTCATGTGGACCCAACAGGACGGAAAGTACAGGCGGTGACCTTCCGCCGAAGTGATTACCAAGACAAGCCGCGGTGCGCCGTCCTTAAGGGCGGTGGTGAGTCGGCTTTCCGATTCCGGGTGGTCGAAGGCCGCGAGGGCTCTTGGCGTCATCTCGGCTGGTCGGGGCGGTTCTGCTGTTCGATGTACTGGCGCAGCACTGACAGCGGCGCGCCGGCGACGGAGCCGGCGAAGTAGGAGCCGGCCCACAGCCGGACGCCGCGCCAGTAGTAGCGGCGGATCTCAGGGAAGTCGCGGCGCAGGTAACGTGAGGACACGCCCTTGAGGGAGTTGACCAGTTTGGACAGTGTCACCTTGGGTGGGAAGTTGACCAGCAGGTGGACGTGGTTGTCGTCGCCGTCGAACTCGACCAGCTCGCACTCGAACTGTTCGCACACGTCCCGCATCACCTGTTCGAGGTAGCGCAGGTGTTCGTCGGTGAAGACGGGCGCCTGATACTTCGTAACGAAAACCAAATGGGCGTGGAGCAGGAAGAGACAGTGTCTGCCGGTGCGAACCGGGTGATCGATGGCCATGAAACCAACTGTAGGATTGGCGGTGTGAAAGCGGACACTGGCCGGCGATACCGGCTATACCCCACCGATGAGCAGGCGCAGCGCCTGACTGCGTGGGGGCACACGTGCCGCTGGCTGTACAACAGCGCCTTGGAACAGCGCCAGTTCGCCTGGCAGCAGCGCAAGGTCACCCTCGGGGTCACCGCCCAGTGCGCCTTCTTGACGGAGGCGCGTAAGGACTTCGACTGGGTGGCGGACCTGCCGGCGCAGTCTGGTCAGCAGGTGTTGCGCCAACTGGATCAGGCGTACCGCAACTGGTGGAACCCGCAGCACTCCGCCGGGGCGCCGACGCATAGACGCCGGTCTGCCCGGCTGTCGATTCCGTTCCCCGGTCAGGCGATCCACGTCCGCCACCTCAACCGCCGCTGGGGCGCCGTCAGCCTCCCGAAGATTGGCGATGTCAAGTTCCGCTGGTCCCGCCCCTTGGGCGGCACGGTCCGCAACGCGGTAGCGTCCTTCGACGGTGTGGCCTGGCACGTCGGGTTCGGCGTCCACGCCGACGTCAAGGCGCCCGAGGCGCACGCCCGGCCCGCCACTGTTGTGGGTGTTGACCGTGGAGTGAAGGTCGCTTTGGCGATGTCTGACGGGCGTATGTGGAACCGCGCCTTCACCTCACCCGATCAGGAGCGCCAGCTGGCCAGGCTGAAGTCGAAGGCCGGCCGGCAGGAGACCATCCGCCGCAAGCGCGGCGCGACAACCTCGAACCGTGCGCGTAAGGTCCGTGCGGAGATCGCCCGGACCGAGGCGAAGATCCGCAACCGGCGCCGCGACTTCGTGATGTGGGCGGCGAACCGGCTCTGCACCCAGCACGCGACCGTCAAGCTGGAACGCCTCAACATCAGGGCCATGACCGCCACCGCGAAGGGCACCGCCACCGAGCCTGGCCTCAACGTGGCCGCGAAGGCCGGACTGAACCGGGCAATCCTCGACAAAGGCTGGGGGCTGTTCCACGTGCCCCTGGCCAACCAGGCACGTACCACCGGCACCCGCATCGTGCGGGTGCCAGCCGCGTTCACCTCCCAGCGGTGCAGCCGCTGCGGGAACACCGACCGGAACAACCGCGAAAGCCAAGCGATGTTCCGGTGCGGGTCCTGCGGACACCAGGCCAACGCTGACGTGAACGCGGCGATCAACATCAGGGACGCCGCCGAGGCGCCGTCCCCACTCACCGGGCGGGCAGTCCGGGACAGGAGCCGAAAGGCGTCCTGTCGACCACCCACCCAGCGTCACAGACAACCGACGCTGGAAACGGGAATCTCCCGCCAGGCGGGAGTGGATGTCAATGTCGCCATTGACCTGCGACGCCGACGGCCCGCGACCTCCCGACGAGCACGACAAGGAGAGACCCGGCATGGCTGACTTCGTCGGTGCGGTAGATCAGGGCACCACCAGCACCCGTTTCATGATCTTCGACCACGGTGGCAACGAGGTCGGCCGCCACCAGCTCGAACACCAGCAGATCCTGCCCCAGGCCGGCTGGGTCGAGCACAATCCGCTGGAGATCTGGGAGCGGGCCCAGACGGTGATCCGGACCGCCATGAACGCGCGCGGTCTGACCGCCGCCGACCTGGCCGCGCTGGGCATCACCAACCAGCGCGAGACCACGGTGGTGTGGAACCGCCGCACCGGCCGGCCCTACTACAACGCCATCGTCTGGCAGGACACCCGCACCGACCGCATCGCCGCGGCGCTGGAACGTGAGGGGAAGGGCGACGTCATCCGGCGCAAGGCGGGGCTGCCGCCGGCGACGTACTTCTCCGGCGGGAAGATCCAGTGGATCCTCGAGAACGTGGACGGGGTCCGTGCGGCCGCCGAGCGGGGCGAGGCCGTGTTCGGCAACACCGACACCTGGCTGCTGTGGAACCTCACCGGCGGGGTCGAGGGCGGCGTGCACGTCACCGATGCCACCAACGCCAGCCGCACGATGCTGATGAACCTGGAGACGCTGGACTGGGACGACGAGCTGCTGTCCTTCTTCGACATTCCCCGCGCCATGCTGCCGGAGATCCGGCCGTCGTCGGACCCGCGCTCGTACGGCAGCACCGGGCCGCACGGACCGTTCAGCGGCCCGGTCCCGCTGACCGGCGACCTCGGCGACCAGCAGGCCGCCACGGTCGGGCAGGTCTGCTTCGCCCCGGGCGAGGCGAAGAACACCTACGGCACCGGCAACTTCATGCTGCTCAACACCGGCCGGGAGATCGTGCGGTCGAAGGCCGGGCTGCTCACCACGGTGTGCTACCAGTTCGGCGACGAGGCACCGGTTTACGCGCTCGAAGGCTCCATCGCGGTCACCGGCTCCGCCGTGCAGTGGCTGCGCGACCAACTCAAGATCATCAGCAGCGCGGCGCAGAGTGAGATCCTGGCCAGCCAGGTGGCGGACAGCGGCGGCGTGTACTTCGTGCCCGCCTTCTCCGGGCTGTTCGCACCGTACTGGCGCTCCGACGCCCGCGGCGCCATCGTCGGCCTGTCCCGCTACAACACCGACGCCCACATCGCCCGGGCCACCCTCGAGTCCATCTGCTACCAGAGCCGGGACGTGGCCGAGGCCATGGCACAGGACTCCGGGGTGCATCTGGAATGCCTCAAGGTCGACGGCGGGGTCACCGTCAACGACCTGTGCATGCAGTTGCAGGCCGACATCCTCGGCGTGCCGGTCAGCCGGCCGGTGGTCGCCGAGACCACCGCGCTCGGCGCCGCGTACGCGGCCGGCCTCGCCGTGCGGTTCTGGAAGAACACCGACGAGCTGCGGGCGAACTGGAACGAGAGCAGGCGCTGGCAGCCGGCCTGGTCACCGGAGCAGCGGGAGAACGGCTACGCCCGGTGGAAGAAGGCCGTCCAGCGCACCCTCGACTGGGTCGAGGTGGACTGACCGCCGTACCTTTACCCTCCACGGGAGGGTCCGCCAGATGCCGGCGGCGCGGCGAGAAGCCGCTTGATCTCCGCGGCGGCCGGGTGGGCCGGCGCGACGGCCAGGAAACGCCGCAGGGTCGTCGCCGCCTCGGCGGCCTGAGTGGTCCGCTGCGCCAGTCCCAGCACGAGCAGGCCGTCGGGGGAGTCGGGCTCGCGGGCCAGGACCTCCCGGGCGGTGCGTTGGGCGCCAGTGCTGTCACCGGCCCGCAGCAGCGCGAACGCGAGCCGCAGCCGGACGCCGTCGTCGGGCCTCTCCCGCAGCGCCTCCTGGTACATCCGCGCCGCGGCGTCGTACCGGTTCTGCGTCTCCAGGTCGTGGGCGAGTTGGAGGGCGACCGCGACCGGGTCGGCGGGGGCCGGCCGCGCGGGCGGGTCGAGCCGGTCGGCGGCGACCGCGACGGACGCCACCAGCGCCACCACCCCCACCGACGCCACCCGCCAGGCTCGCCGCGCGCCCCGGGCGTCCGGCGTCGACGGCGCGGCCGGACGGGCCCGGCCGGTGCGGGGGCGTAGCGTCCGCACTGCCGCGTAGCCGCCGGTCAGCAGGGCCAGCGCGGGTACGCCCCACAGCAGCAGCTTGACCCCGCGGGCCGGCGGGTCGGTCAGCACGTCCGCGCCGTACCGCTGGACGAACCAGCGCCGGATCTCGTCGCGGTCCCGCCCCTGGGCGAGCTGGTCCGCCACCACCTGTCGCATCGCCACGGCGATTGGTGACCGGGAGTCCGCCACCGACTCGCCCTGGCAGGCCGGGCAGCGCAGCCCGGCAGCCACCGCGCGGACCGGATTCTGGCGGCCGTGGTCGCTCGTCGTCCGGGCCAGCCCGATGCCGGCCGCGGCGGCCAGCGCGACGAGCACGAGCGCCACGAGGGCGTCTCTGCGGGAGAGAAGCCCTGGGGCGGGTCGCCACCTCATCCGGCCAGCAGCGGCGCGATCCGCTGCTCCAGCCACTGCCGGGTCACCACGCCTTGCCGCCGGTCGACGAGCCGGCCGTCGCGGTCGACCACGAAGGTCTCCGGTACGCCCCGCACACCCCACTCGACAGCCCGGGTGCCGTCCGGGTCCGGCACCACGGTCAGCCCTTTCGCGCCGGTCTCGTCGAGCAGCGCCCGGACCGCCTCGGCACCGTCGCGGATGTTCAGCCCGACCAGCCGCACGCCGCGTGGCGACCACTCACGCTCGGCGTCGACCAGCAGCGGCAGCTCGTCCCGGCAGGGCCCGCACCAGGAGGCGAAGACGTTGACCAGCACCACCTGGCCCCGGACGTCGGAGAGCGCGAAGCGGCCACCGTCCAGGGTGGGGCCGGACAGCGCCGGGGCGGGTGTGCCCGCCACCGCCAACCCCTCGCCCGGGTTCGGGGCGGCGGGTGCGCGCAGGCCGAGGACGACCAGAGTGCCGACGACAGCGGTGAGTACGAGGACCACCGCCGGCCCGCCGCGCAGCCATCCGGGGCGGCGCAGCGCCGGGCGCCTCACCGTGCCGCTCCGGAACCGACGGCCACCGGGGCGGGCTCCGCCCGGCCGGCGCGGGCGGCCGGCCGCCGTGTGGAGCGGGCGGCGGCGAGCAGCCCGCCGGTGGCGGTCAGCGCCCCGCCGGCCCAGATCAGGCCGACGAGCGGGTTCACCGCGAGTCGTACGGTGGCGCTGCCGCTGTCCTCGCTGACCGCGATCAGCGTGACGTACGTGTCCCGCAGCAGGCCGGTGCCGATCGCCGGCACGGTCACCGCGGTGTCCCGGGCCGGGTGATAGCGCAGCGCCGGGGTGATCGCCGGGCCGGCGCGGCCCGACGCGGTGAGCGCCAGCCGGGCCCGCACCGCCATGCTCCCGCTGCCGCCGGTCCGGTCCACGCCGACCAGGCGGACCGCGACGTCACCCACCCGCAGGGTCTCGCCGACCCGCAGTGTCCGTTCGGCGTCCCGCCCGTACGCCGACGACCCGGCGACGCCCAGCGCGACCAGGGCGAGCCCGGCGTGCGCGACCAGCCCGGCGAGCCGGCCGGGGCGGGGGCCGGACCGGCGCAGCCGGTGGACCAGGTCACCGGCCAGTCCGGTGAGGACGAACGCCGCCGCGCCGAACGCGGTGAGCGCGGCCGGGCCGGGTCGGCTGAGCAGTCCGACCAGAGCCACCGTGCCGAGGCCGACGCCGGCGGGCACGGCGAGCCGCCGCAGCGCCGCCGACCGGTCACGTAGGGCGGGCGGCACGCCCAGCACCAGCAGCACCACCACCGCCAGCGGCACCGCGGTGCGCTGGTAGTAGGCGGGTCCCACGGACGCGCGGGTCCCGCCCAAGGGGGCGGACAGCAGCGGCAGGATCGTGCCGATCAGCACCACTGCGGCGATGGTCACCAGGAGTACCCCGTTGACCAGCACGAGGGTGGGGCGGGAGAGCGCCCGCGGCCGTCCGGTGCGGGCCGGTTCGGGGGCCCGCCGGCCGGTCAGGACGGTCGACACAACCACCGCCAGCAGCACGAAGCCGAGCAGCATCGGACCCAGCGGTGAATCGGTGAAGGCGTGCACGCTGGCCACCGCGCCGGACCGGGTGAGGAAGGTGCCCAGCAGCACCAGCAGGAAGCTCGCGCAGGCGAGTGCGCTGTGCCAGGCGGTCCGGCCGCGTACCAGCGTGGTGTGCAGGAACGCGGTGGCGGTGAGCCAGGGCAGCAGGGAGGCGTTCTCCACCGGGTCCCAGGCCCAGTAACCGCCCCAGCCCAGCACCGCGTACGACCACCAGGCGCCGAGGCCGATGCCGCCGGTGAGCGCGGCCCAGGCCACTAGCGCCCACGGGCGGGCCATCCGCACCCAGTCGCGTCCGTCCCGCCCGGCCAGCGGCGTCGCGAGCGCGAACGCGAAGGGTACGACCAGACCGAGATAACCGGCGTAGAGCAGCGGCGGGTGTACGCCCATGGCCGGGTGCTGCTGCAGCAGTGGGTTCGGTCCGGGGCCGTCGGTCGGCACCGGGCTCACCGGGCGGAACGGGTTCGCGGCGAAGCTGGACAGCGCGAAGAAGAACAGCATGACCACGCTGACGACCACCATCGCGTACCCGTGCAGCCGGGGCGGGTACGCGCGCCGGGCCAGCAGCGCCGCGTACCCGCCGAGGACCAGCAGCCACAGCAGCAGCGAGCCGTCCAGCGCGGACCACAGGCTGGTCAGCGTGTAGTAGAGCGGGACGTGCCGGCCGCCGTTCTCGGCCACGAACCGTACGCTGAAGTCGTGCCGGAGCAGCGCGGTCTCCAGCAGGGCGCAGGCCACGGCGGCGGCGGCCAGGGTGGCGGTGCTGCCGAGCCGGGCGGTGCGTACGGGCGCGTCGAACAGGGCCACCCGCAGCCAGAGCAGGGCGGTCAGGGTCGCGCAGGCCAGCCCGATGGCGAGGCTGGCGGTGCCGAGGTCACCGAGCATTGACCGGAGCCACGGGTGGGGACGACGGCCGGTACTCGTTGCCGTGCCGGACCACCACGTGGTCCGAGCGGAACACACCGTCGGACGACAGCGTGCCCTCGACGACCGCCCCGGTTCCCTCCCGGAACGTCTCGGGCGGCGCGCCGCGTTGCTCGACGGCGATCTCGCGACCCGCCGCCGCGAGCCGGAACGTCACCAGGTCGCCGTCGTGGCGCAGCGATCCGGGCACCACGTCACCGCCGAGGCGGACCCGGTGCCGGGCGAGGTCCGGGTCGTCGAGCAGCTCTGCCGGGGTCCGGTAGTAGGTGACGGTGTCGCGAAGCGCGCTGGTGACCAGCAGACCGCTGGCGGCGAGCAGCACGGCGAGGAGGGCCACCCGGCCCGTCCGGCGACGCATCATCCGACTCTCACCCGGGTGCGTTCGGCGGTGGGGGCGGGCTCGGGCGCCAGGCGGCGCTCCAGTCGGACCACCCGGTGCAGCAGCACGCAGCACGCGGCGAGGGTTGCGGCGGCCACGGCGAGCAGCAGCGCGGTGGCCATCCGGGCGTCGATCGGCGGCCGGTGCGGGGCCAGCATCGTCGCCTGCTGGTGCAGCGAGCGCCACCAGACGACCGAGAAGTGCACCACGGGCACGAGGAGGAACCCGGCCACCCCGGCGACGGCGGCGGGCTTCGCCACCCGGTGGTCGCCGCCGTCGCGTCCCCCGGTCCGCTCGGCCAGCGCCCGCCGTAGGGCGAGGTAGCCGGCGTAGGTGAGCAGCAGCAGGGCCGTGCTGACCAGGCGGGGATCCCAGGCCCACCAGGTGCCCCAGACCAGGTGCCCCCAGACGGATCCGGTGGCGATGGCGGCGGCGGTGAGCACCACGCCGAGCTCGGCCGCCGCCCGGGCGAACCGGTCCCAGCGCAGGTCACCGCCGATCAGGTACGCCCCGCTGGCCACGAGTACGACCGCGAACGCGGCGTACGCCACCCAGGCGGCGGGGACGTGCACGTACATCAGCCGTTGCGCGTCGCCCTGCAGTTCGTCGGGGGGCGCGAGCCACGCGCCGGCCGCCGTGGCCGCCGCGGCGAGCCCGCCGGCGACCCAGCCCATCGTCCGGCGCGCGGCGGCCGCTCTGGCCGTGTCCGCGACGAGGTCCACCGTGGAGGCTTGCATGATCTCCCTGTCCGCGTCCCAGGGGCGCTTGACCGAAGGTGGGGACTGGAGCCCACCATAAGGCGCTCGTAGCCCTATATCCCCCCGTTCGGAATAAAACGGGTGAAGGCGGTCAACCGGGACTAAGGTCCTTGCCGATGAGGACGACAGCGGAGACTGCCCCGCACCCGGCCCGGCGGCAGCGCCGACCCGGGCCGATGCTGCTGCTGGCCGGCCTGCTGCTGCTCGCCGGCTGCTCCGGCGGGTCACCGTCCGCGTTGAATCCGCAGGGGACCGGAGCGGCCCGGGTCAACGGCCTCTGGTGGCTGCTGTTCTGGATCTCCGTGGCGGTGTTCGCCGAGGTCATGGCGCTGCTCGCGTGGGCGCTGGTGTTCCGGCGGGGCGCCGCCCGGGTGCGCCACGGCCAGCCGCTGCGCTTCGTGACGATCGCCGGCGCCGGACTGCCGTTCATCATCCTCGTGGCCGTGTACGGCGTCGGCCTGCGGGACCTCGCCGCGCTCGGCGCCGGACCGGGCCGGGACGCGCTGACCGTGGAGGTCATCGGCCACCAGTGGTGGTGGGAGGTGCGCTACGCGGGCCGATCCGGCGCCACCGCCAACGAGATCCACATCCCGGTGGGGGAGCGGGTCAAGGTACGCCTGCGCACCGACGACGTGCTGCACAGCTTCTGGGTGCCGCAGCTGATGCCGAAGACCGACCTGATCTCCGGCGAGACCCGCGAGACCTGGCTGGAGGCGCGGCAGGCCGGCAGCTACCGCGGCCAGTGCGCCGAGTACTGCGGCACCCAGCACGCCCACATGGCGTTCCTCGTGGTGGCGCAACCCCGCGCCGACTTCGACGCCTTCCTGGACCGGCTCGACGCCCCGGCCCGGGCGCCCCAGACGGATGCCGAACGGCGCGGCCAGCAGACCTTCGTGCAGGGCACCTGCGCCGCCTGCCACTCGATCCGGGGCACCGGCGCGCAGGGGCGGGTCGGGCCCGACCTGTCGAACGTGGGATCGCGGTGGAGCATCGGCGCCGGCGCCGTACCCAACGACGCCGGCCACCTCGGCGGCTGGATCGCCAACTCGCAGACCGTCAAGCCCGGCAACGCCATGCCGCCGCAACCGGTCGACGCCGCCCGACTGCCCGACCTCATCGCCTACCTTCGGTCGCTGGAGTAGGGGCCACCATGTCCACAACCACCAGCACACCACCCGGCATCGGCCGCGACGACCTGACCCGGCTGGCCGAGCACTGGGACGAACCCCGCTCGCTGCGCGCCTGGCTCACCACTGTGGACCACAAGAAGATCGGCCGACGGTACCTGGTCACCGCCGCGTTCTTCTTCGTCCTCGCCGGGCTCAGCGCCCTGCTGATGCGCACCCAGCTCGCCCGGCCCGAGTCCGGCGTGCTGTCGCCGCAGGAGTACAACCAGCTCTTCACCATGCACGGCACGGCGATGATCTTCCTGTTCGCCACGCCGATGCTGTTCGGCTTCGGCAACTTCCTCGTCCCGCTGATGATCGGCTCCCGGGACATGGCGTTCCCCAGGTTGAACGCCTTCGGCTACTGGGCGTTCCTCTTCGCCGGGCTGTTCATGTGGGCGAGCCTGCCGTTCGGGGCGGCGCCGAACAACGGCTGGTTCGCCTACGCGCCGCTCAACCAGGAACAGCACAACCCCGGCCTGCACATGGACGTCTACGCGCTGGGCCTGCTCTTCCTCGGCATCTCCACCACCTCGGGCGCGATCAACTTCATCGTCACCGCGCTCAAGCTGCGCGCGCCGGGGATGTCGCTCAACCGGGTGCCGTTGTTCGTCTGGGCGATCGTGGCCACCGCCTTCATGGTGGTCTTCGCCCTGCCCGCGCTGAACACGGACAACGCGCTGCTCTTCCTCGACCGCCGGTTCGACACCCACTTCTTCGACCCGGGCGGCGGCGGGAACGTGCTGCTCTGGCAGCACCTGTTCTGGATCTTCGGGCACCCCGACGTCTACATCATCGTGATGCCCGGGCTGGGCATCGTCTCCGCCGTGCTCCCCGCGTTCACCCGCCGTGGCGTCGTCGGCTACCCGCTGATCGTGCTGGCGATCGTCGCGATCTCCATCGTCTCGTTCGGGGTCTGGGTGCACCACATGTTCGCCACCGGGCTGCCGCAGTTGTCGTACAGCTTCTTCAGCGCGGCCAGCACCATCATCACCATCCCGTCCGGGATCCAGATCTTCGCCTGGCTGGCCACCATGATGCTCGGCCGGCTGGTGCTGCGGGTCCCGCTGCTGTTCGTCATCGGGTTCATCGTGACCTTCGTGCTCGGCGGCTTCACCGGCGCGATGTTCGCGCTGACCGCCTTCGACCAACAGGTCACCGACTCGTACTTCGTGGTGGCCCACTTCCACTACGTGCTGCTCGGCGGGGCGCTCTTCCCGATACTCGCCGGCATCTACTTCTGGCTCCCCAAGATCACCGGTCGGATGTACCACGAGGGGCTCGGGCGGTGGGCGTTCTGGCTGGTCTTCACCGGCATGCACGTCACGTTCTTCCCCATGCACCTCTACGGCCTGTTCGGCATGCCCCGGCGCGTCTACACCTACCGCAGCGACCTGGGCTGGGATGTGGGGAACCTGATCAGCAGCATCGGGTCGTACGTGCTGGCACTCGGGCTGCTGCTGGTGCTCATCGGCGTGGTGCACGCGATCCGGCGGGGCCGGCCGGCCGGGCCGGACCCGTGGGAGGGCGACAGCCTGGAATGGTCGGCCGCCTCGCCACCCGAGGCGTACAACTTCCCGGTCATTCCCCGCGTGCACAGCCTGCATCCCACCTGGGACGAACGGACCGTGGAGTCGACCACCACGGGCGCGACCAAGGACCGCATCCTCAGCGAGGGCAAGCGCACCCTGTTCACCAGCGAGCTGGACGCGCGCCCCGAGCGCGCGGCGCAGATGCCGGAGCCGTCGTTCAAGCCGCTCGTGCTCGCCGGCGTACTGCTGATCTTCTTCACCGCCCTGCTGCTGGGCGCGTACCCGGTCGCGGTGGCCGCCGTACTGGCGGTGGCGGCGACGATCGCGGCGTGGCTCTGGCCGCCCCGGCGGCCCGACGAGGAAATCGGGATAGCGTCATGACGGACCGGGGCGGGGTGGTGGCCGCGGCCACCGGTGTCGAGGCGCTGACCACGGAGGAGCCGGTCGGCCGGCCGACCGGCTGGTGGGGCATGGTGATGTTCGTGGCCACCGAGGCCACCCTCTTCGCCTGCCTGCTCGGCAGCTACTTCTACCTCCGCTTCCAGCACGGCCCCGTCTGGCCGCCCGACGGCATCGACAAGCCGAAGCTGCTCATCCCGCTGGTGATGACCGGGGTGCTGGTGCCCAGCAGCCTGCCGGTGGTCTGGGCGGAACACGGCATCCGGCGGGGCCAGCGCTGGCGTCTGCGCGCCGGTCTCGCCGCGACCCTGGTGATGGGGCTGTCCTTCATGGCCCTACTGGTCATCGAGTACCAGGACGACCTCCGGCTCTTCACCATGACCACCAACGTCTACGGGTCGCTGTTCTACGTGATCACCGGGTTCCACGGGCTGCACGTGAGCGTCGGGTTGATGATGATCGGGTGGCTGCTCGTCGCCTCCCTGCGCGGCGGCAGCTTCGGGTCCCACCGCCACGAACGGGTCCGCAACGCCGCGATCTACTGGCACTTCGTCGACACGGTGTGGGTCGCCATCCTGTTCACCGTCTACCTTTCCCCGCGCCTGTGATGACCGCGCGACCCGGCCCACACGCCCGCCTGACCGGCGGGCTGCTGCTCTGGTACGGCGTGCTCGGCGGCGCGATCGCCTGGGCGGTGCATCTGATCGCCGCCTGGAGCCTGGACGAACTCGCCTGCGCCGCCAAGTCCGAGCGCATCGCCGGCGTACCGCTCTGGCAGGCCCTCAGCGTCGCCGTGTTCGTCCCGGGCGTGGCCACCCTGGGATCGTTGCTGGTCGCCACCCTGGTGCTGAGGCGTACCGGGCAGGCGCGGGCGGCCGGCGCCCACGACCGGGCCCTCGACCGGTCCCGGATGCTCGCCGTGGTGGGTGTCTGGGCGAACCTGCTGTTCCTGACGATCATCGCGCTCGGCGGCGTCGCCGTGCTGGTGTTCCCGCCATGTCAGGGCTGAGCGGCTACCGGGCCCACGGGCCCGGCCCCGGCGAGGTGACCGACGGCCTGCTGACCATGCTGGTCGTCGCGGGGCTCTGCCTGCTCGCCGCCGGCTACGGCCGGGGCGTGCAGGAGCTGTGGGCGCGCCGTGGCCCCGGCCGGGTCGTGCCGGGCTGGCGGGTGGCTGCGTTCGGCGGTGGGCTGCTGGTGGTGCTGGCGGCCGACCAGGGGCCGGTGCACCGGCTGGCGGAGTCCTCCTTCGCCGGCCACATGGCCCAGCACATGCTGCTCCTGCTGGTGGCCGGCCCGCTGCTCGCGGCGGGCGCGGCCGGGCTGCCGCTGACCGTGGCCGCACCCCGGCCGCTGCGCCGGCTGCTGGCCCGCTGGCGGGCCGCGGGCCCGGTGCGTCGGCTGCGTCGCCCGGCCGGGTACGCCCTGCTGGCCGCCGCGGCGCAGACCCTCGTCCTGTGGTTCTGGCACCTGCCGGGCCCGTACGTCGCCGCGGTGGACCGCCCGGTCCTGCACGCCGCCGAGCACGTGAGCCTGGTGGCGGCGGCCTGGCTGCTGTGGGCGCCGGTGCTCGGCCCGGCGCGCCACCGGGCGCCCGCTCCGGTGTCGCTGCTGCTGCTGGTCGGCACCATGCTGCCCGCGTCCGCCCTCGGCGCGGCCCTCACCTTCGCCCCCGAGCCGGTCTATCCCGCGCGCGTCCTCGGCCCCGACCCGGTCGCCGACCAGCAGCTCGCCGGGCTGTTGATGTGGGCGCCGATGGACGTGGCGGTGCTGGTGGCGACGTTGGCGGTCTTCCTCGCCTGGCTACTGCGGCTGGACCGGGACCGGCCCGACCACCTGGTTGCCGACCGGCCGGGCCGGCACCCGAAGCCGGCGGCGACCGGTGCCGCAACGGAAGGGATGGTGCGATGAGCCGTCGTCTCTGGATGCTGGGCGCCGTGCTGGCGGCGCTGCCGGTCGTCACCGTGGCCGGCTGCGCCTCGGCGCCGCCCCCACCGCCGCCCGAGTCCCGCGTCGGCCGGCCCGACCGGGGTGCGCAGCTCATCGCCCAGTACGGCTGCGGCTCGTGCCACACCATTCCCGGCATCGACCAGGCCGGTGGGCTGGTCGGCCCGCCGCTGACCCGCTTCGGTGCCCGGTCGTACATCGCCGGTGAGCTGCCCAACAACGCCGACAACCTGCAACGGTGGATCACCGACCCGCAGGCCGTCGAACCGGGCACCGCCATGCCGAAGCTGGGCGTCAGCGCGATCGACGCGCAGGACATCGCCGCGTACCTCAACACCCTGGACTGACCGATGCGGCGACCACGAGCGGTGACGCTGCCCACCCCGCACCCCCGCCGGGCCCTCGCGGTCGGGTCCGTCCTGGCGCTGGCCGCGGGACCGGTGGCGCTCGCGCCCGCACCCACCCCGAGCCCGACCGCCACCACCCCCGCCGCCGACCGGGGCACCCAGCTCTACCTGGAGCAGTGCGCGAGCTGCCACGGGCCGCAGGGACAGGGATCGCAGCGGGGCCCGTCCCTGATCGGCGTCGGACCGGCCTCGGTGGACTTCCAGCTCTCCACCGGGCGGATGCCGCTCTCGCAGGAGGTGCCGCAGGCCACCCGCCGCGCACCGGTCTTCTCCGCCGACGACATCTCCGCGCTGGTCGGCCACGTGGCCAGCTTCGGCGGCGGGGGCCCGCAGATTCCCCGGGTCGCGCCCGGCGACGTGGTCTCGGGCCGCGCACTCTTCGCCGCCAACTGCGCGCCCTGCCACGGGGCGGGCGGCTCCGGTGCGGTCCTCACCAACGGCTGGATCGCTCCGCCGCTGTACGAGTCCACGGCCACCCAGGTCGCCGAGGCGGTCCGGGTCGGGCCCGGGCTGATGCCGGCCTTCCCCAGCCAGGTGCTCACCGACCGGCAGGTGAACGACCTGACCAGCTACGTGCAGCGGCTGCGCTCCGAGCGACTGGACCGGGGCGGCAACCCGATCGGCCGGCTGGGACCGCTGGCCGAGGGGCTGGTCGGCTGGGTGGTGGTGCTCGCCCTGCTGGTGGGCGCCGTGCGATGGCTGGGCCGGAGGGCGGGGGAGTGAGCGGCCGGACTCCGTCGAAGAGCGAGCGGGCCGCGAGCCGCCGGATCACCGCCGCGTTCCTGGTGAGCGCCGCCGGGGCGGTCGGCTTCGCGGTCACGTACGGGTTGAACGGCGGTACCCAGTGGGAAGGGGTGTGCCTGGCGGTCGCCTTCGCCGGCCTGGCGGTGGGGCTCGCGGTCTGGTCCCGCCGGTTGGTGCCGGTCGGCGGCTACGTCGAGGAGCACGAGGGCTTCGTTCCGCCCCCCGCCGAGCAGGCAATGACCGCGGCGGTGTTCCGCGCGCCGGAGAGCCCGACGCGTCGGTGGGGGCTGCTCGCGGCGCTCGGCTTCGCGCTGACCGCCCTCGGCGTCGCCGCGCTGTTCCCGCTGCGCTCCCTGCTTCCGTTGGACCGGCAACGCCCGACGCGGTCGCTGAAGGACACCCCGTGGGGGCCGGGTGTCCGGCTGGTCGACGACCAGGGGCGACCGTTGCGGCCGGACGACGTGCCAGCCGACACAATGGTCGCGGTCTTTCCGGAGGGCAGCATCGACGTCGGGGACGCGCCCGCGTTCGCGGTCCGCCTCAACCCGGAGCGCTTCATCCGCCAGCCCGCTGGCGGGCACCTGGGCGGCCTGGTCGTCTGGTCGCTGCTCTGCACCCACGCCGGCTGCCCGGTGCGGCTCTACCTCAAGGGCGCCGGCCGGGTGCTCTGCCCCTGCCACCAGTCCTCGTTCGACCTGCTGGCCGGCGCCCGGCCGATCGCCGGCCCCGCGGCACGGCCCCTGCCGGGGCTGCCGATCGAGGTCGGCCCGGACGGCTTCCTGCGGGCCACCGGCGACTTCACCGCGCCGCCCGGCGCCGGATTCTGGAGCCGACCATGATCATGGGTCCGCTGGCCCGCGCGCTGGACGACCGGCTCCGGCTCTCCCCGATCACCCGCCGGGCGCTGGCGAAGATCTTCCCCGACCACTGGTCGTTCATGCTCGGGGAGATCGCGCTCTACTCGTTCATCGCGCTGATCCTCACCGGCGTCTATCTCACCTTCTTCTTCGACGCCAGCTCCGCCGACCGGGTCTACCAGGGCTCCTACGCCCCGCTGGACGGCGCCACCACCTCCGCCGCGTACGCCTCGACGGTGCGGCTGAGCTGGGACGTCCGGGCCGGACTGCTGATCCGGCAGACCCACCACTGGGCGGCGCTGGCCTTCGTCGCGGCGATCGTGCTGCACCTGTCCCGGATCTTCTTCACCGGGGCGTTCCGGAAGCCGCGCGAACTCAACTGGCTGATCGGCGTGACCATGCTGGCCCTCGCCCTGGCCAACGGCTTCACCGGCTACTCCATGCCCGACGACCTCCTGTCCGGGCTGGGTCTGCGGATCATCACCTCGGTGGTGGAGTCCATCCCCCTGGTGGGGACCTGGCTGGCCGCGCTGGCCCTCGGCGGCGAGTTCCCCTCCGACGAGATGATCCCGCGGATGTTCATCACCCACGTGCTGCTCGTACCGGCGATCCTCGTCGCCCTCGTCTCGCTGCATCTGGGCATCCTGGTGCGGCAGAAGCACAGCCAGTTCCCGGGCCCGGGACGGACCGAGCACAACGTGGTCGGCTCCCGGTTCTGGCCGGGTTACACCCTGCGCACGCTCGCCCTGTTCGCCTGGGTGCTGGCGGTGTTGTTCGCCCTCGGCGGGCTGGTCCAGATCAACCCGGTCTGGCTGTACGGTCCGTTCGCGCCGGCCGAGTCCAGCTCGCCGGCGCAGCCGGACTGGTATGTCGCCTGGGGCGACGGCGCGCTGCGCCTGTTCCCGCCGTGGGAGTTCCGCATCGGCGGGTACCTGGTGCCGGCCCCGTTCTTCCCCGGCGTCGTGCTCGGCGGGCTGAGCTTCGTCGCCCTCTACCTGTGGCCGTTCATCGAACGATGGTGCACCCGCGACCGCCGCCCGCATCAGCTGCTCGACCGGCCCCGGAACCACCCGGTCCGGGTCGGCATCGGCGTGGGCGCACTGACCTTCTACGTGGTCCTCGTGGTGGCCGCGGGCGACGACATCCTCGCCCGGCTGCTCCGGGTGCCGGTCTACGACCTGTTGGCGCTGTTCCGCGTCCTGGTGCTGGTCCTGCCGATCGTGACCGGCGTGCTCGCGTTCCTCATCGCGCGGGCGCTGCACCGGGGCGAGGCCGCCTCCCTCGGGGAACTCACCCGGGCCGACCTGCGCCGGGGGGCCCGCCCCGCGCCGCGGCGCCCGACCGGCGAGGACGAACCCGAGGTCCCCGTCCGCCACCGCCCGGGGGAGCGGATCGAGCTCTGGCCACAGGGTGAGGTGTGGCGGTGGCGCTACCGGAACGAGGCCGGACAGCTGACCCTCACCAACAACCGGGCCGTCACGTCGGAGGAGGAGGCGGTCGAGACCGCCCGGCTGGCCTACCCGGGCGTGGACCGGGTCGTGGTGCCGGGGCCGCCCCCGCCGCCGGCCCGGGCGCTCCGGGTGGCCCTGCGCCGCTGGGGACGCGCGACCGCCGCCGGGTCGCTGCTCGTCGCGGCGCTGCTCGGGCGCAGGCGGGAACGCCGCCGGCGGCGGGGCGGTGACGACGAACCTCCGCCGGCCGAGCAGGCAGACGCCACCTCGGGCGGCGGCGACCCGGCGTGAACCGCGGGCCGGTGGCGGCGGCCGGGTCTGCCGCCGCGGTCGGTCAGTCGCGCCCGCATGCCGCGTCCCGCAGCGCGGTGAGCAGGGCGCGCAGCGCCGGCTGCTCCAGCGAGGTCTCCCGGACCGCCGCGTGGATCCGCCGGACCGGCCGCGGGTTCCGGATCTCCCGGACGGCCACCTCGGGGTGGCGGCTGTCGAGGGCGGTCCGCGGGATCACGCTGACGCCGAGCCCGGCGGCGACGAAACCTTGCGCGGTGGGGTAGTCGTCGCACTCCACCGCGGTCCGCGGATGGAAACCCGCCGCCGCGCAGGCGGCCAGCACCACCTCCCGGCACGGCCCGGCCGGCTCGCTGCTGACCCAGGGCTCCGCGGCGAGATCGGCCAGGTCGACCGCCTCCTTCGCGGCGAGGCGGTGATCGCCGGGCAGGACGGCCAGGTACGGATCGTCGAGCAGGTGGACGAGGTGGACGCCGTCGCGGAGCGGCGCGCCCGTGCGGACGAGGATGGCCAGATCCGCGCGGCCCTGCGCCACCTCCGGCAGCGGGTCAGGGTCGATCAGCTTCAACTCGACGCGTACGTCCGGATGGTGGTGGCGGAACCGCGCCAGCGCGGGCGGGATCAGGGCGGCGCCGGCGGTGGCGAAGTAGCGCACCGTCAGTAGCCCGGTGCGGCCGGCCCGGAGCTCCGCCAGCGCGGTCTCCGCGTCGGCGATGCTCCGGCCGATGATGCCGGCGTGCTCGGTGAGCAGCCGGCCGGCCGCGGTGGGGCGTACGCCCCGGCCGATCCGCTCCAGCAGCCGGACGCCGGTCTGCCGCTCCAGCGCGGCGATCTGCTGGCTGACCGCCGACGGGGTGTAACCGAGATGGGTCGCGGCCGCGGTGACCGAGCCGCTGGTCACGACCGCGCGGAGGACCTGGAGGCGACGCACGTCAAGCATGTAGCAGAGCTTAACGGTCAGGTAGAAACGTTCACTTGTCCTGCTGATCCGGTCGGGGCACCGTGGAGCCGGCACGACGCGACGACACCCCTCGACGGGAGAGCCATGATCAGCGGCGGCGCACGGAACCTGCTCCGGATGGGCGTACTGGCCCTGTTGTGGGGCTCCACCTTCCTGTGGATCACCGTGGCCCTGGACGGGTTCACACCCGCCCAGGTGACCTTCGTCCGGTGCGCCCTGGGCGCCGCGGCACTCCTGCTGGCGTGCCGGCTGGCCGGCCACCGCCTGCCCACGGACCCGTCGATCTGGCGGCACCTGGCCGTGGCGGCCTTCCTCTGCAACGCCCTGCCGTTCGCGCTGTTCAGCCTCGGCCAGCGGACCGTCGACTCGGGAACCGCCGGGGTGCTGAACGCCACCACGCCGCTCTGGTCGCTGCTGCTGGGCCTCGCGATCGGCGCGGAGCGCGACCTGCGTCCGATCCGCCTCGGCGGCCTCCTGCTCGGCTTCGCCGGAGTCGTGACCATCTTCGCTCCGTGGCGCCACGGGGGTCTGGTCAGCTGGAACGCCCTGGCCATCCTCGGCGCGGCCGTCAGCTACGCCGCCGCCTTCGCCTACCTGGGGCGGACCCTGGTCGGCCGAGGCGTACCGACGATCGTGCTGTCCAGCGCCCAACTGCTCGTCGCGACCGGCTGGAGCGCCCTGTTCCTGCCCGTCGGTGGCCTCGACGCGCCGCGGGTGACCGTGGCGTCGGTCGGCGCCCTCGTCGTCCTCGCCCTCGGCTGCACGGCGGTCACCTTCCACCTCACCTACAAGATCATCACCCACGAGGGCGCCACCAACGCCGCCAGCGTCGGCTATCTCCTGCCGGTCGTCTCGGTGACGTTGGGCGCGCTCCTGCTCGACGAGCCGGTCACCATCCGGATGACCGTCGGCATGGTCGTCGTCCTGCTCGGCGTCGGCCTGACCCGGTGGCCGCCACGGGCGCCGGAGGCAGCGCCCGCCGCCGAGGTGGGCCATTCGCCGGCCGGCCGGCCGGTCGCGGACCCGGCGAACGCCGGGCCTGCCGCGGCGGCGGGCACCCGAGCCGGTTGAGCGGATCCTCCGCGCACCCACCGGTGTGCCACCGCCTGCGGCCCGCCCACTCACGCCGGTCGGATGAGGCACATTCCGCCCGGCGCGGGACCGTCCATGGCGGCCAACGCGTCGGGCACCTCGGCGAGGCCGATGGTGTGGGTGACCAGCTCGGCGGGGCGCAGCACGCCCGCGGTGACCAGCCGGAGCAGCTCCGGGTAGGCGTGGGCGGCCATGCCGTGGCTGCCGCGTAGCTCCAGCTCGTACGCGATCACGAGGTCCATCGGCAGAGCGGGACGGCCCTGGGCGGCGGGCAGGAGACCGACCTGCACGTGCCGTCCGCGCCGCCGCAGGCTCTCGATGGAGGCGGCGCAGGTGGCGTGGCTGCCCAGGGCGTCGAGCGACAGGTGGGTCCCACCGCCGGTCGCGTCGCGAACGGCCGCGGCCACCGCGCCGGGGCCGGCGAGGGCACGTCCGTCCAGACAGACGGTGGCACCGCAGCGTCGGGCGAGTTCCAGCGCGCCGGGGGCGATGTCGACGGCCACCACCTGCGCACCGCACGCCGCCGCGATCATCACCGCGGACAGTCCCACGCCGCCGCAGCCGTGCACCGCCACCCACTCGCCCGCGGCGACCCGCCCCTGGCCGACCACCGCCCGGAACGCCGTGGCGAACCGGCAGCCGAGCGCCGCCGCGGCCGGGTAGCCCAGCTCGTCGGGGAGCCGGATCAGGTTGACGTCGGCGTTCCGCACCGCCACGTACTCGGCGAACGAGCCCCAGTGGGTGAAGCCGGGCTGCGTCTGCCGCTCGCACACCTGCTGGTCGCCGGCGAGGCAGGTCGGGCACCGCCCGCACGCGCAGACGAAGGGCACGGTGACCCGGTCGCCGGGTCGCCAGCCGGGTACGCCGGCGCCGACCGCCGTGACGACCCCGGCGTACTCGTGGCCCGGGACGTGCGGCAGGCGGATGTCGGGGTCATGCCCCTGCCACCCGTGCCAGTCGCTGCGGCACAGCCCGGTCGCCTCGACCCGGATCACCGCGCCACCGGGCGGCGGCACCGGATCCGGGACGTCGCGGACCTCGGGTCGGACACCGAACTCGTCGAAGATCACCGCTCGCATGCGCCGCATCCTCACACGCCGTGGACGGGCGGCCAACCGCGGACCGGGGGGCAGCGCCAGGCGGCACCGCGGGAGATGATGGCAGGGTGACGGCCGACGACCACCCGGGCGACATCATCGAGATCGGCGGTCCGGTCCGCGACGACCGCCCCCGGCGCCCCTGGCGGAAGTGGCTGCCGCTGGTGCTCGTCGCCGGCGTCGGGCTGGCCGTCTATGCGCGCACCGGCGCCGACAGCCGGGCGGACCGGCCACCGGCGACCCCGTCGCCGTCCGTGACCAGTGCCGCCGCATCGCCGAGCGGGGCCACCCCCAGGCCGGCCGCCCCAGCGGTCACCGAGCTCGGCCACCCCCTGCTCGGGATCGACGCCGGCTGGCAGCTGTACGGCCGGGGGCCGGAATCGGTGGTCCGCGTCGAGTTCGCCAGCGGCCGGGTGACCACCACCCCCGTGCCGATGCTGCGCAGCACCGGCCCGGTCAACTTCCTGGTCGGCCCCGACCGGGTGGTCGTCCGGCCGTTGGACGCGGTGCCCGGCTACGTGGTGCCGGACGGGGGACCCGCGGCCGAAGCGACCGACGAGTTCAGCCGCAGTGGCGCGGCGCTGCCCGGTCCGGATCCGACCTCGGTGTGGGTGAGTGAGGAGGAGGCCGGGCGGATGCTCCTGGTCCGCTTCGACGGCCGGCGCACCGGGCAGACGCTCGTGCTCCCTCGGAACATGCAGGGCTTCGCCGAGCCGGACGGTGCCGGATACCCGCTGGTCGGCGCGACCGGCGGGGTCTACTCGCTGCGCCCCGACGGGGTCCGCCGGATCACCACCGGCGAGGTGCTCGCCGTCGGCCCGAAACACTGGCTGGCCCGGGAGTGCGACGAGCGCCTGCGCTGCGCCGCGGTCCTGATCGAGCAGCGCACCGGGGCCCGACGCGCGGTGCCGCTGCGGCTGCCGGAGAACGAGGTCAGCCGTGGGCTGATCTCGCCGGACGGGACAAGGGCCGCCATCTGGGTGACCTCGCCGGGCGCATTGCCCCGGGTCCATCTGCTCGACCTGCGCTCCGGCGGGGACGTCCCGGTGGAGCTGGCGGTGGATGCCGGGTTCTTCCCGCAGGGAATGGTCTGGTCGCCGGACAGCCGGTGGCTGTTCGTCGCCGACACGGTCGGCCAGCTGCATGCCGTCGAGGTGGCGAGCGCCCGGCTGCGGGAACTCGGCGTCGGGTTGCCGCAGCTCGACCAGCTTGCGGTGCGGGCCGGATAGCCACCTCCGGCCCGCAGCCCGACGCCTACTGCTGGGAGGCGATCTGGATCAGGTTGCCGCAGGTGTCGTCGAACACGGCGGTGGTCACCGGACCCATGGCGGTCGGCTCCTGGGTGAAGACGACGCCCTTCTCCCGCAGCCGGTCATACTCCTTGTGCACGTCCTCCACGGCGAACGAGGTGTACGGGATGCCGTCGGCGACCAGCGCCGCCTTGAACGGCTTCGCCGCCGGGTGGGCGTCCGGCTCGAGCACCAGCTCGGTGCCGTCCGGCTGGTCGGGCGAGACGACGGTGAGCCAGCTGACCGCGCCCATCGGGATCTCGGTCTTCTTCACGAAGCCCAGCACCTCGGTGTAGAACCGCAGCGCCTTCCGCTGGTCGTCGACGAGCACGCTGGTCAGGTTGATCCTCACGAGGACTCCTTCGTCCGGCGGTTGAGCCACCGCTCGACGATCTGTTCGAGCGGGGCGGGATTGATGGAATGGAACTTGTAACGCCCGTCGCGGCGTGACACCACCAGCCCGGCGGCCTCCAGCAGCTCGAGGTGCTGCGAGATCGCCTGCCGGGAGGAGGTGATCTGGTGCCGCATGGTCAGCCGGGAGCAGATCTCGAACAGCGTCTGGTCGTCGCGTTCGGTCAGCTCGTCGAGGATCTTGCGGCGGGTCGGGTCGGCGATCGCTCTGAACACGTCACCGTCTTTCACCGTGCCGAGTATATGCAAGCAGCCACTTGCCTATCAAGTCGCCGGCCCGGCACGCCCACCGGGCGCACGAGTCAGGAGGGATGGTCCCGGGACGGCTGCGGCCGCCGATCGAGGGGCCTCTGGGGGGCTACCGGTTCATGCGGGAAGTCCCGCCCGCCGCTCCACAGGGCCGGCACGGCGTCGAGGTTGCGGGCCAACGCGTAGCCGATGCTCTCGTAGTTGACCCGCCAACCGCGAAAGTGCGGCCAGGACTCCTCCGCCGAGCGTTCCGTGACGAAGCCGGCCTTCTGTATGTGCGCCACGGCCTCGGCGTACTCCTCGAACGTCAGCTGGAGCGGACCGTCGGGGTCGGGGTCGGAGTCGAACGGGATGCGGACCACCCGGGCGATCTCGCGCAGCGCGGTGAACCCCGACCGCAGCATCAGCCGCGCGGAGGGGACGACCGCCGCGGACGGGGCGAGGGAGATGTGCATGGCGGCGGCGTCCATCACCGCGATCAGGGCGACCACCCAGCCGCGGTACGGGCGCGGCGAGCGGAAGGACAGCAGCACCGGGTAGTTGCTGTGCGTCTCGCCGATGTCGGCGGCCAGCCGCTCCCAGTCCTCGTACAGGCCGCGCAGCTCGTCGACGGTGCCGACGAGGGCCTGCCGGGCCAGCAGCTCGGGTCCCCAGGCGGGCTGCGAGGCGCGGGCCTGGAGCAGGGTGACCTCCTGCTCCCGGCGGTTGAACGCGCCGTACAACGTCGGCAGGTAGGCGATCTGCAGCGCGATGACCACCGGTCCGCTCGCCGCGGCGATGAAGTCCAGCGGGTTGAGCGTGGACCGTTTGCCGGAGGCGAAGCCGAGGGTGAACAGACTGGATCCGGCCTCCCGGAACGAGTCCGGCCACGAGATCCCGGACACCGCGTGCATGAGCAGCCCGTACGCGACCAGCAGCCCGGCCAGCCAGGACCACAGCATCGCGATCAGCACCGCCGGCGCGAGCCAGGCGAGGAACCGGTCGCGCACCTCGTAGCTGTGGAAGGGGGCCGACGCACGGCGCAGCACCCATCGCATCGACCGCCACAGCACCCGCACCAACGCGGACCCCAACCCGCGGGGCACCACCAGACTGCCCAGGATGCTGCTCGCGACGAGGACCAGGACGGCCAGCCCGGCGACCCCCGCGAACCACCGCATCAGGTCCATCCGCGCCCCCGTCCGCCCGCAGGCGCGGCGGCACACCGCCGCCAGACGGCCACCGAGCCCACGTCACACCACCGTTCCCGCCTCCGAGCCAGCCGCATGTGGGGTTCAACGCCCGCGCGCACGGCCCGGCTACCGCGGCGCACCGCAGGAATCCGGCCCGGCACCCGTCACGCCCCCGGCACGAGATGGAGTTGCTGGGCGAGGAAGAGCAGGCTGACGGCGGCCACCAACGCGGCGACCGCCCACCCCGCGACCCGCAGACTCAGGTGGATCGGGGTCGCGCCGATCAGCCTGGGGTTTCCGGCGGCCAGGACGAGCAGGACCAGCCCCAACGGGGTGGCGATGCCGCCGATCAGGCTCGCCAGGAACAGCAGCCGGATCGGACCTATCCCGGTGCTGGCCAGGGCTACGCCGGCCACGGTCTGGGCGACGACCACCGCGTAGAACCGGGGCGCCTGGCGGGGAGTGCGGCTCAGCCCCCGCGGCCAGCCGAAGGCGCTGGCGGTGACGTACCCGCCGCTGGCCATGATCACCGGTACTGCGATGATCGCCGAGGCGAGCAGCCCCAACGAGAACAGGACACCGGCCAGCGGCCCCGCCAGGGGACGCAGCGCCTGGGCGGCCTGCTCGGCGGTCTCGACCTGCTGGTGGTGCGCGCCGAGCGTGGCGCCGCTGGCGACCAGGATGCACCAGAAGATCACCGCGGCCAGACCGCCCCCGACCTGCGCGTCGAACTCGCGGAATTTGAGCTGCTCGCGGGCCCGCGGTTCCTCGACCTGTTCCACCGTCTGCCACACGTACATGTAGCTCGTCAGGGTGGTGCCGAGGATCGCCAGCGCCCCCGCGAGGTGGGCCTCGGTGAAGGGGATGGACGGGATCAGACTGCCCCGGGCCACCGCGAGCCAGTCCGGGTGAGCCAGCACCGCCGCCGCGCCGTACGCGAGCAGGCCCAGCATCACCACCTTGAGGACCCGTTCGACCTCGTCGTACTTGCCGAGCAGCAGCAGGGCGAGGACCCCCGCGGCGAAGGCCGGCGCCAGCCAGCGGGACTCCACCCCGACCAGCAGGCCGATCGCCGCCGCCCCGGCGGCGACGTCGGCGGCTATCGTTACGACGTTGACCCCCAGGATCGAGATCAACAACAGGATGCTCAGCGCCCGGCCGTAGCCGTCGCGGACCGCCCGTTGCAGATCCCGCCCCGACAGCACGCCCACCCGGGTGGCGAGCACCTGCACCACCACCAGCGCCGGCATCATCAGCAGGGTCAGCCAGGCCAGCCCGAACATGGTGGTCGCCCCGACCACGACCAACGCCGCCACCGTGGTCGGATCCGTGTCCGCGGCCCCCGACACCAGGCCCGGGCCCAGCGACCGCAACCTGGACCCGGCGGCGGTCGCCGCCGCCCGGCGCGCCCGGCCACCCCGGCCTCGGACACCCCGGCGATCGCCCATCCGTCAAATCTGGCAGCGCGGCGGCGCGCCCGGGCCGAAGTTCGCGAAAGCCCGGGGTCGGTCCGGTGGACGTGGGGCGGTGCGCAACGGGTAAGCGGGTGCCCGCGAGCAGGCGACGGGACGGCGGGTGCCGGTGGAGCACGCGGTATGCGACCCGGCTGCGGACGCGGTGACCCCGCGGCTCAACGGGCCGCGGAGATCAGGGCCAGACCGGTCTCCGGATCCACCCGTTTCGCCAGCTCCGGTGCCACCTCCGAGATGATGACCTCGAGCGTCGGCCACACCCGGCCGCGCAGCAGGTGCCCACCGACCGTACTGCCGTCGGCCCGTCCCAGCACCGCGTGCACGTGCAGGGCGGGCTCGCCGTCCTTGGCGGCGACGTCGCCGAGCAGCGAGAGCACCTCGACCTGCTCCGCGACCGGGATGCGGCGGTAGTCACCGGCGTTCCGGTCGAACCAGCCGACCTCGGCCTCGGCGAACCCGCCCACCGCGGACACCCGGGCGGCGACCAGCCCGTGCTCCCGCAGCGCCGCGCCGATGGTGGTGACCGCCTCCTCCTCCTTGTCGCAGACCACCACCAGCACCCGTCCGGTCTGGTGGCGTACCTCCCGCAGTCTCATTCGCGATCTCCCTGTGCGGACCAACTCCTGGTCTCCGGCCACCCCGAAGGCGCGTGCGCCGCGGCCCGGCCGGCGGAGCTCTCCCTCGAAGCGTAGGCAGCGGGCAGCTCTGGGGTGCGGCAATCGCCGGCGACTCCGGGCTGCCCGTGTGCGCCGTCGCGGGTGGCAGGAACGGCGCGGTCACGGCGTCCCGCACCCGTGAGTGCGCGGCCCCGACGTGCGGTGACGGCAAGGTGGCCCGGCCGGCGGGTCACCGGCCGGGCCACCGCGGCCCGTCGTCAGTAGCAGACCTTCTGACCCTTGTTGATGCCCGTCGGATCGACGACCTCACCGCCCCGTCGACGAGGCGCTGACCAACGTCGCCAAGCATTCCGGCGTCACCAGCGCGGTGCTCCGTCGACCTCGACGGCGACGCGATCCGGGCCAGCTTCGTCGACCACGGCCGTGGGTTCGATCCCGCATCGTGCGCCCCGAACTTCGGGATGGCCCATTCGATCCACGGTCGCCTGGCAGCGGTGCGGGGCACCAGCGTCGTGCACACCCGGCCCGGGCTGGGCACCCAGGTGGACCTGACGGTGCCGCTCGCCGCCACCCGGGAGACCCGCGGCGTCACAGGTTGAGCGGCCCCGGGTCGGCGGCCAGCGCCCGGAATCGCTCCCGCGGGTCGGGCACCAGTCGCCGGGCGGACAGGTCGATCAGCCCACCCACTCCGGTCAGGGTCGCCACCGGGGTGCCGTCGGGGCGGGTGTAGTCCTGGTCGAGGTGGAAGGTCTTGCCCTCGCCCCAACGGAACCCGCAGGACACGTCGACCTCGTCCCCGCCGCGCAGCTCCCGTAGGTAGCGCAGGGTGACCTCCAGGGCGACCGGTCCCACCCCGCTGGCGATGAGCCGATCCTGGGAGATGCCGGCGGCGCGCAGGCACTCCCACCGGGCGTGCTCGGCGTACTGCAGGTAGACGGCCTGGTTCAGGTGGCCCTGGGTGTCGAGTTCGTAGCCGCGGACGGTGATGCGTACCCGGAACGGATCTCCCATGCCCGCGAGCGTAACCGGGTGCGGTGACACCGGCTGTTACGCATCGAACCTCGTCACCGATATCGGGATGAAGCCCCATCTGAGGAGGTCTCATGTCGATCACCCGACTGTTCACCGCTGCCGCCGTGGCCGCGGCGCTCGTGGCCGTCGCCGCCACACCGGTGCAGGCGGCCACCAACGATCCGTTGTCCGAGAAGCAGTGGGGGCTGCGGCAGATCCGCGCCGAGCAGGCCTGGGCGACCAGCACCGGTGCCGGGGTGGTGATCGCGGTGGTGGACACCGGCGTCGACCTCAGCCACCCGGACCTGAGCGCCAAGCTCGTACCCGGTGCCACCTTCGTCGGCTGCGGCCCCACCTCCTGCGGCAACGGCGACTGGCGGGGCCCCAACGGGGCGGCCGACGCCGGCGACGAGCACGGCACCCACGTGGCGGGCATCGCGGCCGCGGCCACCGGCAACGGTATCGGGGTCGCCGGGGTGGCCCCGGATGCGAAGGTCATGCCGATCAAGGTGTTGGAGGCGGGCAGTGGCAGCTTCGCCGACATCGCCGCGGGCATTCGCTACGCGGCCGACCACGGCGCCAAGGTGATCAACCTCAGCCTCGGGGCGCTGCCGGGTTCGCAGGCCCTCACCCTCACCGGGCTCGAGTCCGACGCCACCGCGGCGATCGCCTACGCGCAGACCAAGGGCGTCGCGGTCATCGCCGCCGCCGGCAACGAGACCGCACCGCTGTGCGACACACCGGCCTGGGAGGACGGCGCCCTCTGCGTGACCGCCACCGACCGCAACGAGGTCAAGGCCTGGTACTCCAACCTGGGCGTGAAGACCGACCTGAAGGCGGTGGCCGCTCCGGGCGGCGCCGGCCTCGTCAACTGCGACGACGACGTGTGGTCCAGTGTGCCCGTGGGTGCCGGCGCCAGCGGCTGCGGGCAGGGCGACTACGACGCGTACGCCGGGACGTCGATGGCGACGCCCGCCGTGTCGGGGGTCGCGGCCCTGCTCTTCGCCCAGGGGCGCAGCCTCGCCAACGTGTACTCGGTACTGATGTCCACCGCCCGCACCCCGGTGCTCGGCTTGCGCGGCGTCTACTCGCCGCTGTACGGCTGGGGCATCGTCGACGCCCAGGCTGCCGTGGCCGCGCCGCGCGCCTGACGCCGGCCGCCGACGAGCCCGCCGCGCACCTGGCGTGGGTGCCGGGCTCGTCGGCTGTCGACGTCTTCGCAGGCTCGGGGCGATGCGGGTGGCTGCCGGCCAACGTCCACCGGACACCGCTCCGTGGTGGCCGGCCCGGCGGTGTACTACGGTTCCGACCCGACCCGGTCACGCCCCGATCGTCCGGCGGGCGGGCCGGCTGACTGGCGCACGGCCTTGCGCCACCGCCCGGCGGCCAGGGCCAGGACGACCAGTACGACGGCGGCGCTGAGGCCCAGGACGACCGGCAGCGAGAACGCCGACAGGATCCCGGTGCGGCCCTGCCGCTCGCTCTTGCCGGCGACCAGCGGATGGTCGTCCTTCTTCTCGTCGGGGGTGACCAGGCGGCCGACGGACGCGTCGGGGGAGAGGGCGAAGCCCCAGTCGAGCAGCGCTGCCGCCTCGCCCAGACTCCCCAGCGGTGCGGTCTCTGCGCCGAGCAGGGTCACCGCGAGTCGCCGGCCGTTGCGTTCGGCCACACCCACGTACGTCTGCCGGGCCAGGTCGGTGAAGCCCGTCTTCCCGCCGAGCGTCCCGGGGTAGTGGTCCAGGAGGGTGTTGTCGTGGGTGATGGCGAAGCCCTCGGTTCCCGCCTCGGCCGGAATCTGCGCCACCCGGGTGGCGATGTACCGGCGGAAGTCCTCGCGGGCGTAGGTGGCCCGCGCGATCAGCGCCAGGTCGTACGCGCTGGTGTACTGACCGGGGCCGTCCAGGCCGGAGGGTGTCGCCGCGTGGGTCTGGTTCGCCTGCAGCCGGTGCGCCTCGTCGTTCATCGCCTGTACGCCGCCCGGCCGGCCGGCGGAGCCGCCGCCCACGCGGGCTAGCACGTTGGCCGCGTCGTTCCCCGACTTGAGGAGCAGCCCCAGCCACAGGCTCTCGACCGAGTAGTGGCCGCCCGGGACCACCCCCATCAGGGAGCTGGCCGGATCGAGATCCTGCAGATCCGCCCGGGTCACCTCCACGATCTGGGTCGGGTCCAGGCGGGGCATCAGCGCGGCGGCCAGCAGCATCTTCTGCACGCTGGCCGGCGTGCGGTGCTCGTGCGGGCCGCAGCCACCCAGCACGGCGCCGGTGTTCAGGTCGGCCACGAGCCACGAGGTGGCGGTCACCGCCGGCGCCATCGGTGCACCCGCGGGAATGGCCAGACCCGTCGTGGCCAGCGAATCTCCACCGACCGCCTGATCGCCGGGACCGACCGGTGGCGGAGCCGGTGCGGCGGGTGGCGGCATCGGCGGCTTCACCGCCGGGCAGGGCACGTACGGTGCGGCTTCGGCCCGCGTCGGTGACCCGACCACCACGGCGGGCGCGGTCAGGAAAACGCTGAACGCGACGGCGGCAATGCGAAAGATGGTCACGTCAATGCACCGTAATCGCCGACAAGGCGGGGCCGGTCGGGTTGCCGAAACTGGTCCCGGGGGCGGCGAGAATCCGGGTATCGGGATGGCCGCCCACGTTCGGGTCGTCTTGTGCACGTTCGTGAAGCTTTCTCCTGAAGGTCCGGTTTCGTGGCAGTCTAAAGCACAGTGGCGCCGGGGGTCGGTGCGCCGAGCCGCCCGGTGAGTGTGTTCCCGATGAACCGGCGCACGGCGACCGAGTCGGACCCGATCCGGAGCTCCGGGAATCGGGTGCGGCTTCCGGACCGAGGTCGCGCAAGCGGAAACGCCGGGCGCAGCGGGTCGGGACGGGATGGGCGAGCAGTAGTTCGCTCTTTCCGTCGGAATGCGTCGCGAACCGAAACTGTCGGCCCATTTCTGCCGGTAGGTAAAACCATGGGAGATGTTTCCGTGAGCCTGATCCGAGCAGTCTGCCGAAATCGCGCATATGCCTTTGCATCCCAGTGAGAATGTGGGCGGAGGGAAAGCCATGAACGGGGGGACAATATGGAGCTGAGGCGGCGATTGAGGCTGCTGTCGGTGACCATCGCGGCCACACCGCTGGTCCTCGTCGGGTGCACCGCCGACCGCCTGCCCGGTAAGCAGGCGCACGCGGCGCCACCGCAACTGACGGTGACGCCCGGCGACCAGTCGCGGGACGTGCCGATCAGCGCCGAGGTGGGGACCGCCGTCAAGGGTGGGAAGATCACCGCGGTGCGGTTGACCGACGACAAGGGCGCGCAGGTGCCGGCCGAGCCGCGGGAGGACGGGTCGAGTTGGGTGCCGATGCGTCCGTTGCAGAATTCGCGGACGTATACGGCGGAGGTGACCGCGACCGGTGACAAGGGGCGGACGACCACGCAGAAGACGACGTTCACGACGATGGCCAAATCGACCAGAACGGCAGTCACCAGTGTCCTGAATTTCACCGCGGACCAGACGTACGGGACGGCCATGCCGGTAGTCGTCACGTTCGACCCGGAAATTCCGAAAGAGGCCAGGGCGGACGTGCAGCGGCGACTGTTCGTGAAGACGGATCCGCCGCAGCCGGGCACCTGGTCGTGGCTGGCCGACGGCAAACAGGTCGAATACCGGGCACCCGACTTCTGGAAGCCGGGCACCAAGATCAGCGTGCGGAGCGCGCTGGAGGGCCTGCCGATCGGCAAGGACGCCATCGGGGACGCGGACCGCTCGGCGAGTTCGAAGATCGGCCGGCAGGTCTCGCTCGACATCGACAACGCCAGCAAGCAGATGTCGGTCTACGAGGACGGCAAACTGCTCCGAAAGGTCCCGGTCAGTCTCGGCAAGCCGAGCACGCCTACCTCGAGCGGCAACATGGTGATCATGGAGAAGTTCGAGTACACGACCTTCAACACCATGGGTGACCCGAACGGCGGCTACATCGTCGACGTCGAGGACGCCCAGCGGCTCACCAACGGCGGCGAGTTCATCCACGCCGCGCCATGGTCCGAGGGGGACCAGGGCAACATCAACGTCTCGCACGGCTGCACCAACGTCTCCAACGCCAATGCCGACTGGCTGATGCGGATCACGCAGGTCGGTGATCTGGTGACGGTGAAGGGCACCGAGGTGACGCTGGATCAGGGCAACGGCTGGACCGCCTGGAACGTCGGCTGGGACGAGTTCGCCAAGGGCAGCGCGCTGCCCGTACCGGCCGGGTTGAAGCCGACGGTCAGTGCCACGCCGCACCCGGGCGTGGTGGCCGGCGGGTCGGCGCCCGCCCCCGCCCGCTCCAACAGCGGTGGCTGATCCGGGCGTACGCCCTTCGCGCGATGGCACCGCGGCCCGCGGCCGGAGCATCCGGCCGCGGGCCGCGGCGCTTGCCGTGGGTCGCCGGGAACCGGGCAATCCTCCGTATTGCTGTAGTAAGTGTGTTTAGCTGCCACAGAAGGGATGCCCTGCGTCGGGGGAGGGGTTGGCATGCACGGACCTGAGCTGCGCGGTCTGCTACACCCGTTCCTCCTGCTCCTGATCCTCGAACGGCCCGGTCACGGGTACGACCTGATCGACCGGCTCCGCGCCATGGGGATGCCCGATGTGGAACCCGGCCACGTCTACCGGGTTCTGCGCGGCCTGGAACGCGACCGGTCGGTGATCTCCGTGTGGGAGACCACCGGGGCCGGACCGGCGCGCCGGTGCTACGAACTCACCGCGAAGGGCCGCCACGATCTCCGGTCCTGGACGCTCCGACTGGCGCAGCTCGACCAGGTCATCGGTGCCTGCCTGCGGCGCGCGGCGGGCGCCTTCGAGGGGACGCGGGCCGGCCGCCCTGAGCGGTACGCCGCCGCCCGCCACTGAACGGAGGAGCATGGAGTCGCCCGTGATACCGGCAGTTGACCGCGCGTTCGCCCGCCGGGTGGAGCCGGGGCAGGCGCTCGCCGATGACGCGGAGCGGATCGCGCGGGCCTGCTACGAGATGGCCGTACGCTTCCACCGCGGCGGAAAGCTGATCGTCTTCGGCAACGGCGGGCCGGCGACCGACGCCCAGCATGTCGTGGTGGAGTTCGTCCACCCGGTCATCGTGGGCAAGCGGGCACTGCCGGCGATCTCGCTGACCAACGACGCCGCCACCCTCACCGGGATCGCCCGTGCCGAGGGCTTCGACGAGGTGTTCGCGGCCCAGCTGCGCCTGCTCGCCGCCCCGCAGGACATCGCGCTCGGCCTGTCCGTCGACGGTCGCTGCGCCAACGTGCGGCGCGGCCTGGTGACGGCCCGCGACCTCGGCCTGCTCACCGTCGGGCTGTTCGGTGGCGACGGCGGCGACCTCGCCCGGGACGCCGTCGCCGACCACGTCGTGGTGGCCCGCTCCGACGATCCGTGCATCGTGAAGGAGGTGCACGTGACGACCTACCACATCCTGTGGGAGCTGGTGCACGTGTTCTTCGAGCAGCCCGGACTGCTGGCACCGGAGGTGGTCCGGTGACCGCGCACCCACCGCCGGCACAAGCCGTGCCGGCATGCCACGGCGACGTGTGCATCACCTGTTCCGACGTGGCCGTCGCCGTCCGGGTACGGGACCTGCTGGCCGACGGCCTGGCCGTGGTCGACACGGACGCCGGACCGGAGGAAGTCAGTGTGGCCCTGGTCGAGGCGGGACCAGGCGACGTGGTGCTCGTACATGCCAAGGAGGCGATCGCCGTGGTGGAGAAGTCCGCCGTGGTGCCTCATGACGGCACGGAGCGCAGCGGAGTGCCGGCATGAGCGCGGGCGTCGAGGGTGCGATCGGATCGCTCTACCCGTTCCTCGACACCCGGCCGACCGACGTGGACGCGGTGCTCGCCGCGGTGGCGAGGTCCACCGCGGAGAAGGCGGCGGAGATCGTCGCCCTCCGCGAATCCCTCGTCGCCGAGCACGGGCAGCGGCTGGTCGACTGCGCCCGCCGGTGCGCCGACGCCTTCCGCGCCGGCGGCACGCTGTTCGCGTTGGGCAACGGCGGCAGCAGCACCGACGCGCAGGACCTCGCACAGTTGTTTCTGCACCCGACGACGGCCGCCCGCCCGTTGCCGGCCATCTCGCTGACCCACGACGTCGCGCTGATCACGGCACTCTCCAACGACGTCGGGTTCGAGGTGGTCTTCGCCCGCCAGGTGGCGGCGTTCGGCCGCGCCGGCGACATCGTGGTGGGGCTGTCCACGAGCGGAGGGTCGACCAACGTCCTGTGGGCGTTCGAGGAGGCGGCCCGGCGCGGCATGCTCACCATTGGCATCGCCGGGTACGACGGCGGCCGGATGGCGGAATCCGAATTCGTCGACCACCTGTTCGTGGTGCCGTCACCCTCGGTGCACCGGGTCCAGGAGGCGCAGACGACGGTCTACCACGTGCTCTGGGAACTCACCCAGCAGGCGTTGGCCGACGACCGCTGACCCGGAACCATGGGACTGACCAGTGCGCGGCGGGTGCATGTCCGCGTCGAGGGCATCGTGCAGGGCGTCGGCTTCCGGCCGTTCGTGCACGCGCTGGCCACCGAGTACGAGCTGGCCGGGTTCGTCGGCAACGACACCGCCGGCGTCTTCGTCGAGGTAGAAGGCGACGGGGACCGGCTGGCCGACTTCGTGGCCGACCTCAGCCGGCGCGCGCCGACCCTCGCCCAGGTCGAACGGCTCACCACCGAGGCGGTCCCGCCTACCGGCCAGCCCGGCTTCACCATCGTCACCAGTGTCACCGGCACCGGCCGGGAAGCCCTGATCTCCCCCGACACCGCCACCTGCCCGGACTGCCTCGCCGAGCTGTCCGATCCGGCGGACCGGCGCCACCGCTACCCGTTCACGAACTGCACCAACTGCGGCCCGCGGTTCACCATCGTCGAGGACGTCCCGTACGACCGCCGCACCACCACGATGGCCGAGTTCCCGCTCTGCGCCGACTGCGCCGTCGAGTACGCGGACCCCGGCAACCGCCGCTTCCACGCCGAGCCGGTGTGCTGCCCCGCTTGCGGTCCAACCCTCCGGCTCGTCGACGCCGACGGCGCCCCGATCTCCGGCGACCCCCTGGACACCGCCGTCCGGTGGCTGGGGGACGGCCGGATCGTCGCCGTCAAGGGCCTCGGCGGCTACCACCTGGCCGCCCGGGCCGACGACGAGCGGGTCGTCTCGACGCTGCGCGCCCGCAAGCACCGCGAGGAGAAACCATTCGCGGTGATGGCCGCCGACCTGCGGGCGGCGCGCGCCCTGGTCGACGTGGCGCCGGCGGCCGTGCCGGTGCTCACCGGCGCCCGCCGTCCCGTGGTGCTGCTGCCCCGCCGCGCCGACGCCCCGGTCGCCGGGTCGGTGGCACCGGGCAACCGTGACCTGGGCGTGCTGCTGCCGTACACGCCGCTGCACCAGCTGCTGCTCGGCCGGCTCGGCCTGCCGATCGTGCTGACCAGCGGCAACGTCTCCGACGAGCCGATCGCGCACCGCGACGACGACGCGCGCCGAAGGCTGGCCCCGATCGCCGACGCCTTCCTCACCCACGACCGGCGGATCCACGTCCGCACCGACGACTCGGTGGTACGCGTGTTCCGGGGCCGCGAGCTGCCGGTGCGGCGGTCCCGTGGTTACGTGCCCGCGCCGATCACCCTGCCCTGGCGGTTCGACCGGCCGGTGCTGGCCTGCGGCGCGGAGCTCAAGAACACCTTCTGCGTGGCCAAGGGGCGGCGCGCGTTCGTGTCGCACCACATCGGCGACCTGGCGAACTACGAGACGTTGCGGGCGTTCACCGACGGGATCGCGCACTTCACCCGGCTCTTCGACGTCCGGCCGGAGGTCGTCGCCCACGACCTGCATCCCGAGTACCTGTCCACCAAGTACGCGCTGCAGCGCGAGGACGTCGAGCTGCTCGGCGTCCAGCACCACCACGCCCACATCGCGTCCTGCCTGGCCGACAACGCCGAACCCGGACCGGTGATCGGCGTCGCCTTCGACGGTCTCGGTTACGGCCCGGACGGCGCCCTCTGGGGCGGGGAGCTGCTCGTCGCGGACCTGACCGGCTTCGACCGGGTCGGCCACCTGGCCACGGTCCCCATGCCCGGCGGCACCGCCGCGGTGCACGAGCCATGGCGGATGGCCGCCGCCCATCTCCACGAGATCTACGGCGACGCCGTGCCCGACCTGGCCGTGCGGCGCCGGCACGAGCGGCACTGGCCCACCGTGGTGGCGTTGGGGCGCACCGGGACGAACTCGCCGCCCACCTCCAGCGCCGGCCGGCTGTTCGACGCCGTCGCGGCGATCCTCGGCCTGCACGACCGGGTCACGTACGAGGGTCAGGCGGCGATCGCCCTGGAGCAGCGGGCCGATCCCGACGAGCGGGGCGGCTACCCGGTCGGGGCGACCGGCCCGGTGCCGCTCCTCGACGCCGGCCGCGACCTGGTCCGGTACGTGGTCGACGACCTGCTCGCCGGGGTGGACCCCGGTAGGATCGCCGCCCGTTTCCACCACGGCCTGGCCGACGCCGTGGTCGGGGCGGCCGGAGCCGTCCGGGAGCGCACCGGTCTGGCCACGGTCGCGCTCTCCGGTGGGGTCTTCCAGAACGTGCTGCTGCTCGACCGCGTGGTGAGCGGGCTGGAGCGCGACGGCTTCGGGGTGCTCGTGCACTCCCGGGTGCCGCCCAACGACGGTGGGATCTCGCTCGGCCAGGCCGCGGTGGCCGCGGCCCGGGCCGTGCCGGCCACCTGACCTCGCGCCGCAGCCACCTGTGCCCGCCGGCTGATGCGACGGCCGCCGTCAGCAGATCCGCGGGAGCGGATCCCCGACCAGCATGTCGACCACCCTGGTGCCGCCGAACGCCGTGTGGAGCAGCACCATCCCGGGCGGGTCGGCGGTGACCCGGCCGATGACCGCCGCGCCGTCGCCGAGCGGGTGGCCGCGCAGCGCCGCCACTGCGGCCTCCGCCTGCGCGCCGTCCACCACGGCCACCAGGCGCCCCTCGCAGGCCACGTAGAGCGGGTCGATGCCGAGCAGTTCGCAGGCGCCGGTCACGGCGGGACGTACCGGCACCGCGGCCTCGTCGACGACGACGGCGACCCGGGCCGCCTGCGCCACCTCGTTGAGGATGGTCGCCACGCCGCCCCGGGTGGCGTCGCGCAGCAGCCGCACCCCGGGCGCCGCGTCGAGCAGCGCGGCCACCAGACCGGGTAGCGCCGCGGTGTCCGAGGTCAGGTCGGCGGCGATGTCCAGCTCGCCGCGGGCGAGCATGATGGTCACACCGTGGTCGCCGATCGGCCCGGAGACGACGACCGCGTCACCGGGGCGGACCTGGGCGGTGCCGAGCGTCACCGGCCGCTCCAGCACACCCACGCCGGCGGTGTTGACGTAACAGCCGTCGGCCTTGCCCCGCTGCACCACCTTCGTGTCGCCGGTGACCACCTGGACCCCGGCGCGCTCCGCCGCGGCAGCCATGGAGGCGACGATCCGCCGCAGGTCGGCGACGGGAAAGCCCTCCTCCAGGATGAACCCGGCCGACAGGTACAGCGGCCGGGCGCCGCTGACCGCGAGGTCGTTCACCGTGCCGTTGACGGCGAGGTCGCCGATGTCGCCGCCGGGGAAGAACAGCGGCGACACCACGTACGAGTCGGTGGTGAAGGCCAGCCGGCCGGTGCCCACGGAGAGCACGGCGGCATCGTCGAGCGCCTCCAGCGTCGGGTTGCGGAACGCCTCCACGAACAGCCCTTCGACCAGGCTGTGCGTCGCCTTCCCACCCGCGCCGTGCGCGAGCGTGAGTCGGCTCTCCCGGATCCTCGGCGCGCGTTGGCGGGCCCGCTCGATCCGCTGGAGCACCTGCTCCTCCGGCGACAGCCGCCCCGACCGGCGACCGGTCGTCGCCTCGGCCTCGGCCACCGCGCGTTCGGCCCAGCCGGCGGTGCGTTCGGCCGTCATACCGCGCTCGCCTCCGTCAGCCGCTGCCGCGCGAAGCGGCCGAAGTTGTAGTAGGCCGCGCACGCGCCCTCGGAGGAGACCATGCACGTGCCGATGGGTGTCTCCGGTGTGCACGCGGTGCCGAACACCTTGCACTCCCACGGCTTGAGCACTCCCTTGAGTACCTCGCCGCACTGGCAGGCTTTCGGGTCCGCGACGCGTACCCCGGGCACCTCGAAGATCCGCTCGGCGTCGTACGCCGCGTACTCGTCCCGCATCCGCAGGGCGGAGTGCGAGATGAAGCCGAGGCCGCGCCACTCGAAGTACGGGCGCAGCCGCATGACCCGGCCGATCGCCTCCAGCGCCCGCAGGTTGCCGTCCCAGGGCACCACCCGGGTGTACTGGTTCTCGACCTCGCAGCGGCCCTCCGCGAGCTGCTTGAGTAGCAGGTAGACCGACTGCAGGAGATCCAGTGGTTCGAACCCGGCGCACACCAGCGGCTTGCCGTAGTCGCGGGCGATGAACTCGTACGGCCGGCAGCCGATGACGGTGGAGACGTGCCCGGGCCCGAGGAAGCCGTCCAGGCGCAGGTCCGGCGAGTCGAGGATCGCCTTGATCGCCGGAAGGATGGTGACGTGGTTGCAGAAGACCGAGAAGTTGTCGACACCCTCGGCGGCCGCCCGCAGCACGGTCATCGCCGTGGACGGGGAGGTGGTCTCGAACCCGATCGCCATGAAGACCACCTTGCGGTCCGGGTTGGTCCGGGCGATCTTCAGGGCGTCCAGCGGCGAGTACACCATCCGGATGTCCGCGCCGGCCGCCTTGGCGTCCAGGAACGAGCCGTTCCCACCGGGGACCCGCATCATGTCGCCGAACGCGGTCATGATGACGCCCGGCTCGTGGGCGATGGCGATGGCGTCGTCCACCCGGCCCATCGGGATGACGCAGACCGGGCAGCCCGGTCCGTGCACGAGCGAGACGTTCTCCGGCAGGTAGTCCTCGATCCCGTGCTTGTAGATGGTGTGCGTGTGCCCGCCGCACACCTCCATGAACTTGTACTGCCGTCCCGGCTCGCACAGTGCGGCGATCTGGGTGGCCAACGCCTGGGCCTTGTCCGCGTCGCGGTACTCGTCGACGAAACGCATCTGGTGATCCCCTAGCTGATGTCGGATTCGGCGAGCGCCTGCAACTCGTCGGTGTAAGCCTGTCCGAGGCCGGTCAGTAGCGCCAACGTGGCGGCCGCCTCGGCCTCGTCGATCTTGGACATGGCGAACCCGACGTGGACGAGCACCCAGTCGCCCACGCCGACCTGGTCCGCCTCGAGCAGGCCGATGTTGACCGCCCGCCGGACGCCCACGACGTCGACGACGGCGAGATCGTCGTGACCGGCCTTGATCTCGACGATCTCGCCCGGGATACCTAGACACATCGGCTCGTTCGGCCCTTCCTGCTCACATCTTCTCGATCTTGATGTAGCGCCGCAGCGCGGGCAGTTCCTTCCAGAACAGCCCCACGACGGCGACGCCGGCCAGCAGCGCCAGCAGCTTCCGCATGACTCACCTCCTTCGGGCCCGGCCCGGATCCGCTCAGCCTGGCGGCAGGTTCGGCATGATCGGCAGGATCGGGCCGTGCTTCTTCGGCCGGATGCCGGTCGAGCGGCGCGCGTCCACCGTCCCGTCGTCGTGATGGCCGGCCTGCCTGCGCCGTCGCGAGTTGCCCTCCTCGACGCCCTTGGTGTGTGCCGGCGCGTCGAGTTCGACGTCGGGATCGCCCACTCGGATCTCGCCCATTACCGCCTCCTCCATCAGTCGTCGCCGGAGTGCCGACCGTGCCGTCGGTCGAGCTCCTCGAAGAACCCGGGGATCGCGCGCCACACCGCGCTTCCCCCGGACATGCCCGTCCAGTGCCGCCGGATGAGCGCGACCAGCCGGTAGCAGTCGTCGACCGGCACCACCCACTGCTGGCCCCCGCCAGCCTGCGTGCCCGTCCAGACCAGGAACGCCTCGACCCGGGGCGCCAGCTCGGCCAGTGCGGGCGATCGTGCCTCGACCGCCCGCCAGGCGTCGGCATCGATCTCCGACTCGGTCGTGCCCAGCGGGCTCGGATAGTGCCCGAGCACCCGGCCGTCGCGCTGCTTCACGAAGAACACCAGACCGACCGGCACCCCCAGCTCGTCGGCGGAGAGGTCGGTCAACCGCCGGCCGTGAGCGGGGACGAGTTGGTACCGGCCCCCGCCGGCCGACTCCCGCTCGAAGAGCAGGGAGCACGGCCGGCAGGCGCACAACAGTTCCCCGTCCTGCTCGTCCCACACGTGCCGGTGCTCGGGCGCGACCGGTCCGGCGCACATCCCGCAGCGCTCGGCCGCCGCGCGCTGCCCCGCGCGGCGGATCGCCCGCTGCAGCGCGCCCGCCGTCATGTCGGGCCACCCAACGCCAGCGGCGCCGCGGCCGGCCCCGCCTCGCCCAGCGCTGCCGCATCGGTCCGGTCTGGCCGTTGCCACAGGTTGGCGATCGGAATCAACGCCGGAGGCGGCGCGGGCGCCACCACGTCGACGGCGGACAGCTCCGGCGCGAACGTCAGGACCTGCTGCCGGACCAGGTCGCGCAGGGCCGCACCACCACACGAACTCGCGGACAGGCTGATCCGGGCCACCTCGTCCTGGACGCCGACCAGCGTGATCTCGGCGCCCTGCGCGCGTAGCTGCGGCCGGAGGTCGTCGACCGCTCGGGCCACCCGCCGGTCCAGCGGATCCGGATGGATGCGGTGCAACAGCAGCAGGTGCCGTAGCAGTTCGTCGCCGGTGAGCCGGTCGAGCGTGCGAGGGCTGTCGGCGGCGAGGTCGGTGACCCGGGCCAGCGCCTCGCCGTACACCTCGGTCAGCAGCTCGACGGCCTCCAGCGCCAGCTCGGCGGTGCGGCCGGGAGTCTGTTCGAGCTGGCCGAGCACGGTGTCCAGGCGGGCCAGCCGCGGCTCGACGACCGTGTCGTCGAGCCGCGGGTGGTCCGGCTGCTCAGCCATGCGACGCGCCGAACATCGGCGAGTGGATCTTCTTGAGGGTCTGCCCGCCGCCGACGTACATGTGCACCCCACACGGCAGGCAGGGATCGAAGCTGCGCACCGCCCGCATGATGTCCACACCCTTGAAGTTTTCCGGGCCGTTCTCCTCGAAGATGGGCGTGTTCTGGATCGCGTCCTCGTACGGCCCCGGGGTGCCGTAGCTGTCGCGGGGACTGCCGTTCCACGGCGTCGGCGGGTACGGGTGGTAGTTGGCGATCTTGCGGTCCCGGATCACGACGTGGTGCGACAGGAGGCCCCGGACGGCCTCGTGGAAGCCGCAGCCGATGGCCTCGTCCGGCACGTCGAACTCGGCGAAGACCCGCATGTCGCCGCCGCGCACCCGCTCCATCGCCCGCTCCAGGAAGTAGAGCGACATGGCTGCGGCGTACGCGATGAAGTAGGCCCGCGAGCGGTCCCGCTCCAGCGCGTTCGACCACTTCGGGATCTTCCACTCCAGCGTCATCTCGGGCAGCCGCGCGCTCTTCGGCAGCGAGATCTGCACGCTGTGCCCGGTCGACTTGACGTACGGGGTGTCGACCATCTTGGCCAGTGCCGTGGTGTACAGCCGGGCGAAGCAGCCGCCGCCGGTGTCCAGCGCGAGATGCTCGCCGCTGTTCTTGTCGAACCAGCGAGGGCTCATCACCCAGCTGTACTTGTCGCTGAAGTCGCGCTTGCCGGGATCCGGGAGGGTGGTCTGGTTCCAGGGGTGGCGGATGTCGACCGGGTTGCCGAGCGGGTCGTACTTGACGAACGGTTCCTCCTGGCCGGCCCAGTCCTTGTAGTAGGAGCTGCCGAGCAGGATCCGGATGCCGAGGTTGATGTCGACCAGGTCGGTGGTGAGCAGCTTGCCGTCGACGACGATGCCGGGCGTGACGTGCATCGCCCGCCCCCAGTTCGTCATGGTCTCGTACTTGTAGTCGACGACGTCGGGGTTCTGGAACGAGCCCCAGCAGCCGAGCAGGACCCGGCGGCGGCCGACCTCCTCGTAGCCGGGCAGCGCCTCGTACCAGAAGTCGAAGATGTCGTCGTTCATGGCGACGGCCTTCTTGACGAAGTCAAGGATGCTGATCAGCCGGGTCAGGTAGTCGGTGAACAGCGTCGGCTGCGGCATGGTGCCGACGCCGCCGGGATAGACCGTCGACGGGTGGACGTGTCGGCCCTCCATGAGGCAGAACATCTCCCGGGTCGTGCGGCTGACCTTCAGCGCCTCCTTGTAGACCTCGCCCTCGAACGGGTTGTAGGCCCGCATGATGTCGGCGATCGTCCGGTAGCCGTGGATGTCCCGGCCCGGCGCCGCGGTGGCCTCCGCGCGGGCGAGCACGCTGGGGTTGGTCTGCTTGACCATCGCCTCACAGAAGTCGACGAAGACGAGATTGTCCTGGAAGAGGGTGTGGTCGAACATGTACTCGGCGGCCTCGCCGAGGTTGATGATCCACTCGGCCAGCGGCGGGGTCTTGATGCCGTACGCCATGTTCTGCGCGTACACCGAGCAGGTCGTGTGGTTGTCGCCGCAGATGCCGCAGATCCGGCTGGTGATGAAGCCGGCGTCGCGTGGGTCCTTGCCCTTCATGAACACCGAGTAGCCGCGGAACAGCGACGACGTGGTGTGGCACTCGGCGACCACCCGGTTCGCGAAGTCGATCTTCGTGTAGACGCCGAGGTTGCCGATGATCCGGGTGATCGGATCCCACGCCATCTCCACCAGTTCGCCGGGTTTCTTGCCGGCGGCCGGCTTCGGTTTTGTCGCGGTCACGGTCGGTTCCTCTCCTCTGCTGCCTGTCGACGGGGGTCCGCCGGACCGTACGGACGCCACCGCGGGTTGTAGCCGCTGGTGAGTTCCGGGCCGTTGTGGTGCCACTTCGGTTCCCGGTTGGCGGTGGCGTTGGTGAGGCCGCGCAGGCGGCGGATCACCGCGCCGTACGGCTTGATGAGCAGGGTGGACAGGCTGCCTCCGGGCGGCATGTCCATGAACGGCATGAACTTGTCGGGGAAGCCCGGCATGGTGCAGCCGATGCAGATGCCGCCGACGTTGGGACAGCCGCCTACCCCACCCATCCAGCCGCGCTTCGGGACGTTGCAGTTGATGACCGGCCCCCAGCAGCCGACCTTCACCTGGCACTTGGGCGAGTTGTAGTCCTTGGCGAAGTCCGCCTGCTCGTAGTAGGCGGCCCGGTCGCAGCCCTCGTGCACGGTCTTGCCGAACAGCCACTGCGGTCGCAGCATGTGGTCCAGCGGCGGGGGCGGCGCCGAGCCGGCCGCGTGGTAGAGCACCCAGGTCAGGGTCTCCATGAAGTTCTCCGGCTGGATCGGGCAGCCGGGCACGTTGACGATCGGGAGGCCGCCCTGGGATCGGAAGTCCCACCCGAGATAGTCGGCCAGGCCCATGCATCCGGTCGGGTTGCCCGCCATGGCGTGGATGCCGCCGTACGTCGCGCACGTGCCGGCCGCGACGACCGCCCACGCCTTCGGCGCCAGCTGGTCGATCCACCAGTTCAAGGTCAGCGGCTCGCCGGTCTGCTCGTCGTTGCCGAACGACGTCCAGTACCCGTCGCCGTTGATGTTCTCGTTCGGGATCGAGCCCTCGATGACCAGGATGAACGGCTCGGTCATCTCCCCCCGGGCCGCTTTCCGGTACGGCGCCAGGAACTCCTCGCCGCCGGCCGCCGGTGACAACACCTTGTTGTGCAGGTTGACCTTCGGCAGACCGGGAATGAGCCCGAGGGCGATGTCCTCGATCGCCGGCTGACCGGAGGCCGTCATCGACACGGAATCGCCGTCACAGCTCATGCCCTCGGAGATCCAGAGAATGGTGACCTCGTCGAACCCGCTCTCCTTCGGGATCACCGCGGTGCCGCCCCTGCTCTGACTCATGTGCGTGGCCTCCCTTGCATCCGATCCCGTAACCGGTCGTAGATGGCCGCCACCGGCGCCGCGAGAGTGAGCGCCGGCGGCTTGTCCGGCGCGTGCGGGTGCGGGCGCGTCGGGGCTCGCTGCTTGCCCTGGTCGATCTCCTGGCCCAGCTCGCGCAGGGCCTGCTCGTCGGCCTGGGCGCACAGCTGCGGCATGAGCTCGTTCTCGTCGTCCTGCACGTGCCGGGCGACGGCGGACGCCAGCCGCTGCATCAGCTCGTCCTGCGCGTTGTCGCCGGCCCGGCAGCGGTCGAGTTCGAGGAGCAGCTCCTTGATCGGCCGGTGCCCGGCGAGGTGCCGGTCGACCTGTCCGTCGGCCAGCACCTGCGCGGCGAACGGGTAGAAGAGCACCTCCTCGAGCGCGGCGTGCTTCGACAGCTCGCGAACCAGGATCTCCACGACGCCGCGCCGCTGCGCGTCGGACTCCGCTGCCTGATAGTCCCGGAACAGCTGCTCCACCACGCGGTGGTCGTGCCGGAGCACGTCGTTGGCGTCCATCAGAACGCACCCACTTCGACGTTCTCCACCGTGATCGACTCCAGCACCACGTCGTCGCTGCCGGTCACGGCGATGTCGACGCCCCCGCACCGGGGGCAGGCCACCATCGCGAGATGGTCGTCGACCGGCCCACTGCGACCGCACTCGTGGCACGCCACGGTCATCGGTTCGAGCACCAGGTCGACGGCAGTGTCCGCGGCGACCGTGCCGGCGGCGGCCAGCTGGATGCCCTGCGTGACGACCTTGGGGTCGACCGGGTGCCCACCGATCCGCACCCGCAGGCCGGTGACCCGACGGCCGGCGGCCCGGCGTACCGCCGCGTCCACGATCGCCTGGGACAGACCCGTCTCATGCATGCGTGCTCACCCCCCGTTCGCTACCTTCCGCGGGCGTGCCTCGTGCCGCACCCTCGCCGCGGGCGAGCCGCGCGACTTCCTCCCGGACGATCCCGACCACCGTCCGGACCGCCTCATCGACCGCGGCGGCCACCGGGGCCGACAACTCCATGCGCTCGTCGAGGGCGGCCGGCTGGCAACCCACCACGAGGACGCGATCGACGCTCCCACCCAGGCCGCGCAGCAGCCGCAGCACCGACTCGGGATCCATGCCGTGCGCATCGGCGGCCGGCGCGTCCAGCACGTCGGCCGGCCGCAGCGTCCAGCCCGGGTCGTCCAGGTCCACCCGGAGTACGGCCAACGTCCCGGGCGGCTCGTCCAACGGCAACGCGTCCACCAGCACCAGCACGTCGTGGCGGCCGTCCAGCAGATCGTAGGCCAGATGCATCCCCCGGATCCCGTAATCGGACACATCCACCCCCGCTGGGAGGACCTCGTCCCGCAGGCGCCGGACGACCTCCACCCCGAACGCGTCGTCGCCGAGGAAGATGTTGCCGATCCCGGCAACCAGGATCCGCCCGTGCTCGGGGCCGCTCATGGCGCCGTCACGTCGCCCGCCAACGGTTCGACCTCCTCGGGCCGGAAGTGGCGCAGCCGCCCGTACCACTGGTGCAGCTCCGCGCCCGGGTCGTCGTCCACCGTCACGGCGAGGAACCGTGACCCGTCCACGTCGAGCAGCACCTGCTCCACCCGGGCGGTGCGGCCGTCCAGGAACATGTCGTGCGCGTCCGTGCCGCGCCGGCGGGGCCGTAACCGGACCCGGCTGCCCTGGGTCAGCAGGGTGCCCGCGACCAGCACGGTGTCGGTCTCCGGCGCGATCCCCGCGTCGGCGCCCGGCTCCCACCACGGCCGGTCCGCCTCGGCACCGGCATCGCCGTCCCGGCGTACGGGTGCCAGGGCGCGGATGGCGCCGTGCAACCGTTCGAGCACCTCGGGCGGCATGGCGTCGACCCGGTCGAGGATGGCGGCCGCCCGGGGATCGGTGGCCCGCGCCTCCTGCTTCTCCGCATCGGAGAGGGTGAGCGTACGCAGCGAGAGGATCTCGTCGATCTCGGTCGCGTCGTGCAGATCGCCCGGGCTCTCCGGCGCGATCTGCGGGTGGTCGTAGAGGATGATGGGTGACGAGAGCACCATGTCGACGGTGCCGGGCTCGCCGGCGAGCACCGGGAACGTGTGCTCGTTGCGGCACTCCCGCGCCGCGCGCGTCGCCCACTCCGGCGGGTCGAGCAGGGACAGGAACCGTCCCCGGCTGACCGTGGCCAGCGTGTGCGCCGCCAGCAGGCAGCAGCGCAACGCGTCGTCCCGGGCACTGTCCGGCGGGGTGCTCCCGTCCGTGTTCTCGACGCGGATCGCGAGCCGCAGCAACGGGAAGGGCGCCTCGGCCGGGGCGGCGGAGACGGTGACCGACGCGGACAACGGGCAGCGCCGGCGTACCACCCGACCGATCGGCTCACCCCGGTCGTCGACCAGCGGCTCGACGTCCTCCCCGCCCGGCACCCGAAGGTTGAGGCGGCGGCCCCGCTGCAGGTCGCCGACCGACGCCTCGACGTCGTACTCCCGGGGCACCGCCTCGTCGAAGCTGAGCTCCGTGCAGTCACCGACCTCGATCCGGTCGACGGGCTGGTACCCGCCGTCGGCCGTCCGGCGCTCGGCCACCTTGCGTTGCAGGTGCAGGAACCGCAACCGGACGCGGACCATCGCCGTGTCCGGCGCCTCCATGAGGCACTCGGTCTGCTGCCATGGCGACTCGGCGGAGCCCGCCACGCCACGGTCGACCAGGCCGTGCGCCGCGCCCCACGCCGGGGGCACCAGCACACCGAACTGCCAGCGGACCCGGTTCTTGCCCGATGACCGCCGGTAGGGGTAGAGCAGGTAGCCCTCGTAGAGGATCGCGTCCGCGACCGCCTCGACGGTGGCGAGGCGCGGGCTGGGGCGGTCGGTCCGCACCGTGCTCGACCCCCTTCGGGCAGGCAGCGACCGCTCCGGCGAGCGGTCACCCCCGGTGTATCCCGTCCCGCCGGGCGGCCGTAAGTGCGCGCCGCCGCTAGGTGACGACAGCGCTCACCGGATCGGGTGGGCCGACGCCGACCCGGCGCCGTGGCCGATCCGGAATATTCGATGTCGATCCGTCGCCGCCCCCCGTTAGGGTCGTCCACATGATCGAGGTGCGCGACCTGGCCAAGCATTTCCGGGTGCACCGGCGACCACCCGGCCTGCGCGCCTCGCTCCGCTCGCTCGTCCGGCGCGAGCACGTCACCGTCCGCGCCGTCGAGCAGGTCAGCTTCACGATCCCGGCGGGCGCGGTCGTCGGCTTCCTCGGCCCCAACGGCGCCGGCAAGACCACCACCCTGAAGTGCCTGACCGGCCTGCTGCACCCCACCGCCGGGGCCGTACGGGTGCTCGGGCACACCCCGCACCGCCGGGAGCCCGCGTTCCTGCGCCGGATCTCGCTGGTCATGGGCCAGCGCAACGCCCTGTTCTGGGACCTGCCCGCCGCCGACGCGTTCGAGGTCAACCGCGCGATCTACGGCCTCGCCGAGGCCCCCTACCGGTCGGCGCTCGACGAACTGGTCACCCTGCTGGACCTCGAACCGCTGCTGACCAAGCAGGTCCGGGTGCTCAGCCTTGGCGAGCGGATGCGCTGCGAACTGGCCGGCGCCCTGCTGCACCGGCCCGACGTGCTCTTCCTCGACGAGCCGACGCTCGGCCTGGACGTCAACGGCCAGGCGGCGGTGCGCACCTTCCTGCGCGACTACAACGCCCGCTACGGCGCGACGGTCCTGCTCACCAGCCACTACATGGGTGACGTCACGGCGCTGGCCCGCCGGGTGCTGGTCATCGACCACGGCACCCTGCGCTTCGACGGCGACCTCGCCGCGCTGGTCGAGGCCCACTCGCCGCACCGGCTGGTCCGGGTCACCCTGCGCGAGGCGGTACCGGCACAGACCTGGGTCGGCCTCGGCGAGGTGTCCGAGGTGGACGGTGCCGTGGTCACCCTGGCGGTGCCGCGCGCCGAGACCGCCGCGGTCGCGGCCCGGCTGCTCACCACCCTGCCGGTCGAGGACGTCGCGATCGAGGACCCGCCGGTGGAGGACATCATCCGGGCGGTCTTCGCGCATGCGTGACGTCCTCACCGCGTACCCGCCGCTGGTGCGCAGCGCGACGCTGGTGGCGGCGACCTACCGGGGTCGCGTCGCGCTCTCGCTGCTCACCGGTTTCTTCCCGCTGCTGCTGATGGGGGTGTGGCTCACCGTCGTCGCCGAGGGCGGCCCGCCGAAGGGCTGGACCACCGGCGACTTCCTGTCCTACTACGCGGCGGCGACCCTGCTGTGGAACCTCTCCGGCGACCACGTCGTCTGGCAGTGGGACGCGGACATGCGCAGCGGTGACCTCTCCGTGCGACTGCTGCGCCCGGTGCACCCCTTCCACCAGTACGCCACCAACGACCTCGGCCACCGCCTGGTCTTCCTGACCGTGCTGGTGCCGGCGCTGGTGCTCGCCGCGCTGCTGGTGCCGGGCCTGGACTACCCGGTCGGTCCCGTCCGGCTCGCCGCCGTCGCCGCCGCGCTCGTGCTCGCGTACGCGGTCAGCCTGCTCATGGCGTCGACGTTCGCGTTGATCGGGTTCTGGAGCACCCAGACGTCCAACGCGTGGCTGCTGTGGTGGGGGCTCGGCTCGTTCGCCTCCGGTTGGGTCGCGCCGCTGGCGCTGATGCCGGACTGGCTGCGCAGCGTCGCGGTGGTGCTGCCGTTCCGCACCGCGATGGGTTTCCCGGTGGAGCTGCTGATGGGCCGCCTCGACGCGCGGGAGGCCGCGTACGGCTTCGCCGTCGGGCTCGGCTGGCTCGCCGCCTTCGCCGTGCTGTACCGGACCATCTGGCGGCACGGCGTCCGCCGCTACCAGGCGGTGGCCGGGTGAACGGCTGGAACCGGCACGCCCGGGTCCTCGCGATCTGCTGGCGGGCGGCGGTGGCCGGCGAGGTGGAGTACCGGCTCAACTTCTTCTCGAACGTGGCGCTCAGCGCCTTCTGGATGGTGTGGGCGGCGGCCGGCGCGTCGGTCTACTTCCGCTTCACCGGGACGGTGGCCGGTTGGACGCAGGCCGAGGTGCTCGTCGTGATCGGCCTGTTCTTCACCCTCAACGGCCTGCGCCAGGCGCTGTTGCAGCCCAATCTGGAGCGGATGACCGACTACGTCCGCCTGGGCACCCTCGACTTCCTGCTCACCAAGCCGTTCGACGCGCAACTGCTGGTGAGCCTGCGGCAGGTGCGGGTCAACCACCTGCTGGATCCGGTGCTGGGCCTGGCCCTGACCACCGTCGGGGTGGTCCTGTCCGGCCGCGGCGTGTCGGTGGTCGCGCTGGCCGCGTTCGGGCTGCTGCTGGGCTGTGCGGTGCTGCTGCTGTACGCCCTGACCGTGCTGCTCATGGCGCTCGCCGTGGTGCTGGTGGCCGCCGAGGAACTCGGCCGGGTCTCGTACGCCTTCGTCGAACTGTCCCGCTTTCCGGTGGAGCTGTACCGCAACCCCGTGCAGGCGGTCCTCACCGTGGTGCCGGTGGCGTTCCTCACCACGTACCCCGCGGCGGCCCTGCTGGGCCGGCTCGACCCGTACCTGCTGCTGATCGCGCCGGCGGTGGCGGTCGGCGCGGTCGTCGTGGCCACCCTCGCCTGGCGCCGCTCGCTGCACTCCTACTCCGGCGCCAGCGCCTAGGGTGACCCGCCCGGCGACACGTCCCGCGAGAGCCCGCTCACATGCCGGAGGAACCCTGGCCGCGCCGCCACACCTCGCCCTGGACACCGTGGCGCTCCGCCGCGTACCGCTCCTGGGTCGACCTGGCGTCCCGGGCCGCCTCCGCATCCTCCCGCGACGAGAGGCGCTTCCGGTCGCGCCAGCCGACGAAGACGAACAGCCCGATGAGACCCACCGCGACCACGACGAGAGAAACCACCAGCACCTTCATGTCGTCGACGCTACGGCGGGCCCGCAAGCGCGCTCCGTGGCCGGCGCGGCCGGCGGAGATGACCGGCAGGCCGGCCCGGGTACGATCACGACGCAACCGCGTGACCAGGAGATCGGTCGGAATGAACGGGCTGCCCGCTGCCGTACTGGTGTCGATCCTCGTCCTGCTCGTGGTGCTCGCCAGCGACGTGTGGGTCTACGCGGACGCGAAGGAGCGGCTGCGACGCGGAAACCCGGTCTCCGTGTCGCTGGGGCCCTCCCGGCTGGAAAGCCCGGAGGCGTGGTTCGTGGGTTGCCTGCTCATCTGGGTGGTGTTCTTCCCGCTCTACCTGACGGCCACGGGCCGGAATCCCTTCGCCCGCCGTCGCTGACCACCGGCTGACCCTCGCCTGCCGCCATAGATGCCGATTTGTGCCAGCCATGTGAATTCACAATTGACCGGTACCGTGCTTTTCGGGCTCGGCGCTGCCGGCGGCCGGGCCGGCAAGGATCAGCCTCAGTCCACGAAGGAGCCAGCAATGACCGCCACCTCCGTGTCCTCGAGAACCACTCGGCTGCGCGCCGGCGCCCTCGCCGTCGGCGGGTCCCTCGTCGCCGCCGCACTGGTCTGGGCCGTCGCCCAGCTCATCGACGTCGAGTTGCACATCGATCCCCGCAACGGTCAACCGCCCGGCGTCCTCGGCCTGCCGATCATCACGGTCTTCACACTCGTGGCGGCGTTGCTCGGTTGGGCCACCCGTTCGGTGCTGGACCGGTTGACCCGCCATGCGGCCGCTGTCTGGACAGCGCTCGCCGTCGTCGTGTTCCTGGCGTCGTTCCTGCCGCTGTTCGCCGTCGGGGCGAGCGGCGCGACCAAGGTCGTCCTCGGGCTGATGCACGTCGCGGTCGCCGCGGTGCTGATTCCGATCTTCAGCCGCCGGACGTCCTGAAACCACCGACCCGGCGGGTCTTCACCGGGCGCCCGGTCGCGCCCGGGTAGGGGCCCACGCCGGCTCAGGGCTTGCGGGCCACCGCCGCGTACATGGAGGCCTGGGCGACCGCGGTGCGCAGCTCCGCCGGATCGTCCGGCTGCCACTCGGTGACCGGGGTGATGCCCGGCGGTACGAGTTCGAGGCCGGCGAAGAACGAGGCGAACTGGTCCCGGCTCCGGAACGCCATGTCGATCATGCTGGTCGTGGTGACCGGTGCCGCGGTGGCGGCGACGTCCCGCGGCACCAGGTCGGTGGTGGCGTGCGAGACCACCAGATAGCTGCCCGAGGGCAGCGCGTCGACCAGCCGCCGGGTGATCGCGTACGGGTCGTCGGCGTCGGTGAGGAAGTGCAGGACGGCCACCAGCATCAGCGCCAGCGGCCGGTCGAAGTCGAGGGTGGCGCGCACGTCGGGGTGGCCCAGGATCCGCTCCGGGTCGCGCAGGTCGGCGTCCACGTACGCGGTGGCGCCCTCGGGCGCGCTGGTCAGCAGGGCGCGCGCGTGCGTGAGCACGATTGGGTCGTTGTCCACGTAGACCACCCGCGACTCCGGGGCGGCGCCCTGGGCGATCTCGTGCAGGTTCGGGCTGGTCGGGATCCCCGTGCCGATGTCGAGAAACTGCCGGATGCCGGCGGTGTTGGCCAGGTAGCGGGTGGCCCGCTGCATGAACCGCCGGTTCTCGATGACCGTGGTCCGGATCGCCGGGTAGGCGGCCGCGACGGCGTCACCGGACTGCCGGTCCGCCGCGAAGTTGTCCTTGCCGCCCAGCCAGTAGTCGTAGCGGCGGGCGGGATGAGGCACCGACGGGTCGATCCGGGTCGACGCTGCGGACTCCTCCGAAGCGGGGTGGCCTCCCGACCTGACGTCCGCCATGGCGACCTCCTGCGCTCCTCGGGCATGCATGGGCGATCGTAGCGGCCGGACACGCGCCTCGAGGGCCCCGATGCGGCCGCGCACCGACCCGAACGGCTTCGCCGTGCCGCCCGGGGCAGCCTCCCACCGCGCGTACGCTGGCCGGTGTGGATCAGGAAGACCGCATCGCGCTGTTCCTCGACTACGAGAACCTGGCGCTGGGCGTACGCGACCATCACCGCGGCCGGATGTTCGACTTCCGGCCCATCGCCGACGCCCTCGCCGAACGGGGCCGGGTGGTGGTGCGCCGGGCGTACGCCGACTGGTCGTACTTCGACGAGGACCGCCGGATGCTCACCCGCTCCCACGTCGAACTCATCGAGATACCCCAGCGGATGGGCGCCTCGCGGAAGAACGCCGCCGACATCAAGATGGCCGTCGACGCGGTGGAGCTCGCCTTCGAACGCGACTACATCTCCACGTTCGTGATCTGCACCGGGGACAGCGACTTCACACCGCTCGTGCACAAGCTGCGCGAGCTCAACAAGCGGGTCATCGGGGTCGGGGTGGAGAAGTCCACGTCGGCGCTGCTACCACCCGCGTGCGACGAGTTCCTCTACTACGAGCGCCTCGAAGGGGTCGACCTTCCCCCGCCCGCCGAGCGGCGTGGCCGACCCGGGCGGACGCCCGGCCCGGAGGCGCGGCCGCCGGTGGAGCCGCAGCCCGAGCCGCAGCCCGAGCCGCAGCCGGCGGAGGAACCCGTGCGCGACGTCGACCGGCTCGCGGTCCTCGTGGCCCAGACCGTGGCGGGGCTCCAGGGCAGCTCCAGCGGCGAGGTGACCGCCTCCGGGCTGAAGCGGACCCTGCTGCGTAAGGATCCGACGTTCAGCGAGTCCGACTACGGCTTCCGCACCTTCGGCGAACTCCTGCGTTACCTGGCCGAGCACAACGTGATCGAGCTGTCCGAGGGGCCCGCCAAGGGCGATCCCGAGGTGGCGCTGCCCGAGCGTGGCGACCGCGAGGCGGCGTTCGCGCTGCTGCGCTCGGTCGTCGCGGACCTGGCCGGCGCCGACGGGGCGGTGGCCCTGTCCGGCCTGAAGAACCAGCTCCGCCGGGCCCGGCCGGACTTCAGCGAGAAGAAGCTCGGCTACCGCAGCTTCCTGCAGTTCGGCAAGGCGGCGGCCACCAGCGGGGTCGTCGAGCTGCGGTGGAGCCCGGAGGCGGACGACTACCTGCTCACCCCGCCGAGTTCCTGACCTCGCGACCCGGGCGCTCGCTGAGCGACATGACGCCGTGCCGGTCGCTCAGTCGCCGGTCGGTGGGCACAGCAGCGAGTCCACCACCGGCAGCCGGAGGGGATCCAGGCAGACCCGCACCACCGGCGGGTCGGCGGACGGCGCCGCGCTGCTCGGGGCGGGCGCCGGGGCGGCGCTCGACGGCGGCGCCGTGGCCGGGGGCCCGGCCGGTGGTGCGGCCGGTGGTGCGGTGGTGGCCGGCGCCGGTCGCGCGGCCGGCGGGGTTCCGCTGACCGGGGTGGCGGGCGGCTTCGACCGGGGCCCCACGGTGGCCTGCGGGGCGGGACGGCTCGCCGCTGGCGCCGCGTCGGTCGCCAGTGCCACGGACACGGCCGCCGGCGAGGGCACCGGACGACCCCCGGGCGCCCCCTGCCGGGCGGACGGACTCGGGAAGATGTCACCGATGCCCTCGGGTTGGTCGCCGGTGCCGGCGCTCACACCCGGCGCCGCCCGGTACGGCAGGTCGGTCGTCCCCGGGGTCGCCGTGCCGTTGGTCAGCGCTGCGAACGCCACCGCGACGACGACAGCGGCGGCGGCCGCCATCCGCTCCGGCGGCAGCAGGGCCGTGGGCGCGTTCTGGGGCGCCACCGGTGGCGGGGGCAGCGGGCGCGCGGCGCGGTGGGCGGCCAGCAGGGCGTCGATCTGCGGGGCCACGGCGGCCCGCTGCCCGGTGGCGGCGGCGAAGGCGAGGGTGAGGTAGAAGCGGAAGTTCACCGCTGCGGCGGTGGGCACCTGCAGGCCGGCCGGCCGGCGCCCGTCCACGGCGTGCAGGAGGGTGACCGGGGCCTCCGGATGGTGGCCGGGGCCCAGCAGGTCGCGGTACGTCCACTCGCGCCGGCCGGTACGCCCGCCGAAGGCGACCCGGCGGTCGGTCACGACCGCCATCCCGGCGTCCACCACGCGCAACCCCTTCGGCAGCACGGGGCCGGACGGCTGCCCGGCGGTCGCCCCGACCGGGGTTGCCCCGACCGCCAGGGCGGGCGCCGGCAGTCCGGCGATGTGCCGCGCCTCCGCCTCGACCAGCTCCGCGTTCGGCAGCACGCGGTAGAGGACCTCGTCGTCGTCGAGTTCCACCGGCAGGCCGGTACGGGGCTGGGTGCATCCGAGGAAGCCGGCGGCCTCGATGCCCAGCCGCACCAACTGCTCCTCGCGTCGGCGCCAGGCCTCGACCTCGGCGTCGTACGCGCGCCGCCGCCGGTCGTTCTCGCGTTGCGCCCACGCCACCTGCCGGCGGGACTGTTTCGCGGCGGACCTGGGGGCGATGACTGACCGTTGCGCCGTCACACCTCGTACAACGGCTTCCGCAGGTGACGGACACGAGGCGGGGAGTAACCGGTCCCATTCTTCCAGGAAGGGGCTGATTTGGACGAGTGCGGCGTGCTGCGCGTCGGGCCGGTCGCGGTCACGATCGGCCCGTGAGTGGGGCCGGGGGCCGGGCCGTGACCAAGAAGCGGCGCCGTCCCGGGAACTTCTCGCCGCCGCGGAGCGACCAATACAGGGCGCGCGACCCGGCCGGGTCCGTGACCGGTCGGCCGTGCGGTCGGAGGAGGATGGCAGGTATGAACCGAGTGAGGCCAGCTCCCGTACCGTCGATCAGGATGACGGCGGACCGGCCGGCCGGCCACGGATGAGCGCCGACGCCGACGACGCGCAGGTCACCCGGTGGGCGCACCAGGCCGGCCGGGGTGACCAGCAGGCCGCCGCCGCGTTCGTCCGGGCCCTGCAGGTCCCGGTGTGGCGGTTCCTCGCGCACCTGGCCGGCCCGGCCGAGGCCGACGACCTGACCCAGGAGACGTTCCTGCGCGCGCTGCGCAGCCTGCCCGGTTTCGCCGGCCGGTCCTCGGCCCGGACCTGGCTGTTCACCATCGCCCGCCGGGTCGCCGTGGACCACGTACGGGCCGCTGCGACCCGCCCGCGGGTGTCCGCGCTGACCGACTGGGAGCGGGCCGCCGAGGCGGCCGAGGCGGTCACCTCCGGCGGCGACGACGCCGTGACCCTGCGGCGGCTCATCGCCGCCCTGACGCCCGAGCGGCGGGAGGCGTTCGTCGCCACCCAGCTGGTCGGCCTGTCCTACGCCGAGGCCGCCCAGGTGTGCGGCTGCCCGGTCGGCACCATCCGGTCCCGGGTCGCCCGGGCCCGCGAGGACCTGGTCGCCGCCTGGCGGGGTGACGCCCAGGGCAGCCGCGTGGTCTGAGCGGCCGAGGTCTGCCGGCCGGGCTCGCGCCACCGCCGGGCCCAGGCGCGGCGTCGTCGCGCCCCGGTCCACCGGCACGTGGGCCGTCCGCCGCGGCCGGTCAGGCGGCGCGGCGGTTGTCGCGGGCCTGCGCCGAGTACGGCGGCAGCAGCCGCAGCGGCGCCACCTCCGGCTGTTCCTCCAGCCGCAGCGACCACCGCGAGCCCGACGACCGGCCCTGCCGCGGCGGCGTGCCGCCCGAGCGCCACCGGGACCGGGACAGCAGCATCATGACCACCCAGCCGACGAGCAGGAACCCGTGGCTGATCAGCCGCTGCACCGCCACCTGCCCGGTGATCAGATCGTTCACCGACAGCAGCACCAGCGTGGCGACGAAGGCGCTGAGCATCGGCAGCAGCCCGGCCGGCGCGGACCGGCGCAGCGCCACATAGAGGAATCCGGCGCCCACCGCCACGTTCCACGCCGCCGACTCGTGCCACAGGTGCTGGCCGGAGACGTGCACGTGGCCGACGACGGCGTCCTGGCCGACCTGCGCCATCCCGAGCACCAGCTGCACCGCCCCCAGCAGCCCGAGCAGGCCCCGCAGCCCGAGCGTCACGCGCTCCCGCCAGCCGGACCGGGCCGGCGCCGGGGGAGCGGCCGCGAGCACCGCGTCGACCAGGTCGGGGACCTGCGGCACCACGTGGGTACGCGCGCGCCGGGTCACCGCCACCGCCGCCTCGAACCACCCCCGGCAGCCGGCACAGGACTCCAGGTGCCCCTCGGCCGCTGCGGTCTCGGCCGCCGACGCCTCACCGTCCAGCTGCGCCGACAGGATCTCCCGCCACTGCTCACACGCCATGTACAGATAGTCGTCGGCGGTGCCCACCTGGTTCCCGACCCCCCGGCGACCGCGTTGACCCGCCCGCCGACGGCCAGCAGCCCGACGGCTCGGGCCCCGTCGGCCGGTCCGGGCCGGGCTCACTCGTCGATCATGTGCCATCGTTGTCCTCCTGGTGCGCTGCCCCGACCCGGGGCGGGACGGAGGAGGGGCGGACGCGATGGGGGAGGAGCGGGCCGGACCGCTGCGTGGCGTGCTTGTCGCGGACTTCTCGCGGATCCTCGCCGGGCCGTACGCGACCATGCTCCTCGCCGACCTCGGCGCCGACGTGGTCAAGGTCGAGGGACCCGGCGGTGACGACACCCGGACCTGGATGCCGCCGGTCCGCGAGGGCGTCTCCACCTACTACCTCGGCGTCAACCGCAACAAGCGCGCCATCACCCTCGACCTTACCGACGCCGAGGACCTGGTGCTCGCCCGGCGACTGGCCCACCGCGCCGACGTCATGATCCAGAACTTCCGGCCCGGCGCGCTGTGCCGCTTCGGCCTCGACTACGACAGCGTCGCGGCCGCCAACGACCGGATCGTCTACGCCTCGATCAGCGGCTTCGGCGCGGGAGCCGGCGCCGACCTGCCCGGGTACGACCTGATGGTGCAGGCGGCGTCCGGGCTGATGAGCCTCACCGGAGAGCCGGACGGTCCGCCCTGCAAGGCCGGGGTGGCGGTGTTCGACGTGATCGCCGGCCTGCACGCGGCCGTCGGGATCCTCGCCGCCCTGCACCACCGGGAGCAGGCCGGGACCGGGCAGCACGTCGAGGTGAACCTGCTCTCCTCCGCGCTGTCCGGCCTGGTCAACCACGCCAGCGCCCAGGTCGCCGCCGGCGTCGTGCCGTCCCGGATGGGAAACGCCCACCCGAGCATCTTCCCGTACGAGCCGCTGCCGACCGCCGACGGCGAACTCGTCGTGATCGCCGGCAACGACGGCCAGTTCCGGACCCTGTGCCAGGTCCTCGGCCTGCCCGACCTGCCCGACGACCCCCGCTTCCGGCGCAACCAGGACCGCACCGCCCACCGTGCCGTGCTGCGCCCCCTGCTGGTCGCGCGGCTGCTCCAGCGGAGCAGCGACGAGTGGTTCCGGGACCTACGCGCGGCGGGCGTGCCGTGCACGCCGATCAACACGGTCGACGGCGGCGTCGCGCTGGCGCGGCAACTCGGGCTCGACCCGGTGGTCACCGTCGACGGCGTACCCGGCGTCCGCCATCCGATCGGCTTCTCCGCGACCCCGCCGCGCTACCACCTCCCGCCGCCCGGGCCGGGCGAGCACGACGCCGAGATCCGCGCCTGGCTGGCCGGGTGACCGGTCGGCCACGCCGTACTACCCCGGTGCCGGCCCGCCGGGCCGCCAGTCTCGTGGACTTCCCAGGCGATTCACAGCCGGGTGGGGTGACGCTGCGTTCATCGGGCGCCTACATTTGGTCCGGTTTGGCCCCCGTCCGGAGGAGGCACTCGTGCCGCACGCCGCCGCGCGTTCCGACAACCGCACACCCGTGGAGCCGGTCCCGCCCGCGGGTCCGGCCCGTCGGCGTTGGCCGCGCTGGGCCCGCTGGTGCGTGGCGGTCGGCGCGACCCTGATGACGCTCAGCGGCGTGGCGCTGGGCGGCAGCCTGTTCCTCCTGCACACCGCGACCAGCAAGATCACCCAGCAGAACCTGCTCGGCGCCGCCGCGGCACCGCGCCAGCACCAGAACATCACCGGAGCGAAGAACATCCTGCTCGTGGGCGTCGACGCCCGCCCGAACCAGGATCCCAGCCAGCTCACCCGCGCCGACTCGATCATCCTGATGCACATCCCGGCCGATCACAGCCAGGCATACATGGTCTCGCTGCCGCGCGACTCACTGGTGACCATCCCGGCCTATGACAACGGCGCGACGTCGTACGCCGGCGGGCAGAACAAGATCAACGCGGCCTTCGCGTTCGGCGGTCGGGGACTCACCGGCGCGCCCGCGCTGTCGCACGGCTTCGAGCTGCTCGCGCTGACCGTGCGTGACGTCACCGGCATCACCCCGGACGCCGGCGCCATCATCGATTTCCAGGGGTTCAAGGACATCGTCCAGACGCTCGGCCAGGTCTGCATGTACGTCGACGAGACCACCACCTCGATCCACCTGGGGAAGGACGACGCGACCGGGAAGACGGCGGCGCCGTACAAGATCAATCCGGACGGCACGGTCAACCACCGCATCCCCGGGGTCACCCCGAACGTCTACACCAAGGGAAACCACTGCCTGAACCCGTCCCAGGCGCTCGACTTCGTCCGGCAGCGGGACCTGCTGGCCAACCACGACTTCGACTACGGCCGGCAGCGCCACCAGCAGCAGTTCGTCAAGGCGGTGCTGCAGCAGGTCATCACCAAGGGCCTGAACTCACCGACCAAGCTGCCCGGCCTGCTGTCGGCGGTCGGCAAGGCCATGACCGTCGACGACGGTGGCATCCCGCTGGAGGACTGGGCCTTCGCCATGCGGAGTGTCCGCCCCGACGCGATCACCACGATCAAGACCAACAACGGCACCTTCAACAGCCGTACCGTCCCGGGGGTCGGCAGCGCCGAGATCCTCAGCCCGACCAGCATGCAACTGCTGCACGCGTTCCGGGACGACACCGTTGCGGCGTTCGTCCAGGCCCACCCGACCTGGGTGGCCGACTCCGGGCAGCCGGCGTCCGCCCACTGAGCGTCTCCGGGTGGCGGCGCCGGACCGGCCTTACCCCGCGGCGGGGCCGGCGGCCAGCACGGACGCCAAGGGCGCACGCAGCCGCTCGGCGGGATACGGGGTGGCCCGGCCCGTGCCGAACAGATCCCAGTAGAAGTCGTTCACGATCGCGGCGACCGGGGCGTACCGGGTGATGATCGCGCCGCGGCGGCCGGCGCGTCAGCCGGCGCACCGCCGGACGTACTCGTCGCGTTCGGCCGGCCCGCCGCGCGTCGGCGGCAATCGTCGCAAATGGCGGGCGTTGACATGTGACCATTCGGTCACCTATTCTGATTCCCGTGAACGACGAGGACCTGGTGTTCAAGGCACTCGCCGATCCGACCCGACGAGCCCTGCTCGACTCCCTCTTCGTGCGCGACGGCCAGACGCTGACGCAGTTGGAGTCCGAGCTGGAGATGACCCGCTTCGGGGTCATGAAGCATCTGCGCCTGCTGGAGGACGCCGGCCTCGTGGTCACCAGGCGGCAGGGCCGGGAGAAGCTGCACTTCCTCAACCCGGTGCCGATCCGGCTGATCCACGACCGGTGGATCGACAAGTACACGGAAGGCCACACCAGGGCGCTGCTGGACCTCAAGGCCGAGCTCGAACGCGACGAACCGGAGGACAGGACATGACCACCACGACGACGACCGGGACCACCAAGGTCTACCGGGTGTACATCAAGGCCACGCCGCAGGCCGTCTGGGACGCCATCACCAAGCCCGAGTGGACCCGGCGGTACGGCTACCAGGGCATCGCCGACTACGACCTGCGGCCCGGCGGCCGCTACCGTGCCTTCGCCATCAAGGAGCACCAGCAGGCCGGCATGCCCGAGGTGCCGGTCGAGGGTGAGGTGATCGAGGTGGACCCGCCGGTCCGGCTGGTGCAGACCTGGCGGCCCACCTGGCTCGACGAGCCGGCCACCCGGTTGACGTACGAGATCGCCGAGCGGCACGACGGGGTCACGTGCCTCACCGTGATCCACGAACTCGCCGGCGCGCCGCAGACCATGGCGCAGGTCAACGGCGACGTCGAGGGTGCCGGCGGTGGCTGGGCGGAGGTCCTCAGCGACCTGAAGTCCCTGCTGGAGACCGGCGCCCCGCTCTACGCCTGAGCCAGGACGAGGGGAGTGGAGCAGGCCCATGCGTGCGATGACCCGCGTGACGAGACGACTGACCTTGACCGCCGCCCTGGTGGCCGCGGTGGGCGTGGCCGCGCCCCCGGCGGTCGCCACCGCGGCGGCCACCACGGAACCCGGCCGGCGCACCATCACCGGCACCATCGACGGCGCCGACTTCCGGATCGAACTGCCGCACCGCTGGAACGGCACCCTGCTGCTGTACAGCCACGGGTACCTTCCGGAGGGCTTCCCGTCCTTCGGCATCGGCCTGACCAATCGGCCGCCGGACCGGTCCGAGACCGAGGCCTGGCTGCTCGACCACGGCTACGCCATGGCCGCCTCCCAGTTCGCGGACGGCGGCTTCGGCTACGCGGTGGAGCGCGGGTTGCGCGACCAGATCGCGTTGCTGGACTGGTTCGAGGACCACGTCGGGGTGCCCCGGCGCACGATCGCCACCGGGCAGTCGATGGGCGGGGGGATCGCCGTCCAGCTCGCCGAGCGCCACCCGCGGCGGTTCGCCGGCGTGGCGACGATGTGCGGCGCGTACGACACCCAGGCCCTCTTCAACACCGGGCTGGACGTGCTCTTCGCGGTCCGTACCCTGCTCGCGCCCGGCCAGGACATCGACCTGGTACGCCCCAACGACCCGGCGGCCGACGCGCAGGCCCTCACCGACGCCATCCAGCAGGCGCTCGGCACCGAGCAGGGCCGGGCCAGGATCGCGCTGGCCGCCGCGCTGAACAACGTCACCGGCTGGTACTCGGCGCACGAGCCACGCCCCACCGACCCCGTCGAGCGGACCCGCAACCAGGCCGAGTGGCTGCAGTACGCGTACAGCCTCGGCTTCGGCCCGCCGGGACGGCTGGACCTCGAGCGCCGGGCCGGGGGCAACCCGTCCTCGAACGTCGGGGTGGACTACCGCCAGCAACTCGTCCGGTCGGCACAGCACCCTCAGGTGCGGCATGCCTACCGGGCGGCGGGGCTCGACCTGCGGGCCGACCTGGACCGGCTCGCCGGCGCCCCGCGGATCGCCGCCGACCCGGCCGCGGTCGACTACCTGCTCCGCGTCGGCATCCCGTCCGGGCGGACCCCGGTGCCGGTGGTCACCATGCACACGACGGGCGACGGTGGCGCGCCGCCCCACCAGGAACGCTGGTACGCCGACCAGGTCCGGCGCGCCGGCGACCCCGGCAAGCTGCGGCAGCTCTACGTCGACCGGGGTGGGCACTGCTCGTTCAGCGCAGCCGAGGAGATCACCATGCTGCGCACCCTCTTCACCCGGATCGAGACCGGCCGCTGGCCGGACACCGGCCCGCGGACGACGAACGAGACGGCGAGGGCTCTCGGTGAGCAATACCAGCTGGTGCTGGACCTCGGACGGACCTTCACCGACGCATCCATGCCACCGGCGTTCACCACGTTCGTCCCGCCCCGCGCCATGCGGCCGACGCGGTAGCCGCGGAAGCCCACTGGGGACTCCGCCGGTGGAATCAGTCGGCAATCCCGTATGCCGGGCGGCGAGCAGCCGCCCGGCGTGGCCGGGTACCGAGAACCCCTCGGTCTGGCTTCATGTCTTGTTCTGCGAGTATCGGGAGCCGCCGTGCTCGCCAGATCCCCGCGGATGAGGCAACAGGGCGAGATGGTGTCGGACGGCGGCCGTGACCCGGTGCCGGTCACCGGTGGCGAGGAGGTCGAGCAGAGCGCCGCGGAGCACCGCCAGGGCCAGGGTGCGGCGGACGGCGCCCGCCTCGCTGTTCCGCTCGGGCGGTGGTTGGCAGGCGGCCAGGACGGCGAGCCAGTCGTGCACGGTCGCGCGGGCGAACCCGGCCCACGCGCCGTCGGGCTCGACGAGGGAGCGGGCGTACGCCTCGACCCAGAGCCGCAGCAGCCGCCGATGCTCCTCGGCAGCGAGCCACGCCCAGACCTGCTCGACCGCCGGGACCAGCCCGATGGGCGCGCCATGGCTGGCCTGTCCGAGGCGGTCCAGGATCGCGAGCTCGTCGGTGCGGGCCCGCGCGAGCAGCGCCCGCACCAGGCCGTCCTTGTTGCCGAAGAGGAACATCAGCACCCGGGGGCTTGAGCCGATGGCCGCGGCGAGCGGACGCAGTGACAGGTCGGCCAGGCCGTGCTCGAGCACGTACCGGTAGGCGGCCTCCAACAGCTCGATCTGCCGGGGGGACGGCGTTGTCGGGTCCTGCGACATGGGGGTAGCGTACCCGCTACTGAAACAGTTGTGTCAGTGGCGGGAGCCGTTGGCCAGGGAGCCGGGAGGGTGGCCCATGTCGCAGCAGGACCGTCAGCCGCGAGTCGTGGTGCGCCGGGCGGACCGCCCCGGCGACCTGGGCTGGGTGGTGATGGCCCACGGCGAGGTGTACGACCAGCAGTTCGGCTGGGACACCGACTTCGAGGCGCTGGTGGCCAGGATCGTCGCCGACTACGCCACGGACCACGACCCGAGCCGGGAGGCGGCCTGGATCGCCGAGGTCGACGGCGCACGCGTGGGATGTGTCTTCTGTGTCGCCGACGGCGAGCCCGGGGTGGCCAAGCTGCGGATCCTGCTGGTCACCCAGGCCGCGCGTGGCCTCGGCGTCGGCACCCGCCTGGTCGAGACGTGCGTCGCCTTCGCTCGCGCGGCCGGCTACCGGCAGGTCACGTTGTGGACCAACGACGTGCTGGTGTCCGCACGCAGAATCTATGCGGCCGTCGGCTTCGTCCTCACCGGTGAGGAGCGGCACCACAGCTTCGGCCACGACCTCGTCGGCCAGAACTGGACGCTCGACCTGCGGCAGCGGCCAGCCGTCAGCGCCGCGGGTGCGGGTGACCGGCCATGAGCACGCATCTGCCGCCGCGGCTCGTGGCGAGGTGACCTGCCGCTCTCGGCACCAACTGGGCTCCCGGACGAGGGCCGCAAAGTACCGAAACCCTTTCCGTCTGGCATTCATATCTGTGTTCTGGGAACATCGGGACAAGCCGGACGACACCGAGCCGCGCTAGCCGACAGTTCGAGCTGAAGACCGACGGTCCTGTCTGGACGACGCGGTCGCGGAGCGACACCTCACTGCACAGACCGAGGCCGACACGCGCCTGACCACGCAGATCATCGAGCGGACCGCAGCCGACGGTCCGGCGCGTCGGCCACCCGGTGCTGAAGGTTCCCGTTCCCGGTCGGACAGTCGCGGGAACAGCTCGGTCGGTCGCCCCAGCGCGAGAAGAGGGAGAGCCATGATCGGTCAACTCGCCGGCAAGAATGTCATCGTCACCGGAGGCGCCCGCGGCATCGGTCGGGGCATCACCCTCGGACTGGCCGCCGCCGGGGCGAACGTGGTCGCCTGCTACCGGACCGAGGGTGAGCACGTCGAGGCGCTCGCCCACCAACTCAAGGAGACGCCGGGCAGCCACCGGCTGATCCGGGCCGACGTGACCGACGTCGAGGACGTCGAGCGGCTCGTCGACGAGGCCGGGAGCGGCCACCGTACGCTGCACGGTCTGGTGCACAACGCGGGGGTGATCAGCCCGGTGCGGTTCGCCGAGCTGACGCCCCAGGAGTGGCACCGGGTGGTGGACACCACGCTCACCGCGGCGTACCTCCTCGTCAACAAGGCACTGCCGCTGATGACCGCGGGCACGTCGGTGGTGGCCATCGGGTCCCGGGCGGCCACGGTCGGAATCCCGCTGCGGGCGCACTACACCGCGGCGAAGGCCGGCCTCGTCGGGCTGATGCGTTCGCTGGCCAAGGAACTGAGCCCGCAGGGCATCCGGGTCAACGTGGTGGCTCCGGGCACCATCGAGACCGAGGAAGCGGCACGGGACTCCTCGGCGGAGCGGCAGGCGTACGTCGAACGCCACCGCCAGATCATCGCGTTGCGGCGCTACGGGCGGCCGGAGGAGGTCGCCGACGCGGTCGCCTTCCTGCTGAGCGACCAGTCCTCCTACATCACCGGGGAGACGCTGCACGTCGACGGTGGCATCTGACCCGCCCGGCGGGGCGCTGACCGCCCGGCGGGTGCTCGATGCCCTGTTCGACGGCGTGGGCCGCGAGGCCGTTTCCGGCGTCGCGGCCCACGGTCTACCGTCCTGTCCCGGTCAGTCCCTCAGCTCCGCGTGGGACGACATGAACACGGACTACTGCGCGGTCGGCAACGCGCGCAGGACGGTCAGGGTCATGCTGCTGTCCTTGTAGGACACCCGGAACAGGTGACCGCCGGCGTTCAGGACCCGGTTCTCGGGCAGCGCGTGGAAGCTGCCGCTGATCGAGCTGCCGCTCATGATCGTCAGCACGGTGCCCGGGGTGAGCGGGCCGCGCACGTCCAGGTCCAGGTTTCCGGCCAGCGCCAGAGCGCCCGTGGCCCGAACGCTGGTGTAGTCGTGGTCGCCGGAGATGGTGACGGCGACGCGACCCTCGTTGCCGATCGTCACGTTCCCGCCGATGTTCAGGACGTTGCCCGGGGCGACGGCGGCATCGGTGATCTGCGCCGCCTCGTCGGCCGCGAGACCGGGCCGCAGCACGCCGCCGGTGACGGTGACGCCCGCCGCCACGCTGCCGCTGCCGCCGAGCGTCCCGCCGCGCACGTCGATCGAGCTCGCGTGCGAGCCGACGACCGAGAGCTTGCCGCCGAGGACCGTGCTGGTCCCGTGCCAGGTCTCGTTGCCGGTGAGGAACAGGGTGCCCTCGCCACGCTTGGTGAGGCTGCCCTCGTAGGCGCGGGCGTTGCGGGCCTGCTCGCGGCGGGTCCCGATGGCGTAGTCCGACTTGTCGGCGTCGCTCGCGTCGGCGGGCAGACCCTGCGTCCAGCCCTTGGCGACCTTGGTCGCCGCCCAGGCGGCCGCCTCGGCGGCGTCCTCCTGCTGGCGCGCCCGGATCGCGACGTCGGAGATGTCGTTCGACCACACGTCACTCTGTCCCTGCGTGTCGACGACGAACGGCCCCAGGAACTGGCCCGGTCCCTTCATGGCCTCCCGCAGGCTGACCGTGTGCCAGCCGTTGCGGCTGTCCGGAACCTGCACGATCTGGCCCCGGGTGGGGTTCGGCACGGCGACGCCGGAGGCGTCACTGATCGTGTTGTTCTGCCGGCCGGTGGTGAACATCGTGTACAGCGCCTGCTCGTTGGTCAGGTACGGGAAGCGCTGCATGATCAGCGACAGCGCGGCCGCCGAGTGCGGCCCGGCCATCGACGTTCCCGACGAACTCCCGTAGCGGGCTTCCGGCACCCCGTTGACGACCGACACGGTGGTGCTGTTGATCCCGTTGCTCGGCGCCGTCACGCAGGACCACTTCGCGACGCCGCACTGGTTGAACGTCTGCTGACCCGGCACCAGGACGGACCCGTCCGGGTTGAACGTGCGCCCCACCGTGGGGTTGATCCCCGAGGTGGTGTACCAGCTGCCCTCCAGTTCGGGCAGGAAGTACGGCGCGGCGCCGCGCGGCGACGGGTTCACGTAGCCGCTGTTGCCTGCGGTGAACTGGATGACCGTGCCGGTGCGCGCGGCGTCGATGGCGCCGTTCAGCCAGCGGACGCTGCTGCCGTTCGCGTCGACCACGCCGTCCGGGGTGGACCAGAGGCGCCACGCCGTGTTCAGACCGAAGCCCGCGGGGCTGCCGGGCGGCGTGTCGTACGTGTTGTAGTTCTCCGTGTTGGGCTGGCTGCCCCAGCTGCTGGTGATGATCCTGACGGGCTTGCCGTTCGCCGTCTCGGCGGCGTTCACGGCCCGGTAGACGTTGGCGAGGTAGGCGTCGTCCGGCTTCTGGGCGGCGGTCGCGGTCGCCGGCAGGAGACCGTAGAGCACGCCGTCCGTCTTGTGGGTGTTGCCCATGTACACGTTGCTGTTGAACGCGACCCCGTGCATGTTGGCGGCAGGTCCGCCCGGTTGCGTCTCGCCGACACCGTCGCGGCTCGCCCCGATGGTCCCGGTGACGTGCGTGCCGTGGCTGTCGTTGTACGCCTGGTTGTAGAACCCCGACGTCGGACCGGTCTCGCCACCCTGGGCTTCCACCGAGAAGTAGCGGTCCCCGACGGCGTAGTTCGTCTCCAGGCTGCCGTGCTCCCGGACGTGCCCGGCGAAGACGCCCGAGTCGATGACGCCGATGTTCATCCCGGCGCCGGAGTAACCGGCGGCGTAGGCGAACTCCGCTCCCATCGACACCAGGCCGGCGTCCCGGTTGAACTCAGCGGTGCGCCAGCTCGCCGGGTCGCCGAGCCGGCCGGGATCTCCTTCGTAGGTCTTGATCGGCGGCGCGGACACGTCCGCCCGCGCCGGCTGAGCGACGACGCCGAGCACCACTATCGGTGTCAGCGCCGCGATCAGCCCCGTTTTCATACGTTTCGCGGTCGACACTTCAGCCCCTCTCCAAGATCGTTTCGGCGGGATCGTATCCCTCCGCCCATATCGGAGCAAGGCGTTGGCGGCTACATTTCCGTCTACCTCTGCGGTAATCGCCGGAGGCCGAACCACCCCTGACCGGCCGGCCCGCACCCGGGCATCGGGCGTGCTCGCCAAACCGGATCGAGGCGAGGCCCAGCAGGCAAAACCTCGTAGGACACCCGATTCGACCGGCGAGCTGCGAGTGGACACCGAAAATGCTGTGGTTCGGTCCGTTATCGCCCGTCAGCGAAATGCCGCAGCCCGGACACACGCAGATTGCGCATCGCCTCGCGTCATCGCAGTAGGCAACCGATTCGGCAATGAACAGCGCCAACCGGTCCCATTCGCCGACGACGGCCGACGATTCAGCGGCGCCGCGCCCACCACCGGCGCAGCACGTAACCGACGGCGCTGGCCAGGAACAGGGCGGCCGTGACGAGCAGCCAGCGGGCCAGGAACGGCCGCTGGTCCTGCCCGGACGCGGCCAGGTAGGTTGGCCGGCCCAACCGCAGGATGCCGGGCAGGTAGACGAGGAACAGCAGGCCCGAGGCGAGGGCCGGCACCCGGACGTGGTTCAGCAATGCGGGACCCGACGCCGGCACGCCGTGGGTGCCGAGCGCGCGCTGCAGCACGCGGTCCGCCAGCCCGTAGATCGGGAACAGCACGAAGTCGTGTGCGATCGCCGCGCCGACGAACCAGACCAGCATCCGGCCGGCGGTCGGTTCCGCGGCGAGCCGCAGCGCCACCCAACCGGCGACCGCGAAGGCGCCGACGAGCAGCAGCAGGTGCCCGGCCGGCGCCCCGTACGCCGCCCGGAACCGGGCCGCCAGGTCACCCACCGGTACGGCTCCGGAACTCGATCTCCGCCACCCACTTTGTGCAGTGCACGCCGGGCAGGGCCGGGACGATGACCCGCGCCGGGTAGCCGTGGTCGAGGGAGAGATCGACGCCGTTGACCTGCAGGGCGAGCACGGAGTCCGCGTCGAGGACCTGGTTGGCCTGCAGGGTCGCCTGCTTGAACAGCCCCGCCTTCTCCAGGGACCGCACGTGCGCGGCGGCGATCCCGTCCGCGCCGACGAGGACGGCCAGGTCGCGCAGCCGTACCCCGGTCCAGGTCTGCACGGTCGACCAGCCCTCCACGCAGGCGATCGGCAGCGTGACCGTGTGCTGGGCCATGGCCAGCAGGCCGGCGCGGTCCACCGCGACGGTACGCCCGCCGGCGCGCAGGGTGAGCCGCCAGCCCGGCCCGGTGTCGGCGGCCCGGACGCCGGCGGCGGCCGCGGTCCGGTTCACCGGGAAGCCGGTCCGGCCCGCCCCGGGCTGCCGCCCCCGGGGCAGCAACAACGCGGTCCGCCGCCACGGGCCGTCGAGGTGCTGCCCCACGGTGAGGGCGGCGAGCAGCAGCGACAGCCCACCGACCAGGGCGAGCGCGCCGCGCCGGCTCATCGTGGGCGGCCCGGGCCGGGCGGCCACCAGTTCGTCCGGGTCCGGCGGCTCGGGCCGGGTCGCCGCGCGGTAGGTGATCAGCTCCTCGGGCAGCGAACGGGACCGCAGCGCGGTGCGCATCCGCCGCAGCTTGAGCGCCACGTGCGCGACCAGCGCGGCGACGAACACCCAGGCGCCGAAGTAGTGGGCGGTGTAGAAGTCGAAGCCGAACAGGTACGCGTACTGGATGTCGAGCAGGCCGGTGACGATCTCGAAGAGGATCCCGCCGACCAGCAGGAGCAGGGACAGCCGCTCCAGCACCTGCGCCACCGACCGGGCCGGCGGCCAGTCGAACAGCTTCGGCAGCACCGACCAGAGCTTGGCCAGCACGATCGGGATCAACGTGATCCCGAGCCCCACGTGCAGGCCCTGGGTGAGCCGGAACAGCCAGGACGGGCGGGTCGGCCAGTCGAACGGCGGCAGCCGCAGCCACCCGACGTCACGCGGGAACGCCTGGCCGAACTGCGGGGAGTAGGCGAGGTAGTCCAGCAGCCCGGTGAGGAACACCAGCGGTAGACCGACGAGCAGGACCACCCCGTACATGGCGGTGAGCCACGGGCCGCGCAGCGGGCTGCGCCACCGCCGGTTCACGGTCGCCGCGCCGGGCGGGGGATGCTCGGCCAGGAACGCCCACCACCGCCGGGGGAAACCGTAGGCCGGCCGGCCGGGTGGCACGCGCCCCGACCCGGCCGGGGGACCCCCGGCCGGGGGAGAGCTCTCCGCGCCCACCGGTCCTCCTCGCGACTGCCGACGCCGGGACGCCCGGCGGCGGCCGGCCGACCCGATCCCTCTCCGGCAGGCTACGGGCGGCCTCGGCGGCCGGACCCGGTTTGCCGAATTACGGAACGCTTACCGGCCCGCGGGCCGCGATGTTGCCAGGTCCTTACGGCTTGGCCGACCGGACCCGCCGCGACCGCCTACCGACCTACCCTGACCGGCATGCGGGTACTCGTCACCGGCGCGGCCGGTTTCATCGGGTCGCAGGTCGCCGACCTGCTCGCCGCCGACGGGCACGAGGTGGTGGCGCTGGACGCGCTGCTGCCTCAGGCACACGGCGGCGAACTGCCCGAGTGGTCCCGGCGGCACGCCCCGATCGTCGGCGACGTCCGCGACCCCGACCTGCTCGACCGGCTGCTGCCCGGCGTCGACGCGGTGTGCCATCAGGCCGCGATGGTCGGGCACGGCCTCGACCCGTCGGACGCCCCCGGGTACGCCAGCCACAACGACTACGCCACCGCCGTGCTGCTGGCCGCGATGCACCGGGCCGGGGTGCGCCGGCTGGTGCTCGCCAGCTCCATGGTCGTCTACGGCGAGGGCCGTTACGAGTGCGCCCGGCACGGCACCGTGCGACCCGCCCCGCGCCGCCCCGCCGACCTAGCCGCCGGCCGCTACGACCCGACCTGCCCGCAGTGCGGCGGCATCCTCAGCCCCGCCCTGGTGCCCGAGGACGCCCCGCTGGAGCCGCACAGCACGTACGCCGCCACCAAGCTGGCCCAGGAGCACCTGGCCGCCGCCTGGGCGCGGCAGACCGGGGGCGGGGTGTGGGCCCTGCGCTACCACAACGTCTACGGGCCCCGGATGCCCCGCGACACCCCGTACGCCGGGGTGGCCTCGATCTTCCGCTCCGAGCTGTCGGCCGGCCGGCCGCCGCGGGTGCTGGAGGACGGCCGGCAGCGGCGGGACTTCGTCCACGTCACCGACGTGGCGCGGGCCAACCTGCTGGCCCTCACCACGCCGCCGCCGCAGCCGCTGGTGCCGGTCAACGTCTGTTCCGGCGAGCCGCGGACGGTCGGTGACCTGGCCGCGGCCCTGGCCGCCGCGATGGCCGGGCCGGCGCCGCTGGTCGTCGGTGGCGCCCGCGCCGCCGACGTGCGGCACGTCGTCGCCGATCCGCGTCGGGCGGCCGACCTGCTCGGCTACACCGCGCGGGTCGGCTTCGCCGACGGGGTCACCGCCTTCGCCACCGACCCGCTGCGCGAGCCGGCGGCCGTGCACGCCTGACCCGCCGCGCTGCCCGTCGTGGCGGCAGCGCGGGCGACGCCGGGCCCCGCGGCAGGTCAGGAGACCGTCCACAGCAGGTGGTTGACCGCGAGCGCGGTCGCCGCCTGCCCGGCCAGCCACCAGCGGCGGGTCGCCGGCGGCAGGTGCGCGGTGGCGACCAGCAGCCATACCGCGAACGGCAGCCAGATCCGCTCCACCTCGGCCTTGCTCAACCCGGACAGGTCAGCCGCGAGCACCACCGCCGCCGCAGCCACCGGCAGCAGCACCGTCGGCCCGGCGGCGGCCACCGGCCCGACGAGCCGGGCACCCGGGCCGCGCCGCCGCACCGTCGCGACTCCGGCCGGCACCGCCCGGCGCAGCGCCGGCCCGAGCGCCGGGCCGGCGGACAGCACCAGCGCCGCCAGGTTCGCCCAGACCCAGTAGCCGTAGGGGCGGTCGGCCGCCCAGCCCTGGTAGTAGCGCTCCACCACCCGCTGGTAGCCGTCCCACCACCAGAATCCCGCCGCCGTGAACGCCACCACCACCCCGGCGACTCCCGCGACCGCGGACAGCAGCGCGGCGATCCGGTCCGCCGGACGCAGTGCCAGCACCACCAGCGCCAGCAAGCCGACCAGCACGAAGCCGTACGACAGGTACAGCGCGTAACCCAGCACCAGCCCACCGACGGCCGGGGCCAGCCGGCCGCGTACCGCCAGCAGCGCCAGACCTGCCGCGACCACGCCGGCGAACAGCCCGTCCGCCGACGCCCCCACCCACACGGCCCCGGGCAGCAGCACCAGGAACGGCAGGACCGCGCGGGCCGCGGCGTCGGCGCCGAGCGAGCGCAGCGCCACGGGCACCGAGACGGTGACGCTCGCGCCCACCAGCACGCAGGCCAGTGCGGCAACGGTGCCCCCGCCGAGCCCGATCCGGTCCAGCCCCACGAAGACCAGTAGCGCGCCGGGTGGGTGCCCGGCGGTGTGGGTCGACCAGGAGTCGGGCCGGAAGTCCAGGATCCGTCCCGTGAACCCGGCCAGCGTGGCGGGGACGTCCCGGATCCCGGGCACCTCGTGCAGGTACTCCGCCTGCGGCGTGAGCCGTTCGGTCAACCCGGCCGACCAGCCGTCGACCAGGGCCAGCGACAGCGTCCACGCCACCGAGGCCAGGTAGGCGAGGCCGAGCAGCGGGCCCCAGCGCGCCGCACCGGCCCACCGCACCCCGACGCCGACCACCCCGGCCGCGACCAGCACCGCCGCCGGGGTGCCCCAGCCGAGGTGCGGCCGCCAGGTCGCGTACAGCGGGGCGGCGTCCGCGTGCAGGCCCACGCCGCGGGCGTTGAGGACCGCGCCGACCGCGGCGGCCAGCACGACCAGCGCCGCCTCGACGCCCAGCACCGTCAGGTCGGCGCGTCGCCAGCGGGTCGGCGCCCGCCCGGGCGCGACGGGTCGCCTCGTGGTCGTTCTCATGCCGACCGGACGGTACGGCCTTCCCGGGACGGGTGACCGGCGAACCGTCGGATCGTCACCGTCCGGTAAGAATCGCTTCGCCGGTAACAGATCCGTAAGGTCCGATCTGCCTGCCGCGGCCCAGGTGGCGGCCTAGCGTCGTCGGTATGTCCACACCGATCGACGTGGTCCTGCCGTGCCTCGACGAGGCCGCCGCCCTGCCCGGCGTGCTCACCGCGCTGCCGCCCGGCTACCGGGCGATCGTGGTGGACAACGGCTCCCGGGACGGCTCGGCGGAGGTCGCCGCCCGGCACGGGGCCCGGGTGGTGCCCGAGCCCCGCCGAGGCTACGGCGCCGCCGTGCACACCGGGCTGGTGGCCGCCGAGGCGGACCTGGTCTGCGTGCTCGACGCCGACGGATCCTTCGACCCCGCCGAACTTCCCGCCCTGGTCGCCCCGGTGGCCGGCGGCGCCGCCGACCTGACCGTGGGCCGGCGGCGGCCCGTCTCCGCCGGAGCCTGGCCGTGGCACGCCCGCGCCGGCACGGCGCTCATCGCGGCGTTGCTGCGGCACCGGGGTGTACCGCTGCGCGACCTCAGCCCGATCCGGGTGGCCCGCCGCGAGGCGCTGCTCGCCCTGGGCGTCACCGACCGGGCCTTCGGTTACCCCCTCGAACTGCTGATCCGGGCAGCCGCCGCTGGCTGGCGGATCCAGGAGCTGGACGTCAGCTACGGCCCACGGGCCGCCGGCACCCGCTCCAAGGTCTCCGGCTCGGTACGCGGCACGCTGCGCGCCACCCGCGACTTCGCCGGAGTCCTGCGCAGCGTGGGCGGACCCCGGTGACGGTGCTGCTGGTGATGGCCAAGGCGCCCGTGCCGGGGGCCGTGAAGACCCGGCTCTGCCCACCGGCCACCCCCGGTCAGGCCGCCCGGATCGCCGCCGCCGCGCTCCGGGACACCCTCGACGCCGTCCGGGCCGTGCCCGGGGTGGCGCCGGTCCTGGCCGTACGCGGACGCCTCGCCGACGGCGAGGACGGCGCCGGCCTGACCGCGGCGCTCATCGGCTGGACGGTGCTGCCGCAGCGAGGTCGGGACCTGGCCGACCGGATCGCCAACGCCCACGCCGACGTGGCAGCGGCCTGGCCCGGACGGCCGGTGCTGCAGATTGGCATGGACACCCCGCAGGTGACCGCCGGGCATTTGCTCGGGGCGTTCCAGCGGCTGGACCTGGCCGACGCGGTGCTCGGGCGGGCGGTGGACGGCGGATGGTGGGCGCTGGGGTTGCGCGATCCGCGCCAGGCCGACGCGCTGCGGGCGGTGCCGATGTCCACCCCGGAGACCGGCGAGTGCACCTGGTCCGCCCTCGACCGGCGCGGGCTGCGCACGCTGACCCTGCCGGTGCTGCGCGACGTCGACACCTGGCCCGACGCGCTCGCGGTGGCCGCCGAGGCGCCGGAGACCCGGTTCGCGTACCAGGTATCGGCGCTGCACCCCACGCTGGTGCCCGGCGGGTACCGGTGACACTGCACGCCCTCGGCACGGACGGCCGGTGGGTGGCCGCGGCGGGCGGGGGTGAGGACGTCTTCGCCGCCGCCCTCGAAGCGCAGCCCGGCGCGCACTGGCTCGTGCAGGACGACGGTCGGCGCAACGCGCTGCCGGTCCGGCGCTGGCACGGTCCGCCGGAGCCGGCGACCGCCGCGGTGGTCGCCCGGTGCGCGGGCCCGACCCTGGACATCGGCTGCGGCCCGGGCCGGCTCACCCTCGCCCTGGCCCGCGCCGGGCACGTCGCCGTCGGGGTCGACGTCTCCGCGCACGCGGTACGGCTCACCCGGGCGCGCGGTGCCGTCGCCCTCCACCGGGACGTGTTCGGGCCGCTGCCCGGCGAGGGACGCTGGGCACACGTCCTGCTCATCGACGGCAACATCGGCATCGGCGGCGACCCGAGCCTCCTGCTCGGCCGGTGCCGGGAGCTGATCCGGACCGGCGGCTCAGTCGTCGTCGAGCTGGAACCCCCCGGGCCCGGCCTGTGGCGTGGGCAGGCCAGACTGGCCTCCCGCTCACCGCAGGGGAAGGTGTGCCGGAGCGGGGCGTTCCGCTGGGCCCGGCTGGACACGGTGGCGGTGCACGACACGGCGCACGCCGCCGGGCTGGCCGTCCGGGACACGTTCGCGGTGGGCCGACGCTGGTTCGGGGAACTGGTCCGTCCGTTGTGACCGGTCAGGCCGATCGCGTGCGGATCTCGTCGTTCGGAGCCACGGCCGCCCGCGCTGACCTACGCTGCCGGTGAGGTGGAACGGGGGACGGATGGCGCAGCCACGGGTGGCGATGATCGGGCTCGGCGGGATGGGCGCGCCCATGGCCGGGAACGTGCTGCGGGCCGGTCTGCCGACGGTCGTCTGGAACCGCCACCCCGAGCCGGCCCGCCGGCTGGGCGACCAGGGCGCGGAGGTGGCCGCCAGCCCCGCCGACGCGGCCGGTGGGGCGGACGTCGTGGTGACCATGGTGACCGACGCCGACGCCATCGGTTCCATCGCCTTCGACCAGGGGATGCTAGCCGCGATGGCCGAGGGCGCGGTCTGGGCCCAGATGAGCACCATCGGCGTCACCGACACCGAACGGTTCGCTCGGCAGGTCACGGCGGAGCGTCCCGACGTCGTGCTGCTGGATGCCCCGGTGGCCGGCAGCCGCGGCCCGGCCGAGCAGGGGAAGCTGGTCGTCTTCGCCTCCGGGCCGGCGGAGGTCCGCGACCGGGTCGCCCCGGTCTTCGACGCGGTCGGGCAGCAGACCGTCTGGGTCGGGCCGGTCGGCGCCGGTTCCCGGCTGAAGTTGGTGAACAACCTGCTGCTGGCCTTCGTCGCCGAGGGGCTCGCCGCGTCGGTCGCGCTCGGTGACGCCCTCGCCCTGGACCGCGAGACCGTGCTGGGCGCCCTGCGTGGCAGCCCGCTGCTGTCGCCCTGGGCCGGCGAGAAGCTGGACCGGATCGGCCGGGACGACTACACGACCCAGTACCCCCTCACCCTGGCGCTCAAGGACGTGAACCTGGTGTTGCGGGAGGTCGAGGAGGGCCGGTTCCTCGCCGCCGAGTGCCTGGCCGCGGAGTGGCAGCGCGTCGTGGGCCAGGGGCTCGGTGCGGCGGACCTGACCGTGGTCACCCGGGCGCTGTCCCAGCCCACCGGGCGGGCCTGACCCGGGACCGGCCCGCTCTCCTACGGCGAGGCGAGCACGCGCAGGCCGAGCCGGGCGCAGAGCAGCACGGCCAGCACCCCGCCGAGCCAGTACGTGGCCAGTGGTGTCGGTGTTCCGTCGGCCCCGCCCGCCCCCGCCGGGGCCCCGTCGGTGACCGGGCCCGGGTCAGCGACCCTGGAGGGCCTTGACGTTGTCGCCGAAGGTCCAGCCCTTCGACCCGTCCCAGTTGATCGACCAGGTCATCAACCCCTTGAGGCCGCCCTGGTAGGTGTTCCACGCCTGCCCCACCAGCGACGGGGTCATGTACCCGCCACCGGCGCCGGACTGCGCCGGCAGGCCGGGGACCTGCCGGTCGTACGGGACGCGGATGGTGGTGCCCTGCACGACCAGTCCGGTGTTGAGGCAGTTGGTCTGCGCGACGAAGCCCTGCACGGTGCCGGCGGAGTACGAGTCGCCGGAGCAGCCGTACATGCTGCCGTTGTAGTACTGCATGTTCAGCCACCAGAGCCGGCCGTTGTCGACGTAGCGCTTGATGATCGGCAGGTACGCGCCCCAGATCGATCCGTAGGTCACGCTGCCGCCGGTGACGTACGCGGTCTCCGGGGCCATGGTGAGGCCGAACCCGGCGGGCATCTGGGCGAGCACCCCGTCGATGATCCGCACCAGGTTGGCCTGCGAGGTCGACAGCTGGTTGATGTTCCCGCTGCCGGTCAAGCCGGTCTCGATGTCGATGTCGATGCCGTCGAAGTTGTACCGCTTGAGGATCGGCACGACGGTGGCGACGAACCGGTCGGCGACCGCGGTCGAGCCGAGGTCGATGCCGGCGGTCGCGCCGCCGATGGACAGCAGGACGGTCAGGCCGGCGGCCTTGGCCTGGCACATCTCGGCGGGGGTGGGCACCTTGACCCCGGCGTCCATGCCGTTCTCCCACAGCACGGTGCCGTCGGCGCGGATCACCGGGAAGGCGGCGGTGACCACGTTGTAGCCGTGCGTCCGGATGCGCGAGTCGGTGATCGGTATCCAGCCGAGCCCGGGGTGCACGCCGTTGGCCGCGCCGTCCCAGCTCTCCCAGTAGCCCTGGAGCACCTTGCCGGCCGGCCGGGACTTCAGCGCGCAGGTGTCGCCGCCCGGCGGCGGGCTCGACGGGGTGGGCGACGGCGTCGACGTGGGGGTCGGGGTGGGTTTCGGCGTGGGGGAGGGGGACGACGTGGTCGGCGTGGGGGACGGGGCGCCGTCGCAGGCGCCGAGGTCGGACCAGAGCGCCGGGGTGGCCGGCGGGGTCCAGCCGGCGCCGGGCGGCGGGGTGTGCGTCTGCAGCGCCTGGTAGAGCCGGCCGGTGTAGGTGGCCCGGCTGCCGGCGGTCCAGGTGACGCCCTCGGCCCAGGCCGGTACGCCGGAGCAGGTCGCCAGCGCGGTCTGGCCGGCGGTCGCGGCGAGGCCGGTGGTGGCCGTCAGGGCGCCCGTGGCGGCGAGCAGTACGGCGCCGCCGAGCAGGGCGGTCAGCCCGCGTCGAAGTCGCATGACATACCTCCTCATCGATGCCTCGGAGGCTATCAGTTAACTTTGTTAAATGTAAATGCGCAGTACGCTGTCGGCGCTTGGTTCATGGCGTGAACGGTGCCGCCCGACGACGGCACCGGGGAGAGGACGGCGGCGGACGTGGACGCCAGACGCACCACCGTGCGCGACATGCGCCGTGCCAACCGGTCGCTGCTGCTCACCCGGATCTGGCTGGACGGCCCGCTCAGCCGCCACGAGCTCGGCCAGACCACCGCGCTGAGCCTGGCCAGCGTGAGCAACCTGGTCGGCGAGATGATCGCCGAGGGGCTCGTCGAGGAGGCCGGGTCGGTCGAGTCCGACGGCGGCCGTCCCCGGGTGCTGCTGCGCGTCGCCCCCGGCTACGGCTACCTGGTCGGCGCCGACGTCGGTGAGACCCGGGTGCAGGTCGAGCTCTTCGACCTGGCGATGACCGCCCTGGCCAAGGCCGAGTACCCGATCGCCGCGGCCGAGCCCGATCCGCAGGACGTGGCCACCCACCTGCTGCACGGCCTGGACGCGGTGATCGAGCAGGCCGGCGTCGACCCGGCCGCCGTGCTCGGCCTCGGCGTCGCCGTCTCCGGGACCGTCGAGCGCACCGCCGACGCCGTCGTGCATGCCCAGACGCTCGGCTGGGACGGCGTGCCGCTCGGCGCGATGCTGCGAGCCGGCACCGACGTCCCGGTCCACCTCGACAACGGCGCGAAGACCCTCGGCCAGGCCGAGATGTGGTTCGGTGCCGGCCGCGGCGTCCGGCACGCCGTCATCGCCCTGGTCGGCTCCGGGGTGGGGGCCTGCGTGGTCGCCGACGGGGTCGGCTACCGCGGCGCGCACAGCAGCGCCGGCGAGTGGGGCCACACCACCATCGTGTACGGCGGGCGCCGCTGCCGCTGCGGCAACCTCGGCTGCCTGGAGGCGTACGTCGGGGCGGAGGGCGTACTCGACCGGTTCCGGCAGGCCAACCGGGGCCGCCCAGCCGCCGGCGGCGACGAGGAGAGCGCCTTCGGCGAGTTGCTCCGGTCCACCGGCCGGACGGCGGCGAAGGTGCTCGACGAGACCGTCGGCTACCTCGGAGCCGGGGTGGCCACCCTGGTCAACCTCTTCAACCCGGAGCGGGTGGTGCTCGGCGGCTGGGCCGGCCTGGCCCTCGGCGAGCGCTACCTGCCGCAGATCCGCGCGGCCACCGCGCGGCACGCGCTTCGCCAGCCGTACGCCCAGGCCTCGATCGAGCTGTGCCGGCTCGGACCGGACGCGGTCGCGATGGGCGCGGCCACCCTGCCGATGGCCCGGCTGCTGCGCGACGGCGGCGTGCCACGCGAGCCGGCCGCCCGGGTGACCCCGGCGCGCCCGGCGCCGCGCCCGCGGACCCGGACCCGCTGAGCCCGCCGGGCCGGCGACGACGCCCGGCGGCCAGCCCGGGCGCGCCGGACGGCCGCCCGGGAGGATCCCGCGCGGCCGCCCCGGCCGTGGATCAGCGCTGCCCGCGCACCCGCCGCACCGTGTCGCGGTACCAGTGCGCGCTGCGCTTCGGCGTACGCCGCTGGGTGTCGTAGTCCACCCGGACGATGCCGAACCGCTTGTCGTAGCCGTACGCCCACTCGAAGTTGTCCAGCAGCGACCAGGCGAAGTAGCCCCGCACGTCGGCCCCGGCCTGCCGCGCCCGGGCCACCGCCCGCAGGTGCTCGGCCAGGTACGCCACCCGGTCGTCGTCGGCCACGAACCCGTCGGCGTCCGGCCGGTCGTCGAACGCCGCCCCGTTCTCGGTGACCACCAGCGGCACGCCCGGGTAGTCCCGGCTCAGCCGCACCAGCAGGTCGGTGAATGACGCCGGCACGATCTCCCAGTCCATCGCGGTACGCGGCAGGTCCCGCCGGACCACCCGCCGCACCGGCCGGCCCTCGTCGTCCCGCTCCCGGCCCCGCTCGTCCACCCCGGAGAAGAGCTGCCCGAAGTAGAAGTTGACGCCGAGCACGTCGATCGGGGACGAGATGACCGCCAGGTCGCCGTCCTCGATCGGGAGCCGGACGCCCTCGGCGGCCAGGTCCGCCACCACGTCCGCCGGGTAGCGCCCGTGGAACAGCGGGTCCAGGTAGAGCCGGTTGCCCAGCCCGTCGGAGGCCCGGGCCGCGTCCCGGTCGGCCGGGTTGTTGGTGGCCGGGTCGGCGGTGGCCAGGTTGACCGTGATGCCCAGCTCGATCGGGCCGGTCGCGGCCGCCCGCAGGCGCCGCACCGCCAGCCCGTGGCCGAGCAGCAGGTGGTGGGCGGCGGCGATCCCGTCGCCCAGGTCCCGCCGGCCCGGGGCGTGCTGGCCGTACGCGTAGCCGAGCATCGCCGAGCACCACGGCTCGTTCAGCGTCGTCCAGGTCTTCACCCGGTCGCCGAGCTCGGCGAAGACCAGCTCGGCGTAGTCGGCGAACCGGTACGCGGTGTCCCGGTGCGGCCAGCCGCCCGCGTCCTCCAGCTCCTGCGGCAGGTCCCAGTGGTAGAGGGTCACCCACGGGTCGATGCCCCGGCCGAGCAGCTCGTCGACCAGCCGGTCGTAGAAGGCCAGCCCGTCCGGGTTGGCCGGCCCGCGCCCGCCCGGCTGCACCCGCGGCCAGGCCACCGAGAAGCGGTACGTGTCCAGCTCCAGGTCGGCGATGAGCCCGACGTCCTGTGGCATCCGGTGGTAGTGGTCGCAGGCCACGTCGCCGGTGTCGCCGCCCGCCACCGCCCCGGGAACGCGGCAGAAGGTGTCCCAGATGGACGGCGTGCGTCCGTCCTCGGCCACCGCCCCCTCGATCTGGTACGACGAGGTCGCCACCCCCCACCGGAAGGTCGGCGGGAGGGTGTCGATCGGGTCGGCCTGCCCGGGCGACGGTTCCAGCTCGGCGCGTCTGACGCCGCGCCGCGACCTGGAGCCGTCGGTGGTCGCCGGGCGGGTGAGGTCGGTGTCCATGGTTCTCCTCGCGGTCACGGGTGTTCGGTCGGGCGGTGGCGGTCAGCGGGGGACCGGCTCGGCGGCGGGATGCAGCCAGCAGGCGACGGCGCGCCCGGGGCGGTCGTCGTCGGGCGGGCAAAGCGGCGGCAACTCCTTGTCGCACGGGCCGAACGCTTTCGGACAGCGCGGGTGGAACGCGCATCCGCTCGGCATGGCGCGCAGGTCCGGCGGGGAGCCCGGGATGCCGGTCAGCTCGCGCCGGGGGCCGCGCAGCGCCGGGAAGGAGTGCAGCAACCCGTCGGTGTACGGGTGCAGGGCCCGCCGGTACAGCTCGGCCGCGGGGGCCTCCTCGACGATCCGGCCGCCGTACATGATGGCGATCCGGTCGGAGAACTCGACCAGCAGCGACAGATCGTGGGTGATGAACAGCACCGCGAAGCCCAGCCGTTGCCGCAGCTCGGCGAGCTGGCCGAGGATCTGCCGCTGCATCACCACGTCGAGCGCGGTGGTCGGTTCGTCCATGATGACGACCTGCGGTTCCAGCGCCAGCGCCATGGCGATCATGACCCGTTGCCGCATCCCGCCGGAGAGCTGGTGCGGGTAGCTGTCCAGCCGGTCGGCGGAGATGCCGACCAGGCGCAGCAGCTCCCGCGCCCGGGCCAGCCGGCCCGCCGCCGTGCTTCTCGGCTCGTGCGCCTTGATCACGTCGAGCAGTTGGGTGGAGACCCGGTGCACCGGGTTGAGCGAGTTCATCGCGCCCTGGAACACGATGGACGTCTCCGCCCAGCGGAACTGCCGCAGCTTCGCCGGGGTCAGGGTCAGCACATCGACCGGGGGGCCTTCGAGCGGGTGGTAGATCACCTGCCCGCCGCTGACCACGCCGGGTGGCGGCAGCAGCCGGGTCAGCCCGTACGCCAGGGTGGACTTGCCGCTGCCGCTCTCCCCGGCCAGCCCCAGCACCTCACCCCGGTGCAGGGTCAGGTCGACGTCGCGGACGGCGTGTACCGCCTCGTCGCCGAGCCCGTAGTCGACGCGGAGCTTGCGGACCTCCAGGACCGGTTCGCTCATCGGTGCCCTCTTTCGTTCGCGGCGGCGGGCCGCCGGCGCGGGGCCGGGACGGCTGCGGTCGGCGCCAGGACGGGGGTGAAGCCCACCCGCATCCGCGCCGTGCGCCCGTCGGCGGTACGGATCCGGGCCCGGCCGCCGCTGCGCAGCCGAGGGCTGACGAACTCGTCGATGCCGAAGTTGATCAGCGCGAGGGCGGTGCCGAGCAGCGCGATGGCCAGCCCGGCCGGCACGAACCACCACCAGGCGCCCTGGGCGAGGGCCTGCTGGCCCTGCGCCCAGAACAGGATCGTGCCCCAGTTCCACGAGGAGACCGACGAGATGCCGATGAACGCGAGCGTGATCTCCGACATCACCGCGAAGATCACCGTGCCGACGAAGCCGGACGCGATGATCGCGGTGAGGTTGGGCAGGATCTCGAACAGGATGATGCGCCAGGTCCGTTCGCCGGTGGCCCGCGCCGCCTCGACATAGTCGCGGCGGCGCAGCGACAGCGTCTGGGCGCGCAGCACCCGGGCGCCCCACGCCCACGAGGTGCAACCGATGATGAGCGCGACCAACGTGTCGCTGGCCTGGTCGACGATCGACGTCACGATGATGATCAGCGGCAACGCCGGGATCACCAGGAACACGTTGGACAGCGCCGAGCCCGCCTCGTCGGCCAACCCGCCGAGGTAGCCGGACGTCACGCCGATGACGATGGACAGCATCGTCGCCAGGACGCCGGCGAACAGACCGACGAGGACGACGCTGCGGGTGCCGACCAGGATCTGGCTGAAGATGTCCTGCCCGAGATGCGTGGTGCCGAACCAGTGCCTGGCCGACGGCGCCTGCAGGATGTCGCCGCTGCGACCGTCCGGGTCGTACGGGGCCACCCACGGCCCGATGATCGCGAAGAGGCCGTAGCCGGCCAGGACGACCACGCCGGTCGCGGTCTTGGCGTTGGTCAGGAAGCGGAACCGGCGCCGCCTCGTCCGGCCCGGCGCGGCCGACGGCTGGGCCATCGCGCCCTGGCCGGGGATGACCTGCTCGATACTCGACGGTGAGATCGTCATCGTTCAGCCACTCTTTCGGGTCCGCGGGTCGAGAAGCAGGTACGCGACGTCGGCGATGAGGTTCGCCACCAGCACGGAGATCGTGATGATCAGGAAGATCCCCTGCATCAGTGGGTAGTCCTTGTAGCCGACGGCCTGGAAGAGTTGGAAGCCGAGACCCGGGTACGAGAACACGATCTCCACGAGCAGGGTGCCGCCGACGATGAACCCGAGTGACAGCGCGAAGCCCGAGACGTTGGGCAGCAGCGCGTTGCGGGCGGCGTAGCTCAGGGCCACCCGGCGTTCCGACAGGCCCTTCGCGTGGGCGACCGTGATGTAGTCCTCGGACGACACGGTGACCATCATGTTGCGCATGCTGAGCAGCCACCCGCTCATCGAGGAGACCAGGATGGTGGCGGCCGGCAGGATGCTGTGCTGGATCGCGCTCGGGATGAAGTACTGGTCGAACGCCGGCACGAGACCCGGCTCGTAGCCGCCGGACGACGGGAAGAAGCTGCCTGGCCCGGCGAACAGGGCGATCGCCACGAGACCCAGCCAGAAGTACGGGATCGAGGAGAGGAACGTCGTGGCCGGCAGCAGGGCGTCGATCCACGATCCGCGCCGCCAGCCGGCGCCGACGCCGAGCGCCGTGCCGAGGAGGAAGCTGACGATCGTGGTGATGCCGACCAGCCCGACCGTCCACGGCAGGCTGTCGCCGATGACCGCCGACACCGGCGTCGGGAAGAACGTGAACGACAGGCCGAGGTCGCCGTGGAGGAGTTGTCTCCAGTAGTCGACGTACTGCTCAGCGAGGCTCTGGTTCTTGTCCAGTCCGAACAGCACGCGAAGCGACTGGATGGCGTCCGCGCTGATCCGGCCCTGGTTACGCGAGATGAGGGCCTGGACCGGGTCGCCCGGGATCATGCGCGGGATGAAGAAGTTCAGCGTGATCGCCGCCCACGCCGTGAACAGGTAGAAGGCGATGCGCTGGAGCAGGAACCTCATCGAGTCTCCCCCGAAGTGGCGGCGCCGTCCCGGCGGGCCGGCGCCGGGGGCGGCGGGACGGAACCGGCGTCTTCGGCGGCGACGGTGGCCGGATCGTAGAGCCAGCACGCCGCCCAGTGGCCGGGCCGGTCGGCGATCTCCAGCCGGGGCGGCAGGTCGACCGAGCAGCGCGGCATGGCGTGCGGGCAGCGCGGGTGGAACCGGCAGCCGGCCGGCGGCCGGATGAGGCTCGGCGGCTCCCCGCTGCTTCGGTCCTGCGCGGTGGCGGCTGCGGCGCCGGTGATGCTGTCGGGGTCGGGTGCCGACTCGATGAGCAGGCGGGTGTACGGGTGGGCCGGGCGCTGCGTGACCGTCTCGCTGTCGCCGCCCTCGACCATGCGGCCGGCGTACATCACGATCGTCTCGTCGGCGAAGTACCGGGCGGACGCGATGTCGTGCGTGATGTACAGGATGGCGAGGTTGAGCCGCTCCTTGAGGTCCCGCAGCAGGTTGAGCACGCCGAGGCGGATCGAGACGTCGAGCATGGAGACCGGCTCGTCGGCGAGCAGCACCTCCGGGTCGGCGCCGAGCGCCCGGGCGATCGCGACGCGCTGCCGCTGACCGCCGGAGAGCTCGTGCGGGAACGCGTCCAGGTAGCGCTCGGGCGGCGTGAGGCTGACCCGGGTGAGCAGATCGGCGAGCGCCCGGTCTAGGTCCTCGGCGGTGCGGCCGGCGTTGCCGTGGATGCGCAGCGACCGGGTCAGGTGATAGCGGATCGTGTGCACCGGGTTGAGCGACGCGAACGGGTCCTGCAGGATCAGCTGGACGCGTCGTACGTACGACCGGAACGCCCGGCCGCCGTGGACCCGGGTCGATACGCCGTGCAGCCGGATGTCGCCGGCGGTGCGGCGGTAGAGCTGGGCCAGCAGCCGGGCCACCGTGGACTTGCCGGATCCGGACTCACCGACCAGCGCGGTCACCTGGCCACGGCGTAGCGCGAACGATACGTCGTCGACGGCGTGGACGGCTGCCGGCGCCCGGGAGACGAGGTCGCGCAGCCGTCTGCGGACGGGGAAATGCTTGGTCAGGCCGACGGCCTCCAGCACCACTTCGTTGACCGGCGCCGCCGTGCTTTCGCTCAACGTCATGCCGAGTTTCCTGTCTTCGGGGTGTCTGTCACCGATGGGTGCGCGGTGACCGGTTGCGAACGTGGGAGTGGGCCTCCCCGGTCGGCCGTGGCCGACCGGGGAGGCGGTGCTGGTGGGTCAGCTGCCGGCGGGCTTGAGGTGCAGCACCACGTCCAGCGCGTTGGGCTGGGTGGGCTGCAGCGCGCCGTACGGGTTGGCGTCGTCCGGCCAGCCGGTCCAGTTCTTCGTGCTGTACGCGCCACCGATGTTGTCCGCGCCGACCGGGATCATCGGCATCTGCTCGACGAAGATCCTCTGCAGGGTGTTCATCGCGGCGGTACGGGCGGCCTCGTCCGTCGCATTGGCGTAGGACCGCAGGGCATCGGTCGCCTGCTGGTTGTTGAAGCGGCCGAAGTTGCCGGCGGGGGAGGCGGTGCCGATCGGCTTCAGCTGCGAGCCGTCCATGATGGTCCGGTAGATGTCGTAAGGCGTGGCGCCGCCCTCGGTCCACCGGAAGGTCGCGTCGAAGTTGCCCTGCTCGACGTTGCGGAACCAGGCGTCCTGGTTGGCCTTGTCGACCGTGGCCGAAATGCCGATCTTGGACAGGTTGTCCCGCACGATCTCGAGGCTGGTCTGGTAGTCGGACCAACCGGCCGGGTCGGTCAGGGTCAGCTTGACGGGCTTGCCGGTCTTGTCCTTGAGGGTGTTGCCGTCGAGCTGGTAGCCGGCGCCGGTGAGCAGCGCCTTGGCGCCCTCGACGTCGACCTTGTGCTCCTGGCCCTTGAACTCGGCAGCGATGAACGTGTCACCGGCGGGGCTGGGCAGACCGGTCACGCTCTTCACGAGCGGGTGGAAGTAGCCCGCCTCGGCGGTGTTGAAGATGTCCTCGCGGTCGATGACCATGTTCATCGCCCGGCGCAGCACCGGGTCGTCGAACGGCTTCTTGGTGGTGTTGACGTACAGGCCGTGGATGCCCAGGACCGGCGGCGCCCACACCTTGTGGTGGGCCGGGTCCTTGTCGACGAAGACGGCCTGGTAGTTGGGGATGAAGACGAAGCTCCACTCCGACTCGCCGTTGGCGAGGGCGGTGGTCTGCGCGCTGTTGTCGGTGTACGACGTGAAGCGCAGCTCCTTGACCTTCGGCAGGTCCTGCCAGTAGCCGCCGTCCCGCACGGTCAGGGTCGTGGTGGCCGGGGTGAAGGACTTCAGCGTGTACGGGCCGCTGCCGACGGGCTGCTTGTTGGGGTCGGTCGTCGGGTCGCTGATCTTCTCCCAGATGTGCTTGGGGACGATCGGCACCCGGAACAGGACCTTCTGCTGGTTGACGAACTGCGGGCTGGCGATCTTGATGGTGACCTCGTTGCCGCTCGCCGTCGCGTCCGTGTACGGCACGCCCTGGTCGTTCAGCGCCGGGTACTTCTTGACCAGGTTGTAGGTGAACGCCACGTCCTCGGCGGTGAGCTTCTGGCCGTCCGACCAGGTGGCGTTGTCCCTGATGGTGACCTTGACCGAGGTGTAGTCCGGCGACCACTCGGCCTTGGTGGCCAGCCACGGCTTCATCGGGTCGCTCGGCTTGACCGGGTTCCACATCATCAGTGGCTCGTAGATCTGCCAGCGGTAGCCCAGCGAGGCGGCGGCCGAGGTGGTGAGGAACGGGTTGTGGTTCTCGGCCTGCGGGCCGTTCGGCATGCCGGCGTTCAGCACGGTGGCCGCCTGGCCCTTGTTCTTGTTCGCGTTCGGACTGTCGCCGCAGGCGGCGAGCGTTGCCAACGCCGTCACGCTCGCCAGGGCGAGAGCGAGGCTGCGTCTGACGCGCATGTGTTCCTCCCGGTCGTGGTGGGTTCGGTGGGTTCGTCGGCGGAGCGGGGTGTGCGTCACCGCGGCGGGACGTGCGGGACGTCCCGCCGGGGTCAGCGGATCTGCTGCTGGAACGGCTCCGGCACGGGCCGGCGCGGCCCGACGGCTCGGCGGTCGGCCGGCGCGGGCGCTCCGGTCGAGCCGCGGACGATCAGGGTGGTGGGAATGACGCGGGGGGTGTCGGGCAGCGGCACACCCTCGAAGTACGACAGGAGCATCCGGGCCGCGGCCTCTCCCATCTCGCGCATCGGTTGGTGCACCGTGGTCAGTGGTGGTTCGGTGTGCGCCGCGTACGGGACGTCGTCGAAACCGACGACCGCGACATCCTCCGGGACCCGGCGGCCCGCCTCGCGGATCGCCTGCAGGGCGCCGCCGGCCGACAGGTCGTTGTGGGCGAAGACGGCGTCGAAGTCGATGCCGGCCTCGGTGAGCCCCCGGACGGCGCGGCTGCCGCAGTCGAAGGTGAAGTCGCCCTCGACCACGAGCCGCGGATCCAGCGGCAGGTCGGCGGCCTCGTACGCCGCGACGAATCCGGCCAGCCGCTCCTGGGTGCAGCCGAACTCCTCGCACCCCTTGATCACCAGCGGCCGGCGCCGACCCAGTTCGAGCAGGTGGCGCGCGGCTGACTCGCCACCTCTGCGGTTGGTCGTGGCCACGGACGGGAACGGCCGCTGATGACCGCGGTCGTCGATGAGGACCACCGGCAGGCCACCACCGTGCAGCTCGGCAATGTAGTCGAGGCTGCCCTCGGGCTCGATGACCAGCAGCCCGTCGAACGACTTCGCCGAGACCTGCGAGGCGAACTGCCGCAGCGACTCCTCGCCGCGGTTGCAGGTGAAGAGCAACAGCCCGTAACCGGCGCTCTCCACCATGTCGACGGCGCCCTGCAGCACCTCGCCCATCCATGGCCAGGTCAGGGCCGGTACCAGCATCCCGACCACCCCGGTCCGGCCGCGGGCGAGACCGACCGCGCGGGCGCTCGGCACGTACCCCAGTTCGCTGATGACGGCCCTGATCCGGTCAGCAGTGTGGACGTGCACCTCGCCCTTGCCGTTGAGCACCCGGGAGACGGTCGTCTTGCTCACCCCCGCCCGGGCCGCGACGTCGGCGATGGTGATCGGCACGTTACGCTCCCGGGTCGAAGAGGTGAGGCCGGTATTCCGGAACCGGTTGCGGAACCGGTTGCATCGCAGTGAATCGAAGTGGCGCCGGTCACGTCAATCACGGCCAGGTAACGAAACATGGCTAAGTTCAAAAGATTAAAAAAGTGGCTCACGCGCCGGCATGGGGTACCGCAAGGGTCAGCCCCGTTGAGCAGCTTCGATATCCTCCGGCCGTCCGATCGGCGCGCTCGGCCTACGGCGTGCCCCGGCGCCGGAGGTGGCCCTCGGACACGCAGTACACGTCGCCGGAGTTGGCCTCGTGCGGCAGCGCCCACAGGTACGCCGCCACCTCCGCCGCCGGCAGCCAGTCCGGCAGGGCGAGGCCCATCTCGTCGCCGAGCGCGACGCTGAACCGGGTGAACCCGAGCCCGGTGAGCCGATCGAGGCAGCGCGGGGCCAGTTCCCGGGCGATCGTGGTGAACTCGAACGACAGTGCCGGCAGCGGCTGGTTCAAACCGGTCAGTACGGCGTCTTCGAACCCCTCCACGTCGATCTTCACGAAGGCCGGTACGCCGTGCGCGGCGATGAGCCGGTCGAGTGTGGTGGTGGCGACCTCGATCTCGGCGTCCCAGGTCTCGTGCGCCCAGCCCCCGGCGCCGGCCGCCGCTCGGACGAACTGGGGGGAGGCCGTGGAGATGGTCGGATTGGCGGAGTTGACGTGCAGCCGGACCCGGTCCTCGTGCGCCCCGCAGGCGGCCTCGACCACGATGACCCGGTCGTCGTCGCCGTAGAGCGCGCGCAGCGCCCGGACGCAGAGCGGCTGGGGCTCGACGGCCACCACCCGGGCGCCGAGGCGGCGGAAGCTGCCGAGCCGGTCGCCGACGTGCGCCCCGACGTCGAACACCAGGTCGCCGGGGCGGACGAATCGCGCGTAGAAGGCGTCCATCGCCGCGTCCCGGGCCGGGTCGCCGTAGTACGCCTCCAGCGACCGGCGCAGCCCCGACATGGTGGGATCCGCCTTGAGTGCCTCGATCACCCCGATATGACCGCCCACTGCTCCGACCGTAGCCATGCCGCCGGAAACCCGAAGGCCATTCGGGCAACCCGGCGGCCTGCCAACAAGCCCAGCCTCCTAGGATGCCCCAGGGGTAGTGACCAAGATGCCGCAAGTGGCGGCATCCCGGGCACGGGGATACCGCCACTTGCGCGATCTGGACTGGGTCGAGCGTGATCAGGGGGTGTCGACGACCTCCTGGCCGAGCGGCCAGAGCGCCGCCGGCACGAGCTTGAAGTTCGCCACCCCGAACGGGATGCCGATGACGGTGACGCAGAGGCCGACGCCGGCGACGATGTGGGAGAGCGCGAGCCACCAGCCGGCCAGCAGCACCCACAGCACGTTCGCGAGGCCGGAGGCGATCCCGGCGCCCGGCTTGGGGACGACGGTGCGGCCGAACGGCCACAGCGCGTACGAGGCGAGGCGCAGCGACGCCACCCCGAACGGGATGGTGATCACCAACGCGAAGCAGATCAGGGCGGCCACCCCGTAGCCCAGGGCCAGGACGAGGCCGCCACCGAAGACGAGCCACAACAGGTTCAGTACGAAGCGCAGCACGCGTCCATGGTGACCGGGGCGCGCAAGATCCAACCAGTTCGCCCCGGTGTCCCACCAAGGGCGGCTGGCACACCGGGGCGACGGGTCAGGTCTGGTTGCCCGGTATGTTCTTGTAGTCCTGCGGGCTGACCCCCTGCGGGCGCGGGTCCTTCTGCCGCTGGCCGCCGCCCTGGTTGGCGTTGGCCGACCCGCCGAGCGCCTGGATCATCTCGTTCTTGTTCATCTGGTCGATGTTGTCGAGTCCGGCGCGCTCCGCCTGTTTGCGCAGTTCACCGGTCTTCATCTGGGCGGGATCGCGTCCCATCATTCCTCCTTCGGTCCGGTCCTCGGTCGCTTACCCATAGGTCGGCGGCAGCAACGTGGGTGGGCGCGGTCGCCGCGGGGTGCCGGTCGATCAGCTGGCCGTCGGGGCCGGCCGGCGGCGGGCCGCCGGCAGCACCAGCGGGGTGCCGGTCTCCGGGTCCTCGATGACCCGGCAGGGCAGGCCGAACACCTCCTCGACCAGTTCGGCGGTGACGATCCGGCGGGGGTCGCCGGCCGCGACCACCCGCCCGTCGCGCAGCGCCACCAGGTGGGTGGCGTACCGGGCCGCCTGGTGCAGGTCGTGCAGCACGGCCACCACGGTGCGGCCCTGCTCCTCGTGCAGCCGGGCGCACAGGTCCAGCACCTCGACCTGGTGTGCGATGTCCAGATAGGTCGTCGGCTCGTCGAGCAGCAGCAGGGGTGTCTGCTGGGCCAGCGCCATGGCGATCCAGACGCGCTGGCGCTGCCCGCCGGAGAGCTCGTCGACCGGGCGGTCGGCAAGGGCGGTGACCCCGGTGGCGGTCATCGCCTCGGCGACCACCCGCTCGTCCTCGCGGGACCACTGCCGCAGCAGGCCCTGGTGCGGGTAACGGCCGCGGGCGACCAGCTCGGCGACGGTGATGCCGTCCGGGGCGACGGCCGACTGGGGGAGCAGGCCGAGCGTACGGGCGACCTGCCTGGCCGGGCGGCGGTGGATGTCGGCGCCGTCGAGCAGCACCGTGCCCCGGGTGGGCCGCAGCAGCCGGGCGAGCGCGCGCAGCAGGGTCGACTTGCCGCAGGCGTTCGGGCCGATGATCACGGTGAAGGAACGGTCGGGTACGGCCAGCGTGAGGTCCTCGGCGACGGTGCGCCGGTCGTAGCCGAGGGTCAACGTCTCGCCGACCAGTCGGGAGGTGCCGGGGCGCATGGTGCGGGTCTCCTTCTCGTCCGGTCCGGTCACCGCCGGCTCCCGCGTTCGCCGGCGAGCAGCCAGGTCAGGTAGCCGCCGCCGAGCACGCCGGTGACCACACCGACGGGCAGTTGGTGGCCGCCGACCGCGTGCTGTGCCACCTGGTCGGCGGCGGCCAGCAGGGCGGCGCCGAGGGCGGCCGAGGGCAGCAGGTTGGGTCCCGGGGCGCGGGTCAGCCGGCGGGCCAGGTGGGGGGCGGTCAGGGCGAGGAACGACACCGGTCCGGCGGCCGCCGCGGCCAGGGAGACCAGCAGGACGGCCGTGCCGAGCGCGGCCAGGCGTACCCGGCGCACCGGGACGCCGAGCGCGGCGGCGGTGTCGTCGCCCAGCTCGATCAGTCGCAGCGCCGGGGCGCGGGCGAGCAGCACGGCGGGGAGCAGTGCCGCCAGCGCGGCGAGCACCGGCAGGGCGTTGGCCCAGCCGCGCCCGTCCAGGCTGCCGGTGAGCCAGAGCGCGGCGCGGGCGGCGTCCATCAGCGGGGCGCGGGTGAGTAGCCACCCGTTGACGCCGGTGAGGATCGCGGTGACTCCGATGCCCACCAGGACGAGCCGGTGGCCGGTCAGGCCGCGCGGGCCGGCCAGCGCGGCCAGCAGCGCGCCGATGGCAAGTCCGCCGGCGGCGGCTGCCGCGCCGAGGGCGATGCTGCTGCCGCCGAGCACGACCACGACCAGCGCGCCGGTGGCCGCGCCCTGGGTGACGCCGAGGATGTCGGGGCTGCCGAGCGGGTTGCGGGTCAGCGACTGGAACACCGCGCCGGCCAGGCCGAGGGCGGCCCCGACGGCGAGTGCCGTGGCGAGCCGGGGCAGGCGCAGCTCGGTGACCACGAACCGGTCGGCGGGGTTGCCGCCGCCGGCGAGGACCCGGAGCACGTCGGCGGGGTCGATGGGGTAGTCGCCCGCGCCGACGGCCAGCACGGCGAGGGCCGCCGCGAGCAGCGTGCCGGCGCCGCCGACGACGAGGGCGCGGGTGTGCAGGCGCAGCGACAGCCCGCCGGGGAGGCGCAGCACGATCATGGGCGGGCTATCCGTCCGCGCCGGACCAGGTGCAGGAAGAGCGGGCCGCCGAGCACGGCGGTGACCAGGCCGACCTGGAGTTCGCCCGGTCGGCCGAGCACGCGTCCGGCGATGTCCGCGGTGAGCAGCAGCACCGGGGCGAACACGGCGCAGTACGGCAGCAGCCGGCGCGGGTCGGGGCCGGTGAGGGCGCGGACCAGGTGCGGCGCGAGCAGCCCGACGAAGACGAGCGGACCGCAGGCGGCGGTCGCCGCCCCGCACAGCAGCGTGACGGCCGCGACGACGGCGGCCCGGACCAGGCCGGGGCGGGCGCCGAGGGCGCGGGCGGAATCGTCGCCGAGGGCGAGCGCGCCGAGTGGCCGGGCCGCGAGCAGGGCGAGCAGCAGCCCGGCCAGGACGAAGGGCAGCAGGTGGGGGACGGTGTCGGTGCGCGCGCCCGCGAGGGAGCCGACGGTCCAGAACCGCAGCCGTTCCAGGGACGTGGTGTCGAGCAGCATGATCGCGCTGACGTACGAGTAGAGGGCGGCGTTGAGTGCCGCGCCGGCCAGGGCCAGCCGGGTGGGGGTGGCGTGCCGGCCGCCGGCCACGGCGTGCACGCCGACAGTGACCAGGGCGGCGCCGAGCAGCGCGTACCAGACCTGCTGGTCCAGGGCGGTGATGCCGAGGGCGAGGGTGGCGGTGGCCACGGCGGCGGAGGCGCCGGCGTTGATGCCGAGCAGGCCGGGGTCGGCGAGCGGGTTGCGGGTCAGTGCCTGCATGGCGGCGCCGGCGACGCCGAGCGCGGCACCGGCGGTGAGGCCGAGCAGCGTACGTGGCAGCCGCATCCGGTGCACGACGGCGTAGTCGGGGGAGGCGGGGTCGGTCAGGCCGTGCCACACGTCGGCGAGGGGCAGGGGTTTCGCGCCGACGGCGAGGCTGAGCACGGCGACGGTGCCGAGCAGCAGCAGCCCGACGGCCAGGCCGGTGGCGGGTGCGCCGCGACGTCGCTGCGACGCGGGCGGGGCGGCGCTTCGTGGTGAGGTGATGACGGACAGTGTGGACTCCGGTCGGTGGAACGGGCTTGACAGCAAGTTAGGTTAGGTTAACCTAACCCCGCTGTCCATGGTCATTTTCCGACCCGTACCGAAAGACAACGCCATGCCCGAAACCCTGTCCGGCCGCCGGTTCTCCCGTCGTAGCCTGCTCGCCGCCGGTGGCGCCGCCGGCCTCACCGCCCTCCTCGCCGGCTGCGGTGGCGACGGCGACACCGCCGCCACCGCGCCGAGCGGCGGCCCCTGGTCCTTCACCGACGACCGTCCGCAGCAGGTCGACGCCGTCCGCCGGCCCTCGCGGATCGTCGCCTTCACCGGGGTGGCCGCCGCCCTGGTCGATTTCGGACTCGGCGCGCAGATCGTCGGCGTGTTCGGCGAGACCCGACGCGCCGACGGCACCCGCGACCCGCAGGCCGGCGACCTCGACGTGGACCGCGTCGAGATCCTCGGCAACGCCTGGGGCGAGTTCAACCTGGAGAAGTACGCGGCGCTGCGCCCCGACCTGCTCGTCACCCACATGTACGACCCTGGCGCGCTCTGGTACGTCCCGGACGAGAGCAAGGCCAAGATCCTCCCGCTCGCGCCGAGCGTCGCGGTGACCACCGCCCGGGTCCCGATGACCCGACCCATCGAGCGGTACGCCCAGCTCGCCGAGTCCCTCGGCGCCGACCTGTCCGAGGTCACCACGGCGAAGGCCCGGTTCGCCGCCGCCGCCGACGCCGTCCGCCAGGCCGTCAAGGCCAACCCCGGCCTCCGGGTGATGGCCGCCTCCGGCAGCCCCGACCTGTTCTACGTCTCCAACCCGAAGGTCAGCACCGACCTGATGTACTTCGCCGAACTCGGCGTCGACCTCGTGCTGCCCACCAAGCTCGAACAGGGGGACTACTTCGAGGCGCTGAGCTGGGAGAACGCCGGCAAGTTCCCGGCCGATCTGATCCTGCTCGACAACCGCTCCACCGCGCTGCAGGCCAAGGACCTCACCGTCAAGCCCACCTGGACCCAACTGCCCGCGGTCCGCGCCGGCCAGGTCACCCCGTGGGACGCGGTGCCCCGCTTCTCGTACGCGGGGGCGGCCCCGCTGCTGGAGAACCTGGCCCGCGCCATCCGCGACGCCCGGAAGGTCACCACGTGACCACCGCCGCCGTCGCCCTGCGGTACCGCTTCTACGCCGCCCGGGTCCTCACCACCCGCCTGGTCGGCGCCTGCCTGGTCCGGGTCACCCTCGGCGGTGACGACCTCGCCGGCTTCCCCGGCGGCGGTCGGGATCAGAGCGTCTCCCTCTTCCTGCCCCACCCCGGCCAGGCCGCCCCGGTCGTCCCGGTCGAGGCGGGGGAGGACTGGTACGCCGCCTGGCGGGCCCTCGACCCGCAGGTCCGGGGGGTGATGCGCGCGTACACCATCCGCGCCCAACGCCCGGAGCTGGCCGAGGTGGACATCGACGTCGTCCGCCACGGCGACACCGGCCCGGCCACCCGGTGGGCCGGGCGGGCCCGTCCCGGCGATCGGGTGCTGCTGCTCGGCCCGGCCGTGCCCGACGAGCGCGGCGTCCGCTTTCGGCCACCCGCCGGCACCGACGCGGTGCTGCTGGTGGCCGACGAGACCGCGCTGCCCGCCGTCGCCGGCATCCTCGACTGGCTTCCCGCCGGCACCCCGGCCCGCGCCTTCGTCGAGGTCCCGGGCGCCGCCGACATCCAACCGCTGCCCAGCGCCGCCCGCGCCGAGGTGACCTGGCTGGTCCGCGGCGGCACCGCCCCCGGCACCACCCTGCTGGCCGATGCCCTGCGCGCCGCGCGGCTGCCGGGCACCACCCCGTACGCCTGGATCGCCGGTGAGGCCGGCATGGTCCGGGCCGTGCGCCGGCACCTGGTCGGCGAGCGCCGCCTGGACCGCGCCCGGGTCACCTTCGCCGGCTACTGGCGCCGCGGCGCGTCGGAGGAGGACCTCCGCGCCGAGACCGCCACCGCCTGACCGCTCCCGTCCTCGCCACCGATCGCGCGGGTTGCTCCCGGCCGGGCCGGCTGACCCGCGGGCCTCGTCGGTGCGGAGTGGCTCCCACCGCGGCCCAAACGACCGTTAAGCTCACAGGGTGGGGATCGACGAACTGTATCCGGCCGCGCGGCTGGCCGCCGCCCAGCGCGCCACCGCTGCGGCGGGCCTGGACGCGCTGCTGCTCACGCCCGGCTCCGACCTGCGTTACCTGACCGGCTACGACGCGCACGAGGGGGAGCGGCTGACCTGTCTGGTGCTCCCGGCCGCGGGCGAGCCCACCCTGATCGTGCCGGTCCTGGAGCGCCCGGCCGCCGAGGCGTCCCCCGCCCCGGCCACCGGCGTGCGGATCGTCGACCACGCCGACGGCACCGACCCGTACCCCCTGCTCCGGGCGGCGCTGCCCGGCCCGGTGGCGACGGTGGGGCTGGCCGACCGGATGTGGGCCGAGCAGGTGCTCGCGCTGCGCGCCGCGCTGCCCGACGCCGCCCAGCGCCTCGCGTCCGAGGTGCTGCGCGAGTTGCGGATCCGCAAGTCGCCCGCCGAGGTGGCGGCCCTCGCCGAGGCGGGCGCCGCGATCGACGCGGTGCACCGGCGGATGGGGGAGTGGCTGCGCCCCGGCCGGACCGAGGCCGAGGTGGCCGCCGACATCGCCGCGGCGATCCGCGCGGCCGGCCACGTCACCGTGGACTTCGTCATCGTCGCCGCCGGGCCGAACGGCGCCAGCCCGCACCACGGCACGTCCGACCGGCCGATCCGGGCCGGGGAGCCCGTCGTGGTCGACATCGGCGGCACCATGCCGTCGGGCTACCGCTCCGACTGCACCCGCACGTACGTCGCCGGCGGTCCCGCCCCGGCCGAGTTCACCGACTACTACGCGGTGCTGCACGCGGCCCAGCGGGCGGCGGTGGCGGCGGTGCGGCCGGGGGTGACCGCCGAGGCGGTCGACGCGGCGGCCCGGGACGTGATCAGCACCGCCGGCTACGGCGACGCCTTCCTGCACCGCACCGGTCACGGCATCGGCCTGGACACCCACGAGGAACCGTACGTCGTGGCCGGCAACCCGCGACCGCTGGAGGCCGGCATGGCGTTCTCGGTCGAACCCGGTATCTACCTCGCCGGGCGGCACGGCGCCCGGATCGAGGACATCGTCGTCTGCACGACGGACGGCGGGCAACGGCTCAACACCACCCCCACGGAGCTCATCGCGCTATGACTGTCGACCGGATCCTCCCCACCGACGAGGCCCACGACCTGCTGGACCTCGCCACCGAACTCGCCGATCGGGAGCTCACCCCGAAGGCCGCCGGCTTCGAGGAGCGCGCCGAGTTCCCCCGCGAGGTGCTGCGCACCCTGGGCCGGGCCGGGCTGCTCGGCCTGCCGTACGCCGAGGAGCACGGCGGCGCCGCCCAGCCGTACGAGGTCTACCTGCAGGTGCTGGAGATCCTGGCCAGCCGCTGGCTCGCGGTCGCCGAGGCGGTCAGCGTGCACACCCTGTCCTGCTACCCGCTCGCCCAGTTCGGCACCGACGAGCAGCGCAAGCTACTGCCCGACATGATCGGCGGGGAGCTGCTCGGGGCCTACTGCCTGTCGGAGCCGCAGGGCGGCTCGGACGCGGCGGCCCTGACCACCAAGGCGGTCCGCGACGGCGACGACTATGTGGTCTCCGGCACCAAGGCGTGGATCACCCACGCCCGGGTCGCCGACTTCTACAACATCTTCTGCCGCACCGGCGGTCCCGGCCCGAAGGGCATCTCCTGCCTGCTGGCCGACCGGAACACCCCGGGGATCCACCCGCAGGCCGCCGAGCGGACCATGGGACTGTACGCCTCCCCGGTCGCCCAGATCGCGTTCGACGAGGCCCGGGTGCCGGCGGAGCGGCTGGTCGGCGGCGAGGGGCGGGGCTTCACCATCGCCATGTCCGCGCTGGACTCCGGCCGGCTCGGCATCGCCGCCTGCGCGGTCGGTCTGGCCCAGGCCGCCCTGGACTACGCGGTCGGCTACGCGCAGGAGCGACAGCAGTTCGGCCGTTCGATCATCGAGTTCCAGGGACTGGGCTTCATCCTCGCCGACGCCGCCACCCGGATCTCGGCGGCCCGCGCGCTCACGCTGGCCGCGGCGCGGCTGCGCGACGCCGGTCGGCCGTACTCGATCGAGGCGGCGAAGGCGAAGCTGTTCGCGACCGACGTGGCGATGCGGGTGACCACCGACGCGGTGCAGGTGCTGGGCGGCGCCGGCTACGTCGCCGACCATCCGGTCGAGCGGTACATGCGGGAGGCGAAGGTGCTCCAGATCGTCGAGGGCACCAACCAGATCCAGCGGCTGGTCATCTCCCGGTCCCTCGCGAAGGGCTGACGGGCGCGGAGGGCGACCATCCGGCCCACCGAGCGTGACGCCCGGCGGGCCGGATGCGGCAGGGGAGCGTTCTCTCCGGTAGGTTGCACCGCGTGGAGGAGATCGACCGGGCCATCGTCGCCGCGCTGACCGGGGACGGTCGGCTGTCGTACACCGACCTCGCCGAGAAAGTGGGGCTGTCGGTGTCCGCTGTGCACCAGCGGGTCCGCCGGCTGGAGCAGCGCGGCGTCATCAAGGGGTACGCCGCGCGGGTCTCGTTCGAGGCGTTGGACCTGCCGTTGACCGCGTTCGTGGCGATCCGGCCGTTCGACCCGTCGCAGCCCGACGACGCGCCGGAGCGGCTGGCCCACCTGCCCGAGATCGACTCGTGTTACTCGGTGGCGGGGGAGGACTTCTACCTGCTGTTGGTGCGGGTGGCCGGGCCGGCGGACCTGGAGCGGGTGCTGCAGGAGATCCGTACCGCGGCCAACGTCACCACGCGCACCACCGTGGTCCTCTCCACGCCCTACGAGAACCGCCCGCCGAAGATCAATGCCGAGCTGCCTGGTCGGGGTCGTTCCCGGGCGGCGGCGGAGCCGGCTGGTTCCAACGCAGGATGACCTGCCGTCCGTGCTCGTGACCGAGCACGGAGACGGTGGCGGTGTCCAGCCGGAGCAGCCCACCGGCGGACGGGGGCAGGCCGATCCAGCGGGCGCCGATCACCCGCAGGCTGTGCGCGTGGCCGACCAGGGCGACGCTGCCCCGGTCGAGCAGGGGAGCGATCCCGGCCAGCACCCGGTCCGCGCGTTCGCCGACCTGGGCCGGCGACTCGCCGCCGGGAGCGCCGTCGGTCCAGAGGTTCCACTGCGGGCTCTCCTCGTGGATGTCCGCGGTGGTGCGTCCCTCGTACTCGCCGTAGTTCCATTCGGCCAGGTCGGGGTCGGTGGCGTCGGCGTCGAGGCCGGCGAGGTGCGCGGTGCGGGTGGCGCGCTGCCGGGGACTGGACAGGACGCGGGCGAAGCGGCGGCCGGCGACCATCACGCCGAGCGCGCGGGCCTGCCGCTCACCGTCAGGGGTCAGCTCCAGATCGGTGTACGAGGTGTGCCGGTGGCTGGCGCTCCAGGTGGTCTCTCCGTGCCGGATCAGCAGGATCTCTCCCATTCGTCCAGTTAACCAGCCACCGTGGCTTCGTGTTCACCTAGTGTCCTAGGACGCCCTGCGGGTGGTGCCCATCGCCACGTTCAACGACGGCGTTTCAGCTCAACGACCACGGGGACGCGGTCAGGGAGCGGGCCGAACGGCCCGGACACCGTTGCCAGCGAAGGGGAGTGCCATGAGCTTCACCGACAAGGCCAAGAACAAGGCCCAGGAGATGAGCGGCCTCGCCAAGGAGCGGATCGGCGACGCCACCGACAACGAGCGGTTGCGGGCGCAGGGCGCCAGCGAGCAGCGCACGGCGCGGGACCGGCAGAAGGAGGCCGGCCGCAACGTGAAGAACTTCGAGAAGTGACCCGCACGGCGGCGGGCTCCCGGTCTCCGGGGGCCCGCCGCCGCGTGCCGGTGCGGGCCAGGTCGTCGTGCTGACCCGTCCCGTCGTCCTGGGCTCGCATCGGGTACCCGGGTACGGGCTGGTCCTGGGCGGGATGCGCTGCCCTGGCCCGGGTTGTCCGGTTCCGTTCGCGGTGCCTCGTCCGGAGCCGGCGGAGGTTTTCCGGGCGGAGGGACGGGGACGCGGGTAGAGAGGGGCGAAGGCCCCCGGTCTGTGGGAACGACGCAGGAGGCGACATGAGCACCGAGAAGGCCAAGGACAGGGTCGAGCGGGTGGCCGGTGCGGCCCGGGCTCGGATGGGTGACATGACCCGGCAGGAGCGGTCGCGGGCGGAGCAGGTGGGGCGGCAGGAGGAGGCCCGCGGTGGACGGCCCGGCGAGCGTGTCCAGGAGAGCGAGCAGGACGTGAGTGGTCGCTCCTTCACGAGTTGACCCCGGCCTGGTGGTGCCCCTGGCGTGTACGTCGTGCCGGGGGCACCGGTGTGTGGTGGGCGGGCGGCCGGCCAACCGGGTGGCCGGGTTACCGTCGCGGCGTGACGGTTGCGCGTTCCCTGGTGCTGTTCGTGTTGGCTGCCCTGGCCGAGATCGGTGGGGCGTGGCTGGTGTGGCAGGGCTGGCGGGAGCATCGGGGGCTGTGGTGGGTGGCGGGCGGGGTGCTGGCGCTGGGCGTGTACGGGTTCGTGGCGACGTTCCAGCCGGACCCGCATTTCGGTCGGATCCTGGCCGCGTACGGGGGTGTGTTCGTGGCGGGGTCGCTGGCGTGGGGTGTGCTGGTGGACGGGTTCCGCCCGGACCGGTGGGACGTGGTGGGCGCGGCGATCTGCCTGCTCGGGGTGGCGGTGATCATGTACGCGCCGCGGGGCGGCTGATCCAGCCGGCGGGAACGGAGTCGCCCGGCAACCCGTGGTGCGGGTGCCGGGCGACGGGTGGTGCGTAGGTCAGTCGTTGCGGTGGGCTGCCCACCAGGCCTGGCCGGTTTCGGGCAGGGTGTCGATCGGGTCGTAGTAGGCGTAGCGCTTGTTGAGCGCTTCGAGGTCGGCGGACTCGATCGAGGTGCGGTAGTTCTTGGTCCAGTAGGAGATGCCGCGGTCGCGGTCGTACTCGGTGAGCATGTGGACCCAGCGCTTGCCGACGAAGGGGACGTCGCAGACGATGCGCGGGGTGGCGTAGCCGGGCAGGTAGCCCATGATGTCGTGCTGGAGTTGCTGGGCGTGCCAGACGGGGACCCGCCAGTGCTCGGCGTTGGGGATCATGTCGCACATGTAGAAGTAGTACGGCAGGATGCCGGCCTCGCCCTGCAGGGCGAAGCAGAGGTCGAGCAGGTCGGGAGTGGTGGCGTTGACGCCGCGCATGAGCACGCCCTGGTTGCGGACGTCGCGGACGCCGACGTCGAGGGCGGTCTGGGCGGCCTTGGCGACCAACGGGGTGAGCGACTGGGCGTGGTTGACGTGGGTGTGGATGGCGAGGTTGACGCCGCGGCGGGCGGCGGTGCGGCCGACTCGCTCCAGGCCTTCGACGACGTCGGGCTGCAGCCAGTGCTGGGGGAGGCCCATGAGGGCCTTGGTGGCGAGCCGGATGTCGCGGATGGTTTCGATCTCGAGCAGCCGCATCAGGTATGACTCGAGGTTCTTCCACGGCACGTTGGCTACGTCGCCGCCGGAGACGACGACGTCGCGGACGCCGGGGTGGGCCTTGAGGTAGGCGATGTGGGCGTCGTAGCGGTCGACGGGCTTGAGGGTGAGTTTGAGTTTGTCGACGGCGGGGGTGGAGTTGCCGACGAGGTCCATCCGGGTGCAGTGGCCGCAGTACTGCGGGCAGGTGGAGAGCAGTTCGGCGAGGACCTTGGTGGGGTAGCGGTGGGTGAGGCCTTCGGCGACCCACATGTCGTGCTCGTGGAGGCTGTCGCGGCTGGCGTAGGGGTGGGAGGGCCAGTCGGTGCGCCGGTCGGAGGCGACGGGGATCATGTAGCGGCGGATCGGGTCGGCGAGGAAGGCCTCGGTGGTCATGGGCGCGAACGGCACCATGGTGTTGAGCATTTGTGGGGGCACCAGCATGGACATGGTGGCCAGGGCCTTCTGGTCGGCCTCGAGGTCGGCGTAGAAGGTCTCGTCGACGAGGTCACCGAGGACGGTGCGCAGCTGCTTGATGTTCTTGACGCAGTTGACGCGCTGCCACTGGGCGTTCTCCCACTGTTCGCGGGTGACGTGGCGCCAGCCGGGGAAGCGGGTCCAGTCGGGTTCGACGAGTGGGCGGCGGCGGTATTCGTAGGGCTGTCCGGCGGTGGGGACCGCGGCCGGTGCGGGGTGGGGCGCTGGGATGGTCTCCACCGGTTGGGTCTGGGTCACGGCCCCTCCTGCTGGTCGGTGCGGGTGGATCAACGGTCACGAAGGCTACTGGAAAATATCCGGTGAAGAAATTAGTCTGCCGGAAGTTTTCCCGCGACGCGAGTCCTGGCCAGGGGCTTCGAGCGGCTGGACGGAGGAGGGTCGGCGTGATGTCACCGGTGGGACTGCACCGTGTCGTGGAACCCGCGGGGGTGCTGCCGCAGGCGGCCTGGCGGCTGGACGCCGATCCGCGGATCGCTTCGAACGAGGTGCGGATCCGGGTGGAGCGGCTGAACCTCGACGCGGCGAGCTTCCGGCAGCTGTCGGAGAAGCACGGCGGTGACGGGGAGAAGGTCCGCGCCGAGGTGCTGGAGATCATCTCGACCCGGGGGAAGATGCAGAATTCGGTCACCGGGTCGGGCGGCATGCTGATCGGCACGGTCGAGGAGGTGGGCCGGCGGTCCCCGCTGGGGCTCACGCCGGGTGACCGGGTGGCCACGCTGGTGTCGTTGACGCTGACGCCGCTGACGATCCTGGACGGGCTGGCCCGCTGGGACGGGCGCAGCGAGCAGGTGCCGTGCGACGGGTACGCGATCCTGTTCGCCCGGTCGATCGCGGCGGTGCTGCCGGCGGACCTGCACCCGGAGCTGTCGCTGGCGGTGCTGGACGTGTGCGGGGCGCCGGCGTTGACCGCGCGGGTGGTCGACGAGCAGGTGCAGCGCCGGCGGCGGGCCGGTGACGCCCGGCCGGTGCGGGTGGCGGTGATCGGCGGTGCCGGCAAGAGCGGGTCGCTGTCCCTTGCTGCGGCGCGGCGGGCGGGTGCCGGGCGGACGGTCGGGGTGGTGCCGGTGGTGGCGGAGCGGGACGCGCTGACGGCGGCCGGGCTGGCCGACGTGGTCGCGTTGGCCGACGCGCGGGACCCGGTGGGGTTGTCCACGGCGGTGACCACCGCGTTGGGTGCGCCGGCGGACGTGACCGTGGTGTGCGTGGACGTGCCTGGTTGTGAGCACGGGGCGGTGCTGGCCACCGAGGACGGCGGCACGGTGATCTTCTTCTCGATGGCGACGAGCTTCGCGGCGGCGGCGTTGGGTGCGGAGGGCCTGGCGGCGGACGTGACGATGCTGGTCGGCAACGGGTACGTGCCGGGGCACGCGGAGTTGGCGTTGGAGCTGCTGCGCGCCGAGCCGGGGGTGCGTCGTCTGTTCGAGGCGCGGTTGGCGGCAGACTGACACCATGACGAACCCCTCGACGTTGTACCGCGGCGGCGTGCTGCACTGTCCGGCCGATCCGAGCGCGACCGCCCTGCTGGTGCGGGACGGCCGGATCGCCTGGTTGGGGGCGGACGCGGACGCGCCGGCTGCCGACCGGGTGGTGGATCTGGCCGGTGCGCTGGTGACCCCGGCGTTCGTGGACGCCCACGTGCACGCCACCGACACCGGGTTGGCCCTGTCGGGCCTGGACCTGTCCGGGGTGCGGTCGGCGGGTGAGCTGCTGGACGCGGTGGCGGGGTTCGCGACGGGCCTGCCGGGTGACGCGGTGGTGCTGGGGCACGGCTGGGACGAGTCGTCCTGGGCGCAGCGGGCGTTGCCGGACGCGGCGGCGCTGGACCGGGCGGCCGGGGGGCGGCGGGTGTATCTGTCGCAGGCGTCGATCCATTCGGCGCTGGTGTCGCGGGCGTTGCTGGCGGCCTGCCCGGACGTGGTGGCCGCCGCCGGGTACGACCCGTCGGGCTGGTTGCGGCGTGACGCGCATCACGTGGTGCGGGCGGCGGCGTTCGCGTCGGTGACCCGGCCGCAGCGGGTCGCCGCGCAGCGGGCCGCGTTGGCGCACGCCGCGTCGCTGGGCATCGCCGCGGTGCACGAGTGCGGCGGCCCGGAGATCTCCGACGAGGAGGACTTCACCGGGCTGCTGGGCATCTCCGGCGCGGGGCTGCCCGAGGTGTACGGGTACTGGGGTGAGCTGCTGGGTGCGGCGCGGGCGCGGGAGTTGGGTGCGGTCGGGGCCGGTGGTGACCTGTTCGCCGACGGGGCGCTGGGGTCGCGGACGGCGCACGTGTCGCAGGCGTACCTGGACGGGGAGCCGGGCGGGTGCGGGCACGGGTATGTGAGCGCCGAGCAGGTGCGGGAGCACCTGTTGGACTGCGCGGCGCACGGGCTGCAGGGTGGTTTCCACGCGATCGGCGACGCGGCGATCTCCACGGTCCTCGACGGGTTCGCGCAGGCGGCGGAGAAGTTGGGGGTGGATCGGCTGCGGCTGGCCCGGCACCGGGTGGAGCACGCGGAGATCATGAACAAGCGGTTGATCGCCGGGTTCGTGGAGTACGGGATCGTCGCGTCGATGCAGCCGGCGTTCGACCGGCTGTGGGGCGGCGCCGGCCGCATGTACGAGTCGCGGCTGGGGTTGTCGCGGTCGTTGGAGTCCAACCCGATGGGGGCGATGCACGCGGTCGGGGTGACGTTGGCGTTCGGGTCGGATTCGCCGGTGACGCCGCTGGACCCGTGGGGGTCGGTGCGGGCGGCGGCGGCGCACCACAACCCGGTGCAGCGGATGAGTGTGCGGGCGGCGTTCGCCGCGCACACCCGTGGCGGGTGGCGGGCGGTGCATCTGGACAACGAGGGTGTCCTGGCGCTGGGCGCGCCGGCGACGTTCGCGGTGTGGTCCTCCCCGGCCGGGGTGGACAGGGGTCTGCCGGTGTTGCAGGCCGAGGATCCGGAGCTGCGCGGCGCGGACGATCCGACGCCGCTGCCGGTGTGCCGGGCCACGGTGCTGCGCGGTGACCTGATCTATGAGGAAGGGTCTGCGTGAGCGAGGGAAGCATCGGGACGGGGGCGTGTCGCGCCGCCGTCGCGGAGCGAAGCGGAGTGGCGGCGTGAGCGGCAAGCTTGAGCTGGATCCGGCGCTGGTGGCGCGGGCGCGGGAGTTGGCGCGCCGCGCCGGGCAGCCGGTGGTGGAGTTGGCGCGTAGCCACACCACCGTGTCGGTGGAGCGGGCGGTGCTGCGGCTGGCCGGGGTGACCGGCGCGGACCCGGACGGGATCCCGTGGGTGAACCGGCTCGTCGACGCGGTCGTGGCTGATGTGGGGCTGGGGCACGGGGTGGCCGTGCCGGTGTTCGACGCCCTGGCGCGGGAGCAGATGACCGACGTGACGTTGCTGGCGCAGAAGGCCGCGGCGGGGTCGGTGCGGTTCACCCAGCCCACCGGCCGGGCGGCCACTGCGGCCCGCAGGGCCGCCCGCAAGGCGGTCGCGGCGGGCATCCGGAGCATCGACCGGCGCCGCGCGGAGCGGGACCGGCTGGTGCGGCGGTACGGGGATCCGAAGCAGCGGCCGTGGATCTATCTGATCGTGGCGACGGGCGACATCTACGAGGACATCCCGCAGGCGCAGGCCGCCGCGCGGGCGGGGGCGGACATCATCGCGGTGATCCGTTCGACGGGGCAGTCGCTGCTGGACTACGTGCCCGAGGGGGCGACCCGGGAGGGGTTCGCGGGCACGTACGCCACGCAGGAGAACTTCCGGCTGATGCGGGCCGCCCTGGACGAGTCGTCGAAGGAGCTGGGCCGGTATGTGCGGTTGACGAACTACGCGTCGGGCCTGTGCATGCCGGAGATGGCGACCCTCGCCGGTCTGGAGCGGCTGGACATGATGCTCAACGACTCGATGTACGGGATCCTGTTCCGCGACATCAACCCGATCCGCACGTTCGTCGACCAGCGGTTCTCGCGGCAGGTGCACGCCCGCGCCGGGATCATCATCAACACCGGTGAGGACAACTACCTGACCACCGCCGACGCGGTCGACGAGGCGCACACGGTGACGGTGTCGCAGCTGCTCAACGAGTATTTCGCGCACGAGGCGGGGTTGGCCGACTGGCAGTTGGGGCTGGGGCACGCGTTCGAGATCAACCCGGATCTGCCGGAGTCGTTCCGGCTGGAGTTGGCGCACGCGCTGCTGGCCCGGGAGTTGTTCCCGGACGCGCCGTTGAAGTGGATGCCGCCGACGAAGCACATGACCGGGGACGTGTTCCGCGGCAACCTGCTCGACGGGTTCTTCAACCTGGTCGGCGCCATGACCGGGCAGGGGATCCTGCTGGTCGGCATGATGACCGAGGCGGTGGTGACGCCGTGGCTGTCCGACCGGGACATCGCCCTGCAGAACGTGCGGTATGTGCTGGGTGCCGCCGGTGGGCTGCACGAGGACTTCGTGCCCGCGCCGGGCGGGTTCATCCAGCAGCGTGCCCACCGGGTTCTCGGTGAGGCCGTCGACCTGCTCGACCGCATCGGCGACCAGTCGCTGCTCACGGCGATCGCCGAGGGCACGTTCGGGATCATGAAGCGGCCCGCGGACCGCGGCAAGGGCCTCGACGGGGTCGCGAAGCACGAGGCCGACTACTACAACCCGGCCACCGAGATCCTGGAAGGAGACCGTCCGTGACGGCCCCGGCGGAAAAGAAGATCGTCCGACCGTACGGGGACACCACCGGCGACGGCATGGTGCAGGTGTCGTTCACGCTGCCGGTGCCGCACGACAAGCGGGCCGAGGGCGCGGCGGTGCAGCTGGCCAACAAGATGGGCATCGACCCGGCGATGCTGGTGCACGCCAAGCAGATGGGCGACGAGTTCACCTTCTTCGTGGTGTACGGGCGGGTGAACCATCTGGTGGACCTGTCGCAGGTGCAGGTGGTGGAACGGGACTTCCCGCTGCTGTCGGCCAAGGAGGTCAACGCGGTGGTGAAGCAGAAGTTGCGGCGCAAGCTGTCGGTGGTGGGGGCGTGCATCGGCACGGACGCGCACACCGTCGGCATCGACGCGATCCTCAACGTCAAGGGCATCGCGGGGGAGAAGGGCCTGGAGTACTACCGGGAGTTGAAGGTCAGCAACCTGGGCGCGCAGGTCAGCGTTCCGGAGCTGGTGGAGGCGGCCCGGCGGGAGAAGGCCGACGCGGTGCTGGTGTCGCAGGTGGTGACGCAGCGTGACGCGCATCTGCACAACACGCGGGAGATGTCCGCGGCGTTCCGGGAGGCGATGCCGGCCGGGAAGCGGCCGCTGCTGATCGTCGGCGGGCCCCGCTTCGACGAGACGATGACCGGGGAACTGGGCGTCGACCGGATCTTCGGCCGCGGCACCACCCCCGGCGAGGTGGCCAGTTATCTGGTCCACGCCCTGATCACGAACAAGAAGGCGAGAGCATGAGCGATTCCCGCGTCGGTCTGACGGTGACGCATCGGCGGTACGTGCCGTACTCGCACGCCCACTACGCCGGGAACCTTGTCGACGGGGCGTACGCGCTGGGCCTGTTCGGGGACGTCGCCACCGAGGTGTGCATCCGCACCGACGGTGACGAGGGGCTGTTCGCCTCCTACTCCGATGTGCAGTTCAAGGCGCCGATGAAGGCCGGGGACGTGCTGGAGGTGGTGGCCACGGTGACCCGGGTGGGCACCCGCAGCCGCACCATCGACTTCGAGGCGCGGGTGGTGTGCCGGGGACGCCCCGACAGGAGCGAGTCCGCCGCCGAGGTCCTCGCCGAGCCGATCGTGGCGGTCACCGCGACCGGCACCGTGGTCGTCCCCGCGGCGGCGTGAACGCCGCCGTCTGCGCCGACGTCGGGTCCACGTACACCAAGGCCGCGGTGGTCGACCTCGACGACGGCCGGCTGGTCGCGGCGGCGTCCGCGCCGACCACCGTCGGCACGGACGTGCTGCACGGCCTGGACGCCGCCGTCGGCGCGGCCACCGCCCGCGCCGGGGTCCGGGACCTGCCCTGGTACGTGTGCTCGTCGGCCGGTGGTGGGCTGCGGCTGGCGGTCGTCGGCTACGAGCCGCTCGTCACCGCGCAGGCCGGCCGGCGGGTGGGGCTGTCGGCCGGGGCGAACGTGGTGCACGTGGCCGCCGGGCGGCTCGGCGCGGCCGAGCTGACCGCGTTGCGCGCCGCCCGTCCCGATGTGGTGCTGCTCGTCGGCGGCACCGACGGCGGTGACGTGGAGACGTTGACGCACAACGCGACCCGGCTGGCGAAGGCCCGCTTTCGGGTGCCGGTGGTCCTTGCCGGCAACGTCGAGGTCCGTGACGACCTGCATGCGCTGCTCGCCGCCGCGAAGGTGCCGGTGACCGTCGCCGACAACGTGCTGCCCCGCATCGGGGTGCTCGCCCCCGCGCCGGCGCGGGCGGCGATCCGGGAGGTGTTCCTGCGGCACGTGATCGGCGGGAAGAAGCTGTCCCGCGGTGGCCGGTTCGCCCGGCTGGTGCGGGCGGCCACGCCCGACGCGGTGCTGACCGGGGTGGAGGTCCTCGCCGACGCGCTCGGCGGGGATCTGGCCGTCGTTGACGTCGGCGGCGCCACCACCGACGTGTACTCGGTGCTCACCCCCGACGAGCGGGACAGCGGGCCGGGCCGGGAGGTCGCCGGCACCCTGTGGCGGGCCCGCACCGTGGAGGGGGACCTGGGCATGCGGTGGAGCGCCCCCGGTGTGGTCCGCGCCGCCGCCGAGGAACGTCTGCTCACCGGCGGGGAGGAGGAGCAGTTGGCCGCGGCGGCGGCGGTGCGGGCCGCCGATCCCGGGTTCCTGCCCGCCGACGACACCGGCCGGGCCGTCGACCGGCGCATCGCCGGGCTCGCCGCGACGGTGGCGTTGCGCCGGCACGCCCGCGGCGCGGCCACCGGGGAACGCGCCGGCCGGGACCTGCGCGACGTGAAGCTGATGGTCGGCTCCGGTGGGGTGCTGCGGCACGCGCCGGCCGGCGACGCGGCCGCGGTGCTGGCCGCGGTGCTCACCGACCACGCCGGCGGGTGGCCGCTGCCCCGGGCCGCCCGCGCGGTCGTCGACGTCGACTACGTCCTCGCGGCCGGTGGGCTCCTCGCCGCCGACCACCCGGTAGCGGCGGCCCGGCTGCTGCGCCGGCATCTGGGCGGAGACTGAGCCGCCACCCGGCACGGATCGAGACGCGCCGACGCGACACGCCGTGGCGCAACACACGACAGGCCGGGGTGGGTTGACAGCGGCGGGGGTGCACGCCGTACCGTCTTTGAGTCCTACCACGGGAAGCGGCTGTTGTTCGCTTCGTCCCTTCGTCCGCTGGCCGAGCGACCCGAGTGGTTGCGGCGGCCAGGTCCAGCGGGCGGGGGTCGGCGGGGCGGCGCGAACCGGCCGCGGTTACCGGTGTACGGGCAGGGTGAAAGGCACGGCCAGTAGACAACGGCCAGGCGGGGGCAGCCAGTCCGCGTCCGGTCGGTCCGAAGGTCGGCGCCGCTCATTCTCGCCCCACCGGCCGGGAAGGGCCTGGGAGCATCGGGGCGCGGCTCGCGCCGCGCCCCGATTTTCGTTGCGCCGTCACAGGTGGCGGCGGCGCCACTCGGACTGTTCCTGCTCGGTGGCGATCTGCTCCTGCAGCGCGACCTGCCGGACGTGGCGGCGCAGCGGGTCGCTGGTGCGCAGCCCGGCCAGCACCAGCGCGACGCAGGCCGCGGCGAGCACTGCCAGGCCGGCGACCGCCGGCAGGCGGCCCGCGGGCAGCAGCACGACGGCCAGCGCCACCACCGTCACGGTCGGCAGCAGCCGTACCCGGTGGCTGGCCCGCACCCACAGCGCCAGCAGGCCCACGATGTAGATGATCACGCCGGCGAACAGCACTCGGTTGTCCAGGCCGACCGCCCGCACCCGCCACGGGTCGACATGCGGGTCGGCGATCACGGCGAGGTAGCGTTTCAGGCCGAGGGCGAACAGGATGATCCCGACGACCAACGGCAGATGCAGATACGCGTAGACGTCCCGGGCGAAGGTCGCCCGTTCGTCGACGTCGCGGGTGCGGTGCAGCTTCTGTTCCAGGGCCGGCGCCAGGGTGTCGAAGTACATCCACCACAGCGCCGCGATGGTGGTGACGCCGAACACCGACGCCACGATCACCGCCCAGCTCAGCGGGAGGCCGACGGCCGGTTTGGGGCCCAGCCCCAGCGAGATGATCGACTCGCCGAGCGCGATGAGCAGGATCAGCGCGTACCGCTCCGCCCAGTGGGCGGCGGAAACCACTGCCAGGCCGACGCTGCGGACCTGGCCCCCGGCGGTGAACTCGATGACCACGGCGGCCGCCCACAGCGCCACCCGCAGCCAGGTCGGCCCGACCCCCGGCTGTTGCGGCAGCGCCCCGGCGACCACGATGAGCGTCACGCTGGCCAGCAGCGGCAGGCCGAAGCGCAGCGCCGCGTGGCCCGGGGCGTCGGCGCGGGTCAGCACCACCAGCACCTGCACCGCCCGGATGATCAGGTAGCAGGCGGCGAAGACGAGCGGGCCGGGTGGCCCACCGGGACGGCTGGTGAACGCCTGCGGCAGGCTCAGGTTGAGCACGAACAGGGCGACCACCGTCACCACACCGATCAGCGGCAGCACCCCCTGGTCGGTGCGGACCACGTTGCCGAGGGCGGCGAACGAGACCCAGCACCACCACAGCAGGGCCAGCACCACGAGCCCGGCGAGCAGCGTGCGCACGCTCAGGCTCGCCGCCAGCAGGACGGTGACGTTGAGGAACGACAGCACGAACACCAGGTCGTAGAACAACTCCAGGCGGGTGACGCCGGACCCCGGCGCGGCGGGCAGGATGCGACCCCGCCATCGGCCTGCGCTCATGCTGCCGAGTCTGGCAGCGCCGGCCGCCGCCGCGCGCCAAAGCCGCCGAACCCGGACGCGCGGCGGCCGGCCGGGCCGCCGTGCGCTGCCACCTCGACCTGGCCACCACTGCGCTGCCGTGTTTCACCCACGACGCCCCGGATCCTGCCTGGGCTGGCCCCGTTCACCGGGGCACGGGCCGGCGGCCGGGCCGGGCGGGTAGCCTTCGGCGCGTGATCGTGGTGAGGTGCCGGTGACGACGCTGGACCGGGAAGAGGTGCGTGCCCCGCAGGGGGCACACGAGGCGGCGGGGCCGCGTCCGCTGCCGCTGCGGGTGGCCGCGCCGCTGGCCGTCGCGGCCGGGCTGGCCCTGCTGGTGGCGTTCCCCCCGTACGGGGTGTGGCCGCTGGCGCCGGTCGGGGTGGCGCTGCTCGCGGCGGCGGCGCACCGGCGGCGGCTGCGTGCCGGTGCGGGGCTGGGTTTCCTCACCGGGCTGGCGCTGTTCGCGCCGCTGCTGGAGTGGACGAACCTGCACACCGGCGCCCTGCCGTGGATCCTGCTGTCCCTGCTGCAGGCCGGCTACCTGGCGCTGCTCGGCGCGGCCACCGCCTGGGTGTCCCCGCTGGTCGACCGGCACCGGGCGGCGTGGCCGCTGCTGACCGGGGTGCTGTGGGTGGGGCAGGAGGCGCTGCGGGACCGCACCCCGTTCGGCGGGTTCCCGTGGGGGCGGCTGGCGTTCAGCCAGGACACCTCCCCGCTGCTGCGGCTGGCCGCCCTCGGCGGCGCCCCGCTGGTCACCTGCGCCGTCGCGCTGGCCGGCGGGCTGCTGGTCACCGCCGCCTGGCGGGACTGGCGCCGGCCCGCCGGGCACTGGCGGCCCGTGGCGGGGCTCGCCGCCGCCCTGGCGGCTCTGCTGGCCGCCGGGTCGGCCGTCCCGGTCGGGGTGCGCGGGGGTGGCGACACCGTCACCGTCGCCATCGTGCAGGGCAACGTGCCCCGCCTCGGGCTGGACTTCAACGCCCAGCGGCAGGCCGTGCTCAACAACCACGTCGACGCGACCCTGCGACTGGCGCAGCAGGTCACCGCCGGTACGCAACGCCGCCCCGACCTGGTGGTGTGGCCGGAGAACTCCAGCGACATCGACCCGCTGCGCAACCCGGACGCCGCGGACCGCATCTCCCAGGCCGCCGACGCGATCGGCGCGCCGATCCTGATCGGTGCGGTGCTGCTCGGCCCCGACGCCGGGCAGGTCCGCAACGCCGGCCTGGTGTGGCGGCCCGGCACCGGTCCCGACCTCTGGCAGCTGTACGTCAAGCGGCATCCGGTGCCGTTCGCCGAGTACGTGCCGCTACGCAAGATCGCCCGGATGGTCAGCGATCAGGTCGACCGGGTCCGCGCCGACTTCGTGCCCGGCGCCGCCCCCGGCGTGCTCAACGCCGGGGCGGTCACCCTCGGCGACGTGATCTGCTTCGAGGTCGCCTACGACGGCCTTGTCCGGGACACCGTCACCGGCGGCGGGCAGCTGCTGGTGGTGCAGACCAACAACGCCACCTTCGACGAGGCGGAGGCCCGCCAGCAGTTGGCCATGGTGCGGCTTCGTGCCGTCGAGCACGGCCGTGCGGCGTTGATGGCCTCCACGGTCGGCGTGTCCGGGTTCGTTTCCCCCGACGGGCGGGTAGACGGGGCCACCGGGTTCAACACCGCGGCGGTGGTGGTCCGGCAGCTGCAGCTCGGGCACGGGCGTACCACGGCCACCCGGGCGGGGGTGTGGCCGGAGGTGGCTCTCGCGGCGCTGGCCGTGGCGGCGCTGGCCGGCGCGGCGGTGCTGCGCCGGCGGCGGGAGGTCACCCCCGGGTAGGACGAGGGAAGGGCGGTACGAGGTGGGCGTGGCAGCCGGGAAACGGACGGCCGGCCATCCCGGGGTGGGCCGGGTGCTGGTGGTCATCCCCACCTACAACGAGGCCGACAACGTCCGGACGATCGTCGCGCGGGTCCGCGAGGCCGCGCCGGCGGTGGACATCCTCGTCGCCGACGACAACAGCCCCGACGGCACCGGCGCGATCGCCGACAGGCTGTCCCGTACCGACCCGCACGTGCACGTGCTGCACCGGCAGGGCAAGGACGGCCTCGGCGCGGCCTACCTGGCCGGTTTCGCCTGGGCCCGGCAGCGCGGCTACGACGCCGTGGTGGAGATGGACGCCGACGGCTCGCACGCCCCGGAGGACCTGCCGGCGCTGCTGGCCGCGGCCCGCGACGCCGACGTGGTGATCGGCTCCCGGTGGACCCGCGGCGCGCGGGTGCTGAACTGGCCGCTGCGGCGGCTGCTGCTGTCCCGCTGCGCCAACCTGTACACGCGGCTGGCGTTGGGCATGCCGGTCTCCGACGCCACCGGCGGCTACCGGGTGTACCGGACGACCGCGCTGGACGCCATCGACCTGGACTCGGTGTGCTCGCAGGGGTACGCGTTCCAGGTCGAGCTGTCCCGGCTGGCCCACCGGGCCGGGGTGCGGATCGTGGAGGTGCCGATCACGTTCGTCGAGCGGGAGCACGGCGACAGCAAGATGAGCCCGCTGATCATGGCGGAGGCGTTGTGGCGGATCACCAGCTGGGGGCTGCGGGACCGGCGTCCGTCGGTGCGTCGGGGCGCCCCCGCCGAGTTGGCGCGGTGGCCGTGAGCGCGGGCGTGTCATGCTGGAGGGGCGTGATGACACCCTGGCTTGTGAGGTGAGATGCGCCGAGGACTGAGGTACGTGCCGCCGGCCCTGCTGCTGCTCGCGGTGCTGGAGCTGACCGTGTTCGTCCTGGTGGGGCGGGGCGTCGGGTTCGGGGCGGCGTTGCTGCTGGTGTTCGCGGCGTCTCTGCTCGGCCTGGTGCTGCTGCGCCGGGAGGGGGTTCGGGCCTGGCGGGGTTTCCGGGCGGCTGTGGAGTCCGGGCAGCCGCCGGGGCGGCAGGTCACCGACGGGCTGGTGGGTCTGCTGGGGGCGTTGCTGCTGGCGTTGCCCGGCCTGCTCAGCGGCGCGGTGGGGCTGCTGTTGCTGGTGCCGCCGGTGCGGCGGCTGGCCCGGGTCGGGGTGCAACGTCTCGCCGAGGGCCGGGTGTCGTCGATGGTCGCCGGTGACCTGTTCGGCCCGCGCCGGGTCCGGGTGTACCGGGGCGCGCCGCAGCCACCGCCGGCCCCGCAGCAGCAGCCGCCGGTTGTCGAGCCGGGCCGGCCGATCGAGGGGGAGATCATCGAGCCGGGCCGGCCGTGACCGCCCAGACGTGACGAAGCGCCCCCGGGGTGATCCCCGGGGGCGCTTCGGTCGTTGGTGCGCTCAGGCGCGGCCGCGGCGGGTGCGGACCTCCTGGAGCCGCTCGGCGAGGATGTCCTCCAGTTCGGCGATGGAGCGCCGCTCGAGCAGCATGTCCCAGTGGGTACGCGGCGGCTTGGCCTTCTTCTGCTCCGGCTCGCTGCCGTCGACCAGCCGGGCGACGCTGCCGTCGAACTTGCACTCCCAGGTCGTCGGGACCTCGGCGTCGACGGCGAACGGCACCTCGAACTGGTGTCCCTTGGCGCAGAGGTACTCGCGGGTCTGGCGCGGCGCGAGCTCCGTGTTGCGGTCGGATTCGTAGCTGACCGCGCCCAGGCGGCTTCCGCGCAGCATGCGCTCGCCCATGATCGGCTTCCCCTCGTTCGTGGTGCTGGTCTTCTCGGTGTAACGGTCCCTGCCCGCCCGGCCATTCCCGCCCACGCGGAACCGGCCCGCATCGGTCGGGACCCTGCAAGGGTAGCCGGCCATGACAGGTGCCCGGCGGGGTCGTCCCCGGCCGGGTCGAATGGGTGGAGTGATTTGGCTGTCATTGGGGATGTTAGCCGCCGCAGGTGTGCGGGAGGTGACGATGACCAGTGACGCGCCGATAGACGCCCGACCGCCCGGGGGAAGGACGTTTTTCGGCCACCCCCGGGCGCTGTCGACGCTGTTCCTCACCGAGATGTGGGAGCGGTTCAGCTTCTACGGCATGCGGGCGATCCTGGTGCTGTACCTGACCGCGGCCGTCGCCGACGACGGCCTGGCCATCCCGGAAACCACCGCCAACGCCGTGTACGGCACCTACAACGCGATGGTCTACCTGATGGCGCTGCCCGGCGGTTGGGTCGCCGACCGGCTGCTCGGCGCCCGGCGCAGCGTGCTGTGGGGTGGCATCGTCATCGCCGCAGGCCACTACGTGATGGCGGTGCCGGCAAGGTGGAGCGTGTTCGCCGGCATGACCCTGATCGTGCTCGGCACGGGCCTGCTCAAACCGAACATCTCCACCATGGTCGGCGACCTGTACGACCGGGACTCCCCGCGCCGCGACGCCGGCTTCTCCATCTTCTACATGGGCATCAACCTGGGTGGGTTCATCGCGCCGCTGGTGACCGGTTTCCTCGGCGAGAAGATCAACTGGCATTTGGGGTTCGGTGCCGCCGCGATCGGGATGACCTTCGGTGTCCTGCAGTACGTGCTGGGCCGGCGGAACCTGGGGGAGGCCGGCGCGCGGCCGGTCGACCCGCTGCTCGGGGCCGACCGGCGGCGGGCGCTGACCCGCATCGGCGTGGTCGTCGTGGTGGCGCTGGCGGTGCTGGCCGCACTCGCCGTGACCGGACTGTTCACCGTCAACACCGTGGTGAACCTGCTCACCGTGCTCACCGTGCTGGTGGCCATCGGCTACTTCGCCCGGATCCTCACCGACCGGGAGATCAGCCGGACCGAGCGCAGCCGGATGAAGGCGTACCTGTGGCTGTTCGTGTTCGCGGCCGCGTTCTGGCTGATCTACGACCAGGCCGGGTCGGTGCTGAACATCTTCGCCGCCGACAAGACCGACCGGTCCGTGCTCGGCTTCACGTTCCCGGCGTCCTGGCTGCAGTCGGTGAACCCGATCCTGATCATCATCGGGGCGCCGCTGGCTGCCTGGCTGTGGCTGAAGCTGGGGCACCGGGTGTCCACGCCGATGAAGTTCGCCGTCGGGCTGGTCCTCAACGGCCTGTCGTTCGTGCTGATGGCCGCCGCCGCCCGGGCTGCCGTCGGTGGCGAGCTGGTGTCGCCGTGGTGGCTGGTGGCCGTGTACGCCATCCAGGTCGCCGGTGAGCTGTCGCTGAGCCCGGTGGGCCTGTCGGCCACCACGAAGCTGGCCCCGGTCAAGTACGCCAGTCAGATGATGGGGCTGTGGTTCCTCGCCACGGCCGTGGGTGACGCGATCGGTGGCCAGGTGGCCCGGCTGGCGGGGACCTGGTCGGAGTCGACGTATTTCCTCACCTTCGGGCTCGCGTCGGTGGTGCTGGGGGTGAGCGCGGTGATGTTCACCCGGCACATCCGGCACCTGATGGCCGGGATCCACTGACGTGCGGGGGGTCAGGGTGCCGGGGTGGGTGGCAGCGGCAGCGGCAGGCCGGGCAGTCCGTCGATGCTGGTGGCGATGTGCGGCTTGCCGGCGAAGTAGGCGCTCAGGGACGCGTCGTCCTCCCGGGCGAACCGCCGGCCGTGCAGGTCGCGGTCCGCGTCGTAGGTCATCAGCGGGACCGCGTACCCGCAGGTGTCGCGGATCAGGTCGGCGCGGACCACGATGATCGCCCGCAGCCCGTGCACGCTGGCGTCGATGTCGGGGAAGTGGCGCAGCAGGTCCGCCCAGCGGGGATCGTCGCGGAACACCGGCTCGCCGCGTCCGTGCACCCGCACGATGTTCGGCGGGCCGGTGAACGCGCACCACATCAGCGTGATGCGGCCGTTCTCCCGCAGGTGGGCGATGGTCTCCGCGTTGCTGCCGGCGAAGTCGAGGTAGGCGACCGTGTGCTCGTCGAGCACGGCGAGGCAGCCGCGCAGGCCCTTCGGGGACAGGTTGACGGTGCCGTCGCCGGCCAGGGGGGCGGTGGCGGTGAAGAACATCGGCTGCGCCTCGATGAAGGTGCGCAGCCGACCGTCGATGCGCTCGTACGTCTTTCCCACACCCGCATCATCGCCGTCGCCGGGCTGTCGGCGCCGCCCCGTCCCAGCCCGTGATCAGGCGGACAGCCGCTCCCGCAGCCAGTCGGACAGGCCGGTGAGGGCGGGCGGGGCGATCTGGTGGCCGACTGGGTCGCGTCGGGCGGTGGCGGCCGCGCCGGACTCGCCGCGCAGGTACGCCCAGGTGCGGTCGAGCAGCTCGCGGGGGATGACGGTGTCGTGCTCGCCCTGGGCCACGAACACGGGCACCCCGGCCAGCCGGCCGGGCGTGGTGGGCACCCCGGCGTCGAACGGCAGGGTGCCGTGGAGGATCGCGGCGCCGGCGTACCGGGTCGGGTCGTCGAGCAGCAGGCCACCGGCGAACGCGGCGCCGCCGCTGAAACCGACCAGCGCCACCGGCCGGCCGGCGGGGGCCACCTCGTCGAGCCAGCCGCGGAACCAGCCCATGGCGGCGCGCAGCGACGCGGCGACCGGGCGGCCGACGCCCCGGTTGGCGAACCAGGCGTAGCCGCCGCCCTCGGCGATCGGCGCGCGGACCGCCGCGTACGCCGGGCCGGCGGGCAGGTGGCCGGCCAGGGAGAGGATCTCCTGCTCGTGGCTGCCGCGGCCGTGCAGCAGCACGACCAGCGGGGCCGCCGGGTCGGGGTTGCCGGCGGTGGCCGTCACCGGCGGCGGGAACGCCATGTGGTTGTGCATTCAACCAAAATACGTCAGGTGTCGCGGGCGCCGAGCCTCGCCAGGGCGCTAGCCAGGTCGCTGACCTGGTCGGCGAGCTGGGCGGCCCGCCGCTGCGCCGCGTCGCGGTCGGTCTCGGCGGCGCGCAGCCGTACCGTCAGCTCGGCCAGCCGAGCTTCGGCGGCGCCGGCGGCCTCCCGCGCGGCCGCCAGGTCCGCGGCGAGGGCGTCCCGCTCGTCGGCGCGGGCCGCCGCCTCCTGCCGCGCCGACTCGGCCGCCGCTACCGCCTCCGCCCGGGCGGCCTCGGCCTGCTGCGCGGCGGTCCGCGCCTGCTGCTCGCCCCGCCGCGCCTCGGCGGTCTCCGTGCCGGCCCGCTCGGCTGCCGCCCGGGCCGTCTCGGCGTCGACCCGGGACCGGTCCGCCTCGGCGGCCAGCCGCTCGGCGCGTGCCACCGCCTCCCCGGCCGAACGGGTGGCCCGCTCGGCGTCACCGCGGGCGGCGTCCCGCTCGGCGGTCAGGTCGGTGACCCGCCGCCGCTGGCCGTCGAGCTCGGTGCGCGTGGTGCGCAGCTCGTGGCGGGCGGCGTCGCGGTCCCGTTCGGCCTGCACCCGCAGCGCCTGCGCGGCGCTGGCCTGCCCGCGCGCCTCGTCCCGGGCCGCCTCGGCGTGCCGCGCCCCCGCCACGGCCTGGGCGGCCTCCGCCTCGGCCTGGTCGGCCCGCTGCCGGGCCGTGTCCCGTTCGGTGGCCGCCGTCTGGGCGTCCTGTCGGGCGCGGGCGGCGGCCGCGGCAGTGTCCTCGGCGTCGCGGCGGGCGTCGTCGCGTTCGGTGTGCGCGGCTGCGACCTGGGTGGCCGCCTCGGCACGGACCTGGGCGACCTGCCGCTCCACCCCGGCCGGGGACAGCTCGGCGTGCAGCGCCTCGGTGAGGCTCTCGACGATCTGGTCGAGCCGGTCCACCGCCTCCCAGGTGCGGGCCACCTGCCCGGGCAGGCCGGGAGCGTTGCGGTGGCGCATCCGGGAGTTTCGGGAAGCCCGCTGGCAGGCGCCGTCGTTGTCCCGGCAGTAGCGGAACGGGCGGCCGGCGCCGGCACGCTGCGGCACCTCCCGTCCACAGTGCGCGCAGGGGCGGGTGTCGGGGGTGGGGTGGGCGTCCATCGGGGCGAAGTGTAGTGACCGGTCCGGGCGGCCCGGCGGGCCGCGCCGGCGGCGGGTAGGTTGCCGGGCATGCCTGTCTCGCCGTACGTCGCGCGGCTGCGCCAGCACATCGGACACGATCTGCTCATGCTCTTCGGGGTCAGCGCGGTGGTGACCGACGACGCCGGGCGGCTGCTGCTGGCCCGCCGCGGCGACAACGGCCGCTGGTCGCTGCCTGCCGGGATGGTCGACCCGGGTGAGCAGCCGGCCGAGGCGCTGCTGCGCGAGGTGTACGAGGAGACCGGGGTGCGGGTGGCGATCGACCGGATCGGCGGGGTGGCCACCCATCCGGTGCGCTACCCGAACGGCGACACCTGCGAGTACCTCAACGTGTGGTTCCGCTGCCGGGCGGTCGGCGGCGCCGCCACCGCCGACGGCGACGAGTCCGTCGCGGTCGGCTGGTTCGACCGGACCGACCTGCCGGAGCTGGACGACTGGAGCCGGCTGCGCATCGACACGGCGCTGCGCGAACAGGCGCGGGCCTGGTACGCCGCGCCGGGTGAGCGGCATCCGGGGCTCACCGGACCCGACAACCTCTGACCGTGCGGCGGCCGCGCGTGCCGGTCAGGGGGTGGCGACGGCGGCGCGGGACCGGTCCGCGGCGATGCGGACCGCGAGCCCGGCCAGCACGCTGCCCATCACGTACCGCTGCGCCCGCTCCCAGGCCGGCCGGCGGGTCAGGAACGACGACACCGTGCCGGCGGTGAGCACGATCAGCCCGTTGACCGTCAGCGCGATGCTGATCTGGGTCAGCCCCAGCAGCAGGCTCTGCACCGCCACGTGACCGCGCGCCGGGTCGATGAACTGCGGCAGCAGCGACACGTACAGGATGGCGATCTTCGGGTTCAGCAGGTTGGTGACCAGGCCCATGGTGAACAGCCGCCGGGGGCGGTCCGGCGGCAGCGCCGTGGGCGTGAACGCCGACCGGCCGCCCGGGCGCAGCGTCCGCCAGGCCAGCCACAGCAGGTACGCCGCCCCGGCCAGCTTCACCGCCACGTACAGCGGCGGCACCAGCACGAACACCGTGGCGATCCCGGCGACCGCCGCGACCAGGTAGACCAGGAAGCCGGCGGCCACCCCGAGCAGCGAGATCAGCCCGGCCCGCCGGCCCTGGGCGACCGACCGGGACACCAGGTAGACCATGTTCGGGCCGGGCGTGAGCACCAGGCCCAACGCCACCAGGCCGATACCCACCAACGCTCCGGCAGTGACCATGACGCCCCCGTTCCGGTGAATCTGCCGATCACCCTACGCCTGGGCCGTCGCGCCCGGATCCGGTGGACACTGGCCGTCCCACCCGACGGGCCGGCGCAGCCGGGCTGCGTGACGTGGCTACGGAACCGGCGGCGGTCGGCGCACACCCCTTACGTCCGGCGGCTCAGGCGACCAGGAGATGATCGACCCGCTTCCGGCGGGCGGCACCGAGGCGCGAGAATGCGGGCATGTCCATGGTCCTGCGCGCCGACGCCACGGCCACCGCCCCCGCACTCGTGCTCCGACCGTGGCGCGCCGGCGACGCCGAAGCCCTGCTGGCGGCGTACCGGGACCCGGTGCTGCGCAGCTGGACCCGGTTTCCGGTCACCACCGCCGCGGACGCCCGGACGTTCCTGCGCCGGGCCCGCCAGGGCTGGGCGGCCGGCCGCCGGTTCAGCTTCGCCGTGCTGGAGCCGGAGCCGGACGGGGAGCGGCTGGTGGCGAACGTGGTGCTCAAGGAGATCACCCCCGGCCGCCCGTACGCCGAGGTCGGCTACTGGACCGCGGCGCCGGCCCGCGGTCGCGGGGTCGCGCCCCGCGCGGTCACCGCGGTGAGCGACTGGGCCTTCGCCCGCTTCGCCGCCGGCGGGCTGACCCACCTCGAGTTGCTGCACCAGGTGGACAACCTGGCCTCCTGCCGGGTGGCGGAGAAGAGCGGGTACGCCTTCCAGGAGGTGCTGCCCGCCCGGCCCCCGTTCCCCCGTGACGGGCACCGGCACGTGCGCTGGCACCGCTGACCCTGCTGGAGGCCGGGTGGGAATGGTCCGCCACCGCCTCGGCGCTGACCTCGCAAGGGAGCGGCGGCTACGGTGGGAGCGGGAGGTGACGGCGGTGACAACCAGCTGGGATGCGGCGGTCGAGGCGCAGATCCGCTCGGCCCAGGAGCGCGGCGAGTTCGACAACCTGCCCGGCGCCGGCAAGCCGATCCCCGGGCGGGGCCTGCCCTACGACGAGTCGTGGTGGATCAAGAGCTTCCTGGAGCGCGAGCGGATTCCGGGCGACCTGCTGCTGCCCACCCCGTTGCAGCTGCGCCGCCGGGTGGAGCGGCTGCCCGGCGAGGTGCGGGACCTGCCGACCGAGGAGTCGGTGCGGGCGGCGGTCACCGCCCTGAACCGGGAGATCGTGGACTTCCTGCGCGCGCCGAGCGGACCCCGGGTGGTGGTCCGCCCCGTCAACGTCGAGGAGACCGTCCGGGTCTGGCGGGAGGAACGCGCACGGGCCACCGCCGAGCGGATCGCGGCCGCCGCGACGGCGGACAGCGCCGGCGTCCCGGTCCGCGGGCAGCGCCGACGTTGGCGGCTGCCCTGGCGCCGCCGCTGACCCTGCCTCAGCCGAGTGCGGCCCGCCAGGTCCACGCGGTACGCCGCGGCCGGTCGCCGAGCCGTGCCCGGCCGGTCATCCAGAGCAGCACCGCGACAGGATCGCCGTCCGGCGCGTCCGGGAACAGCCGGCCCAGCACCCCGGCGCACAGCTGTGGTGGCGGCGACCAGTCCAGCCCGAGGCCGCCGGTGATGTCCCGGGTGTGCAGCAGGGTCTCGGCGACGCCCATCGCCGCGAAGCCGCCCGGATCGCACGGCCCCCAGTGCCAGGCGCGGCTGTCGGGGGCGGCGGTGTCGACGGCGGCGGCGAGCAGCCCGGCGCTCGCGGCGATCACGGTCAGCAGGTCGGCCGGGGTCGCGTCGGCGCGTACCCGCAGGTCGAGGGGGAGGTAGCCGTCGGCCGGCAGGCCGGTCAGCTGCGCCGCGTAGGCGAGCAGGTCGTGGGCGACGTGCGCCGCGGTCGTCCAGCAGGTCCACTCCAGGTCTGCTGCCGGCACGGTCCAGACGCGGTCCACGGCGGGCCGCAGCACCCGGGTCATCTCGGCGGCGGCGCGGTGGACGTCCGCCGCGGTCATCCCCGTCATGTGTCCTGTGGGCACCACGGTGATCCTAGTTCCGCGGGGCGTCCTTGACGAACACGATCCCGTCGCTGCTGGCCAGGTGGGCCGGGTCCAGCGGGGCGTAACCGAACCAGGGGGACACCCGGGCAGCGGGCGTCACGTCGCCGAGGGCGTCGGCCAGTCGGCGGGCGTCGACGACGTATCGGTCCTGCGGTAGCGCGTACAGGAGCCCTTCGATGGTGTCCGGGGGTGGGGTCTGCACACCGTGGTGGCGGATCGTGCCGAGGGCCGTGGCCAGGACGGCGTACCCCTCACCCAGTTGGACGCTGACGATCGCGCCGGCGCTCCACCACTGCACCGGTCCCTGCCACATCTGCATCGTGCTCTTGTCCCGCTGCAGATGTGCGTTGTGGGCGTTCACCAGCGTCGGACCCCGCTCGGCGAGGGCGAGCAGGTTGGCGGCCATCATCGAATCCCGCACGCCGAGCAGCCATGCCATGCGCCTCGGCGCCGGGTCGGCCATCCAGAAGTGGTAGCGCAGCAGGCCGGTGGCGGTGCGCCCGTACAAGCGGGCCCGGTCCCAGTCGTCGGGTGAGGACGCCGCGATCAGGTGGGGCGTCTGCGCGTCGAGCAGGGCTACCAGGTCGTCGGCGAGCAGTCGCAGCTGGGTGGCCCCGGGCGTCTGCCCCACGGACTGGGACGGGTCCATCATGGCGGCGGGATTGGTCCACCGGTAGTCGGCGCCGAGCAGGCGGTCGAGCGTTTCCGCGGTGCAGGGGAGCAGGTCGGCGTCCACCCGGGCGGTGAGGTAGGAGTGGAGTGCGGTGAGGGCCTGGCGGGGGCTCGCGGCGCCGGTGATCTCCAGCGGGCCGTCGAAACCGGCGAAGCGCACCTGCTCGGACGCGGGCCGGCCGTCGTTGTACGCGCGCATCCAGCGCACCAGCTCGCGGTTGGCCGCGAATTCGCCCCACTCGTGGCTGAAGCCGCGCTGCATGACCTCGTCGAGGGTGCCCGTACCCGACGTGACGTAGTCGTCCACGACCAGGCCCATCATGCAGTCGCTCTCGATCGCGATTGTCCGGTAGCCCTCCTGCTCGACGAGTTGCCGGAAGAGATCGTTGCGCACCTCGAGCAGTACGTCCTCGCCGTGGGTGGGCTCACCCAGGGCAAGCAGCCGCGGCCGGGCCGGGAGCAGTCCCATGACGGTCGCGGCGTCAACGGCGTGGGCGGTGTCTGTGATGCCAGCAGTCATGCTGTCAACGGTATCGTTGAATCAACGGTTGAAACTTCTCCGCGATATTGGCAGGACAGTGAGGCGAAACCTTCAAGACAGCGGCCGGCTGAGGCCGATTGACCTGGCGCGCGGGCACGGCCTGTCCACGCAGGCGATCAGGAACTACGAGGCGGCGGGCATCCTGCCGGGCGCGGAACGCACCCCGCACGGCTACCGCACCTACACACGGCTGCACGCGAACGCCCTGCAGGCGTTCCTCGCCCTCGTACCGGGACACGGCCACCAGACGGCCACGTCGATCATGCAGGCGGTCAACCGGGACGCGACCGAGGAGGCGCTTCGGCTCATCGACGAGAGCCATGCCCAGCTGCTCGACGACCGCCGTACCCTCCGGGCCGTCGAAGCCGCGCTGCACGACCTCAGTCCCGTACCGCCGGAACGCGGCGACACGTTCGTCGGCCCCCTGTCGAGAAGGCTCGGCATCCGCCCGGCCACCCTGCGCAAATGGGAACGCGCCGGCCTGGTCCAGCCGCGCCGCGACCCGCGGACCGGCTACCGGGTCTACCGCGCGGCCGACGTACGCGACGCCCTGCTGGCCCACCAGCTCAGACGAGGCGGCTACCTGCTGGAGCAGATCGCCCCGCTGATCGCCCAGGTCCGCTCCGCCGGAGGCGTCGCACCCCTGGAGTCGATGCTGCGTGACTGGCGCGCCCGCCTCTCGGCCCGTAGCCGCGCCATGCTCACCGGCGCCGCCGCACTGGATGCCTACCTCGGCTGCCGACCGGTCGGAGGCAGGCCGAATGCCGCACCCGCAGCGCCGGGCCCCCTGCGGCCGGCCGGATGATCCGTCGTGTCTCCGGTCCCACGCCCGCTGCTGTTAGAGTGGTGGCGGCGTTGATCGTTTGTTGAGGAGACCAGACATGGTGGTGGACGACGACATCTCCGGGTGATACCCGGACCCGACAGGCCACCGGCCCGGCGCGTGGAAGCGCCGCCGACGTGGCCTTGCTGTCGTCCCCTCTTTCCCTGTCTGCCCCGGGGCAGAAGTGTCTTCCCTGCCCCCTCATCACGAGGTCACCTCCATGTCCGACGTCTCCATCGTCTGCTCGAACCTGTCCTTCGCCTGGCCCGACGACACTCCCGTCTTCCAGGACCTGTCCTTCACCGTCGGCTCCGGCCGCACCGGCCTCGTCGCGCCCAACGGCACCGGCAAGAGCACGCTGCTCAAGCTCATCGCCGGTGAACTACGGCCCGACACCGGGTCGGTCTCCGTGACCGGCACCCTCGGCTACCTCCCGCAGAGCCTCCCCCTGACCGGCGACCTCACGGTCGCCGAGGTGCTGGGCGTCGCCGCGATCATCCAGGCCATCGACGCCGTGGAGTCCGGGGACGTCGACGAGAACCACTTCACCACCATCGGCGACGACTGGGACATCGAGGAACGCACCCGCGCCCAGCTCGACCGTCTCGGTCTGGCCGACCTCGCCCTGGACCGCAGCCTGAGCACCCTCAGCGGCGGCCAGGTCATCTCCCTCGGTCTCGCCGCCCAGTTGCTGAAGCGGCCCGACGTGCTGCTGCTCGACGAGCCCACCAACAACCTCGACCTCGACGCCCGGCACAAGCTCTACGACGTGCTGGAGGACTTCAACGGCTTGCTGCTCCTGGTCAGTCACGACCGCGCCCTGCTCGACCGCATGGAACGCATCGCCGAACTCGACCGCGGCGAACTGCGCTTCTACGGCGGCAACTTCACCGAGTACGAGGAGACCGTGCGGGCGGAGCAGGAAGCCGCCGAGAAGCACGTCCGCAACGCCGAGCAGGAGCTGAAGCGGGAGAAGCGGGAGATGCAGCAGGCCCGCGAGCGCGCCGAACGCCGGCAGAGCAACGCCGCCCGCAACCTGAAGAGCGCCGGCCTGCCCCGGATCTTCGCCGGCACCATGAAGCGGGGCGCGCAGGAGTCCGCGGGCCGGGCGGGCCAGATGCACGCCAACCGGGTCAGCGAGGCGAAGGCCCGGCTGGACGAGGCCGGGCGTGCGCTGCGCGAGGAACAGAGCATCACGCTGGCCCTGCCGGACACCGACGTGCCCGCCGGACGCACCCTGTTCCTCGGCGAGCAGCTCCGTGTCCGCCTCGGCGACCGGGACGTGTTCGCCGGCCAGGGCGTCGACCTGACCGTCCGAGGCCCGGAGCGCATCGCGCTGACCGGTCCCAACGGTGCCGGCAAGAGCAGCCTGCTGCGCCTGATCAACGGCGACCTGACACCGCAGAGCGGCGAGATCAAGCGGGCCGACGGCCGCATCGCCTACCTCTCGCAGCGCCTCGACCTGCTGGACGTGGACCGTACGGTCGCCGAGAACTTCGCCGACTACGCCCCGGAGCGGCCGGAGGCCGAGCGGATGAACCTGCTCGCCCGCTTCCTCTTCCGGGGGCCCCGCGCCCATCTGCCCGTCGGGGTGCTCTCCGGAGGCGAGCGGCTGCGCGCCACGCTGGCCTGTGTGCTGTGCGCGGAACCAGCTCCGCACCTGCTGCTTCTGGACGAGCCGACGAACAACCTCGACTTGGTCAGCGCGGGCCAGTTGGAGAGCGCCCTGAACTCGTACCAGGGGGCCTTCGTGGTGGTCAGCCACGACGAACGGTTCCTGCGCGACATCGGCGTGAACCGGTGGCTGCGGCTGGCCGACGGCGTGCTGAAGGAGACGGGGGCCCCTGAGGTGTGAACCGCCGGCGTGTCGACCTGGCCCGTGTCCGAGGCATCCGCCCCGCGGGCCGCGCACCGATCACGTTGGACGGATCCCATGCCTCAGCCCGCTCTGCTCGCCCACGACCTCGTCCACACCCTCGGCGACCGACGGGTGCTCGACGGTGTCTCCCTGACCGCCTCGCCCGGGCACCGCATCGGGCTGATCGGGGAGAACGGCGTCGGCAAGTCGACCCTGCTACGCCTGCTGGCCGGGACGGACCAGCCCCACGCCGGCAGCGTCACGCGCCCACCCGACCTGGGCTTTCTCCAGCAGGAGATGCCCTACGACACCGACGCGACAATCGCCGACGTACTCGACGACGCCCTGCGCCAGGCCAGGGAGGACCTGGCCGAGCTGGACCGGCTCACCGATCAGCTCGCGCGGACCGCGCAGGACGCGCCCGAGTACCCCGGCCTGCTCGACGCGTACGGCGCCCGGCTCGAACAGGCCCAGGAACGGGAGGCCTGGGACGCCGACCGGCGTGCCGCGCTCGTGCTCGACGGCCTCGGCCTCGGCAGCGTCGGCCATGACCGGACGCTCGGGTCGCTGTCCGCCGGACCAGCAGCGCGGCCGGCTCGCGCTGGCCGCGCTGCTGGTCCGGCGGCCCGCCGCGCTGCTGCTGGACGAACCGACCAACCATCTCGACGACCGTGCCGCCGGCTTCGTCGAGGAGCAACTGCGCACCCTGCCCGGGGTCGTCGTGGTGGCCAGCCACGACCGGGCCTTTCTGGACGCCGTGTGCACGGACCTGATCGACCTCGACCCCGCGATGCAGGGCCCGGTCCGCTACGGCGGCAACTACAGCGCCTACCTGGCCGAGAAACGTGCCGAGCGGGACCGCTGGGAGCGCCGCTGGGCCGAGGAACAGGAGGAACTGGCGGCGCTGCGGGTCTCTGCCGAGGTCACCGCGCACCGGGTCGCACCGGACCGGGGGCCGCGCGACAACGAGAAGATGGGCTACGGCCATCGCGCCGGCCGGGTGCAGAGCCAGATCTCCCGCCGGGTGCGCAACGCCATCCGCCGCCTGGAGGAGCTGGAGCGCTCCCAGGTCGGCGAGCCGCCGAAGCCCCTGCGGTTCGAGAGCACGGCACTCGCCGCACCCGCGGCGGAAGGCGACGGTCCGCTGGTGTCCCTGGCTGACGTACGGGTGCCGGGCCGGCTCGCACCGGTGAGTGCGCAGGTGTCGGCGACCGACCGTCTGCTGGTCACCGGGGGGAACGGGGCGGGCAAGTCGACCCTGCTGGCCGTGCTCGCCGGGCGGCTCACACCCGAGGGTGAGGTGCGGCGGCGGCGCGGGTTGACCGTGGGACTGCTCGCCCAGAACACCGTATTCGACCGGCCGGAGCGGTCCGTCCGGGCCACCTATGAGCTGGCGCTGGGCGCCGAGCGGGCCGAGGCGGTGCCGCTGGGCTCGCTGGGCCTGATGCACGAGGCGGACCTGGACAAGCCGGTCGGCCGGCTCTCGGTGGGGCAGCGCCGGCGTCTCGCGCTGGCGCTGCTGGTGGCGCGACCGCCGCAGTTGCTGCTGCTCGACGAACCCACCAACCACCTGTCGCCGCGCCTGTGCGACGAGTTGGAGGCGGCGCTGGGCGGCGGCCCCGGCGCGATCGTGCTGGCCAGCCACGACCGCTGGCTGCGCAAGCGCTGGCAGGGGCGGGAGATCCGGCTCGGCTCCGACCACGAGCGCTTGGACAGTGCGGGTCACAAGCTGCTCGCCCGCGTAACGCCGCCACACCCGCAGGGAGCCGGCCGGAACGGATAGCAGAGTCTGCCCGGGTGTCCCGGATCGTTGTCGTGTCGGGTGTCGAGAATGTGGCGCTGGCTCCGTCCCAGGGACACGAGCGGCCACGACGGGCCGCGCGGGAAGAAGGAGGACACCATGAAGTACCTGCTGCTGAAGCACTACCGCGGCGCCCCGGCTCCGGTCAACGACGTGCCGATGGACCAGTGGACGCCGGAGGAGGTCGACGCGCACGTGCAGTTCATGCGCGACTTCGCTGCCCGCTTGGAGGGGACGGGTGAGTTCGTCGACGGACAGGCACTGTCGCCCGAGGGCGCGTTCGTGCGGTATGACGGCGAGGGGCGCCCACCGGTGACCGATGGTCCGTTCGCCGAGACCAAGGACCTCATCGCCGGCTGGATGGTCATCGACGTGGAGTCCTGGGACCGCGCGGTCCAGCTGGCGGGGGAGCTGTCCGCCGCTCCCGGGGCCGGCGGCGAGCCGATCCACGAGTGGCTCGAGGTGCGACCGTTTCTCACCGAGTTGCCCACGGTGACCGAGTGAACGAGTCGCTGCTGCGGGAACTCGTGCCCGCGGTGATCGGTGTCCTCGTCCGGCGCGGAGCTGACTTCGCGTCGGCCGAGGATGCCGTGCAGGAGGCCCTGATCCGGGCGCTGGACACCTGGCCGGATGATCCACCGCGCGATCCGAAGGCATGGCTCGTCGCCGTCGGGTGGCGCAGGTTCCTCGACGCCGCCCGCGCCGAGGCGTCGCGGCGGGGGCGGGAACTCGCCGTGGAGGTCGAGCCTCCCGCCGGTCCGGCGCCCGCCACCGACGACACGCTGCGGCTCTACTTCCTGTGTGCGCACCCCACCCTGCCGCCAGCCTCGGCCGTCGCCTTGACGCTGCGCGCGGTCGGTGGCCTGACCACGCGGCAGATCGCGGCGGCATACCTCGTTCCCGAGGCGACCATGGCGCAGCGGATCAGCCGGGCCAAGCGGCGGATCGCGGGGCTGCCGCTGGACCAGCCCGGCGATCTCGGGACGGTGCTACGGGTGCTCTACCTCGTCTTCAACGAGGGGTACGGCGGAAACGTCGACCTGGCGGCCGAGGCGATCCGCCTCACCCGCCAGCTCGTCGCCTTGACCGACGAGCCCGAGGTCGCGGGGCTGCTCGCGCTCATGCTGCTGCACCATGCGCGCCGCGCGTCCCGCACCGGCCCGGGAGGTCGCCTGGTGCCGCTCGGTGAGCAGGACCGATCGCGTTGGGACACCGGCCTGATCACCGAGGGGGTGACGATTCTGCAGGCCGCGCTGGCCCGCGACCGGCTGGGCGAATACCAGGCACAGGCCGCGATCGCCGCCCTGCACGCGGACGCCCGGAGCACCTCCGAGACGGACTGGGTGCAGATCGTGGAGTGGTACGACGAACTGCTGCTCCTCACCAACAGCCCGGTGGTGCGGCTCAACCGCGCAGTGGCCGTCGGGGAGGCCGACGGACCGCAGGCCGGCCTGGTGGCGCTGGCTCACGTGAACCCCGACCTGCCCCGTCACGCCGCGGTGACGGCATACCTGCACGAACGTGCCGGCGACCTCGAGCACGCCGCCGAACTTTATGCCGAGGCCTCCCGCGCCGCTACCAGCGTGCCGGAGCGCGACCACCTCACTCGAGAGGCCGCCCGGGTGCGGCAACTGCTGCGTCCGTGAGTGCGGCATGGGGGTTGAGGCACATCGGAACGGTAGCCGGCGGTGAGCCTTTCGAGGGACTTGTGACCTCGAGTTGATTGGTGCCAGAGCAGCGGTCGCGGATTCGGGGAATGTAGCCGGGCGGGCCGGGTGCCCGCCCGGCTACATTCCCGCTAGTCCCCGGCCATCACGGTGAAGGTGAATCCGGCGCTCGTCGGACGGCGCAGCGGAATATCGCACTTGATCCGGCGCAGTGCCTCGTTCCTGCTGAGGCCGAGCCCTTGCGCGATGAGCCGTTCTGGGCGTACCGGTACCGGATCCTCGAAGACGACGTCCACCTGGACCGGCCACGCCTCGTCGAGCCAGGCCGACGGGGTGTCCAGCCGCCAGGCCCCTGTCCAGTCCAGGGTGAAGCGGTTGCGCCGGGCGAGCAGCGGATCCAACAGCCTGGACGCCACCAGTTCCGGATCGTTGACGCTGTAGCCGTGGAGCTCGGGCGGATCGAAGGATCTGACCGGCGCTCGCTCGTGCACCGTGAGCTTGCTCGTCCGATTGCAGGATACGCAGCGGACCAGCAGCCACACGTCCAGCAGCTTGCCGTTGGCGTTGACGCGGAACCTGCCCTCGCCGGTGGTGGCCGACTCCGACCGGCAGTCCACGCACTGCAACGACAGCAGAGGCAGCCTGGTCCGACGAACGACCCAGGGCAGCACGGTATGAGGTTGTGAAGACATGATCTTTCTAGACCTGATCTCTCTAGACCTGACACGAGGCCGATGACGCGCGGCCTCAAACGCTGTATGACCGGGCGCACAAGGGCAGCCCGGCGGACCGACGGGAGCGTCGGCTACAGGTGAGTGGAAGAAGGTGTCAGGTCTAAAGAGCAGGCGGGGTCACGCGGTTTTGTCCTCTGTCCTCATTGCGACGGGCCGCAGGCAACCTACGGGGATGCGGAACGACGGCTCAAACGGTTTTCCGAACGAAGCTTCGTCAGTGCTACCGGGACCCCTCAGTGGCAGACAGATAGCGGAGGTAGCCCGTCAGCAGCGCGGGCATCTGGTCGGCGTGCGCTGCCAGGCGCGTGCTCTCGCTGGTGTGTGCGCTGAGGCCCTGAGCGGCGGTGCGGATGAATCCCCGTCCATCGCGCATGACTCGGCGTTCGTTCACACCGAGCGTCCGGTACCCGGCGAGGGACGAGCAGATGGTTCCAGGCCCGGACCTGGGTGTGGTGGTCCGACCAGGCGTCCCACACCGAGCGAGCCCACTCAGCGGCCAGGGCCGCGTGCTGGCTGTGTGGCGGCGCGAGGAGGTGCCGGTGCGTCAGGACTCCATCGAGATCCGGTGTCGCCAGGGGCGTGAAGATGTCCGGATGATTCCGCATCATCTCCTGGTGCATGGTCGACCCCTCCGAGACCGGCTGCCCGCACTCGAGGTAGAGGTCCATGGTCATCAGGCACAGCGCGGTGGTCTGCACCCCGATCCGGGTGCTCGGGTCCGCATGCAGGCACGCGTAGGCATCGACGACATACTGCCTGTACGCCAGCAGGTCCGGCGCGTAGAACGCGGCCTGCACCGCCCCGGCCTCGGCCACGCACTCCCCGGTCGCAGCCCGGTTGGGCACGACCGGCAGGCCTCGGTCGGTGTGGGTCAGGCCGCATCCGGGGCAGGTGATCAGGCTCATGTCGTCTCCAAGGGCGCAACGCGTCGAGGGTCTGGACGTACGGTGGCGCGTCCGGGTCACGTGCTGCCCCGCCTGCCGCCGACGTTGACGTGCGCGTCCGGTGCCTCATCGGGCCTCCAACAGGGCGTCGGTCCACACCCGGTACGAGGCCCCCACAGCCACAACGTTCCATGGCAAGGAACGTAGAGCCGCCCGTCGCGTGAGGGTCAACCCCATCCATCCCCAACGGAGTCGGCGCGTTTGGTGGCACGTTCGTTGGCGGAGCCCTCCACCCACCGGCCCGGATTATCGGATTGTAGTTACCAGTAATCCATTAATAGAAACGGACAGATCCGGACAAGATACTGCTACATCATAATGACAGTTCTTTGGCGTAATGAATGAGGCTGCTGTAAATCCGACCTCGCATCAGGGGTGCCGGCCTGGGCACGCCTGGCCGTTACAGGGCCGCCGATCAAGCCCAGGCCGACACGTGGTCAGGGTCTGGTGAGGATGACGAGTTGCTGGGTCGCCCGGGTCATCGCGACATAGCGGTCGACCGCGCCTTCGACGCCGTTGCCGAATCCCTCGGGGTCGACGAGGACGACCAGGTCGAACTCCAGCCCCTTCGACAGCTCCGGCGTCAGCGACCGGACGCGGGACGTCGCCCGGAACGCGGGATCGCCGATGACACACGCGATCCCGTCGGCGTGCGCGGCGAGCCAGCTGTCGAGGATCGAACCCAGATCCGAAACAGATCCGTGTACGACGGGGACGTCGCCGCTGCGGACGGAGGTCGGCACGTTGGCGTCCGGGAGCACGGCCCGGATGACCGGCTCGGCTTCCGCCATGACCTCTTTCGGCGTCCGGTAGTTGATGCTCAGCGAGGCCAGGTTGATCCGGTCGAACCCGATCCGCTCGAGCCGCTCCTGCCACGACTCCGTGAACCCGTGCCTGGCCTGGGCGCGGTCCCCGACGATGGTGAAGCTGCGGGACGGGCAGCGGAGCAGCAACATCTGCCACTCCGCGTCGGTCAGTTCCTGCGCCTCGTCGACGACGATGTGCGCGAACGGGCCGGCGAGCACGTCCGGGTCGTGGGCGGGCGGCGGCGCGACGCCGTCGGCCAGGGCGTCCTGCAGGTCCCCTTGGTGCAGCATGGTCATCAGGCCCTCGCCGTCGTCGTACGCGGCGGAGGCGATCAGGTCGTCGACGACCTGGGCCATCTGCTCGCGTCCGACGGAGGCGGCGGCGTCATGCCGGCGCCGGCGCTCAGCGGCCTCCGCATCGCCGAGCCGCTGCCGCGCGGCGTCCAGCAACGGCAGGTCAGAAACCGTCCAGGCCTGGGCGTCCGCGCGCTGGAGCTTACGGATGTCGTCCGTGCTGAGCCAGGGGGCGCATCTGCGCAGGTAGGCGGGTACCGACCAGAGGTCTCCGACGACGTCGGCCGCGTCGAGCAGCGGCCACGCGCGGTGGAAGACCGCGCGCAGTTCCCGGTTCCGCTCCATCGACGCGCGGAACCGGGCCTCCGGCTCGTCGCCGTCGTACTTCTCGAGCAGGATCGTGAGCAGCGCGTCCCAGATCTGCTCGCGCGCCTCGTTGTGCGGCGTGCCCGGATCCGGCGCCTCGAACGCCTCCGCCCAGTCGTCGGCGCTCAGCCGGATCTCGGACCACTCGGTCGCGACCGTCATCCCCTTCGCGGGCGGCTCCTCGTAGAACCGTACGGCCGCCTCGATCGCCTTGACCATGTCGGCGGACGACTTCAGCGCGGCCACCTCCGGGTCGACCTCGATCCTGGCTGCGGCGCCCTCGGGGACGAGGTCCCGCAGTGTGCAGGTCTGCACGTCCTCCTCGCCGAGGCTGGGGAGGACGTCGGAGACGTACGCCAGGTAGGGCTGGTGCGGGCCGACGAACAGCACGCCGCCCCGGCGGTGACCGAGGCGAGGGTCGGAGTAGAGGAGGTACGCAGTGCGGTGCAGGGCGACGACGGTCTTCCCCGTACCGGGGCCGCCGTCGATGACGAGAGCGCCGGCGGATCCCGCGCGGATGATGGCGTCCTGGTCGGCCTGGATGGTGCCGAGCACGTCCCGCATCCGGGCCGACCGGTTGCCGCCCAGGCTGGCGATGAAGGCGGACTGGTCGTCGAGCGCGGCGTGCCCTTCGAACCCGTCCGGGGTGAACACCTCGTCCCAGTAGTCGGTGATCCGGCCGCGGGTCCAGCGATACCTGCGGCGGCTCGCCAGACCCATGGGGTTGGCGTGGGTCGCCGCGAAGAACGGCTCGGCCGCGGGGGACCGCCAGTCGACCAGCAGCCGGCGACCCGCGCCGTCCGTGAGGCCGAGTCGTCCGACGTACCCGGGCTCGGGGTCGTCCGCACTGACCATGCGGCCCAGGCACAGGTCCCGGCTGAAGCGGCGCAGGGCGCGCAGGCGAGCGGTCAGCCGGTGGATCGCCTGGTCCCGGTCCAGCGCCTGCCGGCCTTTGCCGCCGGGCGCCTTGAGTTCGGCATCGAGACGGCCGGACAGGTCGGCGATCGTCTGCTCAAGGCTCTCCGCGATGGCCGCGAAATGCTGCTCGTCGCCGGCGATGAGCGCCGGGTCGGCCTTGGGGGAGAGGTGGTCGGGAAGATCAAACGCGCTGGTGGTCAGCGGGGTCACGTCATCAGCTCCGATCTGAGGCCGCAGCCGTCGTCGTGGTGCCCGCGCAATACGTCGACGCACGCATTTCGCGGTTCCCATTTCGTCAAGTTCTGGCCTCGGCCGGCGATTCTGCGGCACGACCCGGGTCTTGCCGCAAGCCCCCCAGTGCGCTATATGTTGATAGTGGCAGGGAGTAGGTGCTCTCCCTGCTTTTCTGTTTATCGCCCCCGGTGGATGGGCCATCTCCCCGCGAAGCGGCAGCATTCTGCGCGACGGCATCGCCAAGAGCGTCAGCGAGCGTTCTCCACCCAGCTGGGTGCAGGTCCGCTTGTCAATCCGTTGGGCGGCCGTAGCTGGCGCGGGCCTCCGCCACCTGGCGGGCTTGCCGGTCGCGCCACCGCTTCTGCGCATCGCTGTTGCAGCGCCGGCAGACCTTGCGATAGCGGCCGGTCCGGGGATCGATCTCGCGGTCGTGTCCGTTGCGGCACTGCGGTTGCTGTTTCCGGTTGCCACGGTTCTCGCCATGACCGACCTGACGCAGGTGGGTGGGCTCGATACAGTCCGGCACGCCGCAGACGTGGTGAACATCCAGCGCCGGGTCGTAGCCGCCGACGAAGACGACGAACGCGGCGATGTGTGCCCACGCCCGACCCGCCACCTTCTGATATACGCCGCGCTGGTTGCCGTAGCCGCGCACGACGAGGCAACCGTCTTCCGTGCGGGCTGAGCGGTCGCGCAGGTACGTCCGGAGCGTTTCCTCGGTGAAGTGGCGAGACAAGCCCTTGATCTGCGACAGCACGTCGTGAGGGTAGAGGGCTCCGCTGACTTCGGTCGCTCGCGCGTGAGTCGGCGTACTCAGGCGCTCACCGGGTCGAGCGGGCGCGCAGGATCTCCGCACCCTCGCCGGCCAACTCGGGCAGGACGACCAGTCGCCCGGTGAGGGCCAGCAACAACGCCTCCACCGTGCCGCGGACCTCCGGCCCGTCACCCCGGGCCCAGTCCAGGTCGGTGGCCGCGAACCGCAGCCCGGCCCGGAGCCGGCGCGGCCCGAACGCCACCGACCGGCGGCTGACCAGGAAGTCGAGCGAGGTCCGGGCGTGATCCGGGTCGAGCTCGGGCGGCAGGCCGAGTGGGCGGCGTACGTCCTGGCCATGCACCTGCAGGTCGGTGAGCTGGCCGAAGAGGCCGACCACGGGCGGCTTGAACGGGTTGCGTTCGTTGCGGCGCAGCTCGGCCACCACTTCGGCGGTCGGCCGCCGGGCGATCCTGCGGGCCAACTCGGCGTTGGCCCGGTGCAGGTTGAAGCGGCTACGCAGGATCAGCGGCAGGAACCAGCGGGGAGGCGTGGCGAACGGGGCGATCAGGTGGCCGGCCACCTCCTTGACCGTCCACTCTCCGCAGAGGCTGGGCGTGTCCAACTGTTCCGGCGTCAGCGAGTCGATCAGGTCGGCGAACCGGCGTCGTTCCGCCGCGACCATGTCCAGAAGAGCCACCCCGGCGACGCTACCGGCACACCGCACCGCACGCCGCCCCGGCGTCCGGCCGCCCAACCTTCAAGCCAGGTCGGGTTTGAACGTGCGCCGGGGCGGCCTCGCGCCGCGAGGCCGCCCCGGGACTGCACCCTCACCGCTCGGTGCGGTCTTCGATCTCGGTACCGGACTCCTCGGGCAGGGCACCGATCGCCTGCTCGGCGGCACGGCCGCCGGTGCTCTCGTCACCCAGGTTGAGGTCGCTGCGGGGCATGCCCTCCACCCCGGCGGCGATGCCGGTGCCGTCCGTTGGGCCGGCGGTGCGGGAATCACCGGTACGGCCCCGCGCCACACCGCGTTCGTCCAGGCGCTGGTGCGCGGTCTCGCCCCCCAGGTGATCGGCTCGGGACTTCGCCACGCGCTTGATGTCGTCGCTCATGTCGCCTCCCGTGTGCTGGCTGTCGAGCTGGCCGGCGGTGCCGGTCAGCGGCCGATGGCCGGCCGACCCGGGCCGGGCGGGCCCGGTCGTGGCGCCGCCGTCTGGGCAGCTGGACCACCCGAGGACTCGCGGCGACCCACCCCCTGGCCGTGGTGTATGCCCTCGTCCGTGCCCGGATCGCCGGGATCGGCCAGGCTGGTGTCGATCGGCCCGCCGGTCGGTTCGGACAGGCCGGCCCGGCGCAGCGCGGTGACGAGCTCGTCGTGTGACATCCGCTCGCCACCCGGGATCCCGGCGGCGTACGCGATGGCGCGCAGCGTCGCCAGGTCCTCATCCACGAAAGATTCGGCCATGCCGGTGCCTTCCCGGGGCTCGGGCCGGGAAACCCGCCGCCGCCGGTTTGTCGCCGTATCGCGTACCCGGCCCGGTCAGCCGGCCGGCGCGGGGCCGGTCGAGTCGCGGACGACCAGGGTGTGGCCGGTGGGCCGGCGGCGGGGGCGGGTCGACCTGGGCTTGAGGGCGAGGGTGAGGGCCATCCGTCCCATTTCGGTCATCGGCAGGCGTACCGTGGTGAGGCTCGGGGCGAGGTCGGCGGCGACCGACACGTCGTCGAAGCCGACCACCGACATTCGTTCGGGCACCGGGATGCGCCGGGCCCGCAGGATGGACAGCACGCCGATCGCCATCGCGTCGTTGAGCGCGATGATCGCGGTGCTGTCCGGATGCTGGTGCAGGATCCGCTCGGCGGCCACCCGGCCACCGTCGCGGGTGAAGTCGGAGTGCACGACGGGCAGTTCGTCGAGCGAGAGCCCGTGCGCGGACAGCGCGGCGGCGACCCCGGCGAGCCGGTCGGCCACCGTGGTCAGTCCCGGCGTGCCGGCGGCCACGGCGATCCGCCGGTGGCCGAGTCCCAGCAGGTGTGCGCCGATCGCCCGGCCGCCGGCCTCGTTGTCGGGTGCGACGGCGTCGACGCCGAGGGCGTGCCGGCCGATGACGGCGACCCGGCCGCCGGCGCGCTGGAACGCGGCGAGTTCGGTGCGCGCCTCGCCCTCCACGCGCGGGTCGTCGTAGCCGGACCCGGCGATCAGGATGATGCCCACCTGCTGAGCGATGAGGTGCCGCAGCTGGCGCAGCTCATTCTCGGGGTCGCGGCCGGAGTGGGCGATCTGGACCAGCAGCCCCTCCTCGGCGGCGACCTCGACGACCCCGCTGGCGATCTCCGAGAAGTAGGGGTCGTCGATCTGGTGGACGATCAGGCCGACCGTGGAGCTGGCACCGCCGGCGAGGGTGCGGGCGTACGGGTTGGCGACGTAGCCGAGCTCGCGGGAGACCTGCCGGACCCGGTCGGCGACCTCCTCGCTGACGCCCTCGCGGCCGGCCAGGGCGCGGGAGGCGGTCGCCAGCGATACGCCGGCGCGTTCCGCCACGTCGACGAGGCGTAGCCGCGCACCGGGTTTGGGCATCCACGAACTCCTGACGTCACATTGATCCGCACCGGGCTCTTGCCTGTGGCGTAAGGCACAGCATAGAGTACGAAAGCGCTTTCGTAAGCGCTTTCGTACGTGCGGCACCGCCACTGCCCGACCGCCGTCCGGCGAGCGTCACCTCGCCCGGCCAGCGGCCCGGGCGGCCCTCAGTCCTGTCCAGACGTACCTCCAACTTCAGCGACCGGAGCACGGTCCCGCGCCTCACGTAAGCGCTTTCGTCAGCGACCACCACGCACCGACGAACGGAGCACCGTCCAATGAGAAGAAGCAGAAGGGCAGCCATCGCGGCCACCGCCCTGCTGGGCCTGGCCCTGACCGCCAGCGCGAGCCCCGCCCAGGCCGACCGGCCCGGCCCGCACGACGTCCACCCCGCCCTGTGGTCGCATCTGGTCGCGTTCTACGACTTCGACCACCCGATGCCCGGCGACGCCGCGCTCGAACGGGACCTCGGCCGCTCGAGCACCGAGATCGAACTGGTCAACGGCGGCGCGGACATGCGGGTGCCCGACCAGGCGTACAAGAACAGCGGCAACGCGTTGCAGACCCGGCAGGTCAACCCGGAGGCCGCCGGCAACGACGACTGGAAGGCCGGCACCTGGTCGTCCAGCGGCGTACGGACGCTGCGCGCGTTCAGTGGCGCCGAGGGTACGACGGTGATGGGCTGGTTCAAGCGGGAGATGGACGGCCCGGCACCGAACTCCACCACCGCCAACCCCACCGACCGGTACAACGCGATCGGCCTGGCCGGCGTGCTGACCGGCGACTCCGACGGGCACGGTGTGCGGGCCCTGCTCGAGCTGATCGACGTCAACGGCGAGCTGCGCCTGGTCGCGCTCGGCCGGCGCCTCGACGGCGGATCCTCGCAGACGTTCGCGGCGAGTGAGGACTGGCGCACCCTGCTGCCGAAGGGGGAGTGGGTGCACCTCGCCGCCACCTACGACTTCACCACCGGCACCATGGCGCTCTACCGCAACGGCGAGCCGGTCGACGGCTTCTACACCGTCGCCGGTGACCCGTGGAAGGTGTCCGGGCCCGGCCCGCACGTCACCAGCGCCACCGACCCGCGCGGCATCAAGATCGGCGGGAGCTTCCCGCAGAACAACCTCGAGCGCAACCCGTGCGACTGCCGCATGGACGGGCTCATGTTCCTCGACAGCGTGATCCCGGCGAGCGACATCGCCAAGCAGTACCGCTACATGGCCCGCTGACCGTTCCTCGGTCCGTCCCACCGAGAAGGAGAACCCGCGTGTTCATTCGCGCTGGCAGCACCGGCAGGCTCCGCAGAGCCGCCCTCACCGCCGGGGTCACTGCCGCCACCCTCGTCCTGTCCACCCTGGTCGCCGGACCCGCCCGGGCCGCCGGCGCCGTCTACGACCCGATCCCCGAATCGCCGATCCAGTCCCAGTTGGGGCTGGTGCTGGAGGAGTACGCCAGCTTCCCGCAGTCGAACCCGAACCCGGCCCCCGTCGACCAGCGGCTGGTCCGCAAGGCCCGGATCAACACCATCAACGAACTGCCCGACGGCTCCGGCCGTCGCGCCGTGCCGGACCTCAACGGCAACCTCTACTTCGTCGAGAACGGCGTGCCGCACGTCTACCTCGACGTGGCCGCGACCTTCGCGCCGCAGTTCTTCTCCGGCCGCGGCCTCGGCCAGGGCTTCGGGTACGTCGCGTTCCACCCGGACTTCGCGCACAACGGCCGCTTCTACACCATCCACACCGAGCAGGCCTCGCTCGCCACCCGGACCCCGGACTACGCCCAGCCGAACACCATCTACCAGGGCGTCATCACCGAGTGGACGGCCACCGACCCGGCCGCCGACACCTTCTCCGGCACCCACCGCGAGCTGCTGCGCATCGGCTTCGGCGGCCAGATCCACGGCATCCAGGAGATCAACTTCAACCCGACCGCGAAGCCGGACGACGCGGACTACGGCATGCTCTACCTCGCGGTCGGTGACGGCGGGCAGGGCTACCGCAACGGCGACCCGCAGAACATGGGCATGCCGCACGGCAAGCTGCTGCGGATCGACCCGCAGGGCACCAACGCGCCCAACGGCCGGTACGGGATCCCGGCCGACAACCCGTTCGTCGGTCGGGACGGCGCGCTCGGCGAGATCTACGCGGTGGGCTTCCGCGACCCGCACCGGTTCAGCTGGGACCGGGCCACCGGCCGGATGTTCCTCGGCCACATCGGCGAGCACGCCATCGAGTCGATCTACGAGGTTCGGGCCGGGGACAACTTCGGCTGGAGCGAGCGCGAGGGCTCGTGGGTCTTCGACAAGACCGCGACCAAGCCCTGCGACAAGCTCTACCCGCTGCCGGCCGACGACGCGAAGTACGGCTACACGTACCCGGTCGCCGCGTACGACCACAACCCGGCCCCGGGCTGGAACTGCACCTCCGACGTGGGCGTCGCGGTGGCGGGCGGCTTCGTCTACCGCGGCCACACCCTGCCGGCCCTGATCGGCAAGTACGTCTTCGGTGACCTGGTCGACGGCCAGATCCTCTACACCCAGGCGGACGAGATGCGCCGCGGCGAGGGTCTCGCCCCGATCCACCGGCTCGCCCTCTACACCACCGCCGGCGACCTGGTACGCATGCGCGACCTCTCCGGCCCGGGTGCGCCCGGCGACCCGAACCGGGTCGACCTGCGCTTCGGCACCGACGCGGCCGGCGAGCTCTACATCGTGGCCAAGGCCAACGGGAAGATCTGGAAGGTGGTCGGCACCAAGAAGGTGGCGAAGGGCGACGTGGGCAAGACCAAGGTCGTCCACACCGGCGGCGCCGAGAACTGGACCCCGGTGACCCCGTCGAAGTGGCAGTTCGACGGCGACCAGGTGATCCTCGCCGAGGCCGGCGTGAGCCGCCCCGGCCCGCGCCGCCCGTTCGAGTACGCCCTCCTCAACAAGGGCCCGTCGGCCTGGTCGTCGGTGCAGATCGACGCCCGGGTACGCCTCGACACGCCCGTGGAGGTCAGCAACCGGGACATCATTATCGTCTTCGGCTGGCAGTCGGACACGCAGTACTACTACGCGCACCTGTCGACCGACAACACGATCTACCCGCACAACGGCATCTTCAAGGTCAACAACGCCGACCGGGAACGCATCGACCACCAGTGGAACGGCCGCTCCCGCGGCGCCAACCCGGCGATCACCGACGCCGACTGGCACAAGGTGCGGGTCGTGCACCTGCCCGCCACCGGTGAGATCGCCGTCTACGTCGACAACGCCAAGGACCCGCTGCTGACCGCGAAGGACACCACCTTCGGCTCCGGTCGGGTGGGCTTCGGCTCGTTCGACAACATCGGCCGTACCCGCCTCTTCACGGTCACCGGTACGCCGGCGGCCTGACCAACGCACAGCCCGGGGGCGGCGGCGCATCCGCGCCGCCGCCCCCCGCGTCTCAGGGTGCAGGAGCACGGGCCGTGCGTACCTCCGGAATTCCGCCACCAGGCGGCCGCTCTCGCCGGCACGACCGGCGATGACCGGTCAGTCGCAGCCCAGCCCCTGGGCGTACCCGGCCGGCGGGTGTCCGGCGGCGACCTTGTCGGCGATCTCCCAGAACACCTCCGGCCAGTCACCCTTGTCGTTCACCTCGTGCAGCACCCGCCATTTGTGGCTGCTGCGCAACGCATCGGCGGCGCGCTGGAGTGCGGCGTCGTCGCCGGCCCGCCTCGCGCGCAGCCATTCCGCGATCCAGGCGCAGCCGACGCGGGAAGTCACCTGGGCACCGAACTGGTAGGAATCGTTGGTGCCGACGTCATTGAGCGCAGCGACGTCGAAGTTCGGCGGCAGCGGCACGTCGGCGAGCACCTTGGCCGCCTGGGCTTCCACGCGGGCCGGCGTGACGATCTCCGGCGGAAGCGCCGCCAGCCAGGTGCGCACGTCGACGCGCACCACGTCGGTGAGGACCTGGTCGAACGTGTCCCGGGTCCAGTGGCCTCCGGTACGGAGTTCGACGAAGACACCGTCGCGGGGGCGCAGCATGACCGCGAAGTCGTCCGCGCTGTAGCGGAAGAGGTCACCCGGCCAGCTGTCGACCGTCACCGGTTCCGGCGCGCTGACGTGGAGCCGGTCGGTGCGGTAGCCGTCGTACTGGCCTGCGGGGTACCAGTTCATTTCCAACTGCCGCCCGCCGTTGCTGAAGTCGACGGTCCCCTGCTGCTCGGCGAACCCGTAGACGGTGGTCACCTGCCAACCGGGCTGGTCGATGAGCAGCCGCGGGTTCTCCTCGGCGGCCTTCATCGCCACCGGCGAGTAGACGACGGGGGTTCCGGCACCGGGGATGCCGGTCGGGGCCGCCTGCTGATCATCGGGATGCTGGCGAAGCACGGTGGACACGGCGACGATGCCGATGAGAACCGCGGCGGCGGTCAGCGCGCCCGCGAAGCGGCGGACGATGCCGCGGTTCGCCGGGGAGGGTGGTTGCGGTGGTGCGACGACGCGGTGGAACGTCGGCTCGGACATGATCTCCTCCAGGAGGGCCTGCTTCGCCCCGGCGAGGTGCCCGATGACATCGGGCGGGTAGGGGTCGGCATCCCGAACGATCCGGTCGAAGTGCTCCTCGGTCATCTGCCCTCCTTCGGGGTGGACGCGGTCAGGACATCGAGTACATGTCCCGGTGGGCCGAGGTCGTCACCGACGAGATCGCGCAGCCTGGCTCGCGCCCGTGACAGGCGGGTGCGGACTACGGCCGGGTCCAGCCGAAGGACCGCGGCCGCCTCGCGCGGCGCCAGGCCCTCCCAGACGGTGAGCATCAGCAACTCCCGGTCCAGCGGGTTCAGCCGGGCCAGCGCGGCCTGGACGGCGAGCCGTTCGGGCACCTCACTGCCCGGGTCGGCGGGCATCGCCGCCGTGATCCGTTGCCGTAGCCGCTCACCCAGCCGCTGCCGGCGGACGCCGCCGCGGTGGTGATTGGCGAGTACGCGTCGGGCCACGCCGTACAGCCAGAGCCGGGCCTCATCCTCGGCGGGTAGGTCACGTCGGCGGCGCCAGGCCACCAGGAAGGCCTCCGCGACCACGTCGGCGGCGTCCTCGGGGTGCTCGACGCGCCGCAGGGCGTACGCCAGCAGCCGCTCGAAGTTGGCCGCGTAGACGAGTCGGAAGTGGTCCTCGTGCTCGGTCCCGGAGCTCACCTTCACCCCATGTCCGGTCGGTCGCCAATCGTGACAGGCACCGAGTCATCCTGGACCGAACCTCGTCCAGCGGCGCCACAACCGAACCGGGTCCGGGGCCCCTCTTAGTGTGGTGGGAGGCCGGGTTGCGGAGTGAACGAGAGTACGTCGAGTACGTCCAGGCACGCATGTTGTGGCTGCGCCGGCTGGCGTACCGGCTGTGCGGGCAGTGGTCGGCCGCCGACGACCTGGTGCAGGAGTGCCTCGTCGCGCTGTACCGGCACTGGCGGAAGGCGACGGCGGCGGACTCGCTCGACGCGTACGTCCGGGCGATGCTCGTCCACGCGTACCTGGCCGAGCGGGAACGGTCCTGGACCCGCCGGGTCCGGCCGGTGGCCGACGTGATCGCGCCCGCGACGGCACCGCTGGCCGGTGCCGACCACCGCGTCGACCTGCTGGCCGCACTCACCAAGCTGTCCCGGGGGCAGCGCGCGGTGCTGGTCCTGCGGTACTGGGAGGACCTGGACGTCGCGCAGACCGCCGCCGTGCTGGGCTGCTCGGCCGGGACCGTCAAGAGCCAGACCTCGTACGCCATCGCGGCGCTGCGCCGCCTGCTGCCGAACTACGTGCCGGGAGGGTCGGACACACCATGAGAGACCAGTTCGCCACCCTGCCGGATGATCCGCCGCCGCTGCCGCCCGGCTACCTGGACACCGTGCTCGCCCGGGGCCGCCGCTCGGTCCGGCGCCAGCGGATCGGCGTCGCCGCTGCCTGGGCGATCGTCGTGCTCCTCCTGGCCGTCCTGGTGGTGCCCGGCGTCCCGCTCCCCGTCCAGCCAGCAGCCCCGTCGACGAAGCCGAGCCTGCCGGACCGCTTCGCCGGGTACTCGATCCTCACCAGCACCGTCGCGTCGGCTCCGCCCGGCCGCGCGATCGCCCTCTACGGCTACGGCAACGGCGAGGCGTTCAACATGTTCCAGTCGTTGGTCGTCGGGGCCGACGGGGACACCTACCGGCAGGTCGACGCCATGGAGGAGCGGGACCGCCCGTCGGCGCTGCTCGACCCGGACGGCACCCGCGTGCTGCTCGGCGACGAACGCGGCGCGACCGCCGACCTGATCCTCGTCGACCTGACCACCGGCAAGCGCCGGTCGATCCCGCTCGGCGACCCGGTCGGCGTGCGGCTGCTGGCCTGGTCGCCCGACGGCCGTCACGTAGCGTACAGCGCCGCGCCCGTCATCCGCACGGACGAGTTCGGCACCGTCAACGTCGTCGAGGCCCAGGTGGCCCGCACCGGCACGCTGCGGCTGCTCGACCTGTCGACCGGGCGCAGCACGGAGCTGCCGGCGATCAAGCCGGCGTGGACGGCGGCGTTCGCGCCGGACAGCCGTCGGCTCGCCGTGCAGGTCGGCCAGACGGCCCACCTCGTCGACGTCGACGGCCGCGAGTACGGCAGCGTCCCGATCCCGCGTGGACGCGAGCTGGCCGCCGACGTCGGCTGGTCGCCGGACGGCACGTTCCTCGCCACCGTGCCGTGGCTCACGGACGGACCGTTCAACGGCACCTCCGGCGGCAACACCAGCCACGGCACCTTCCTGTGGAAGGCCGGTGACGTCGAGTTCGTGCCCGTCTCCGGTGGCGGCACGGCACCCGCGCCCGTCCCGGACGTGGTGCAGCTGCTCGGTTGGCGCTCGGTGGGCAGCGTGGTCGTCGCGACCATCAACGCCGCGGGCCAGGTGGCGCTGGTCGAGGTGCACCTCGGCGCCGGCACCCGCCGGACCCTGTCCCGCTTCGACACCGGTAGCACCTGCGAACTCGGCACCCAGGGATGTCAGGTCTTCGACCTGCACCTGGCCACCGGACTGCTGACCGACCTGACGGTGCGGCACGCCGGTCGCCCACACCGCGGCCCCTGGCCGATGGTCCTGAACGCCGTCGTCGGCGTCGTCGTCCTCGGCGCCGCGTTCCTGCTGTGGCGCCGGAGACGAACCCGACGGGCCCGATTGGAATAGCCGCAGCCACCGCCCGGCGCATTTCCCGGGTGTCTCGGCGTCAGAGTGCGCCGAGCCGGTCGGCCAGCACGCCACCGGCCTGGACCAGCCAGCGCGCCGGGTCACCCAGCGCCGCGTCGACTGAGCCGGCGAGCTCCACCAGGGACACCGCCGCCGACACCGACCCGGGCACCGGCCCGCCGACCTGCCCCGCGGCCACCCCCACGGGCACGGCGGCGGACGCGGCTGCCGCCAGCAGCGAGCCGACCACCTTGCCGGTCAGCGAGGTCTCGTCGAACCGTCCCTCACCGGTGAGCACCACGTCCGCGCCGGCGAGCGCGTCCGTCAGCCCGACCAGTTCCCCGATCATCGTCGCGCCCGGCACGATCCTGGCCCCCCACAGCGCCGCGAGGCCGTACGCGGTGCCGCCCGCCGCCCCGGCTCCCGGCTCGTCGGGGTGGCCGCCGGCCTGCTCGGCGAGCCGGCGCAGCGCCGCGTCCAGCAGCGTCACGTCGGCCGGTTCCGCGCCTTTCTGCGGCCCGTACACGGCGGCGGCGCCGGCCGGGCCGGTCAGCGGCGCGGTCACGTCCACCAGCAACTGCACCCCGCCGGGCGGCGCGGGCAGCAGTTCGGTGGTGTCGACGTGGTCCAGGTCGGCCAGGGCGGCGCCGCCGAGCGGCAGGTCCCGGCCCTGGGCATCGCGCAGCCGCAGCCCCAGGGCGCGCAGCGCGCCGGTGCCGCCGTCGGTGGACGCCGAGCCACCCAGGCCGATGACGAGGCGGGTGGCCTGGGCGTCGAGGGCGGCCCGGGCGACCGCGCCGAGCCCGTACGTGTGTGCGTGCAGCGGGTCCGGGGCGGCCATCAGCGGCAGCCCGCTGGACTGGGCGAGTTCCAGCACGGCCGCCCCGTCGGGCAGCAGCAGCCAGGCGGCGGTCACCGCCCGGCCGTCCGGCCCGGGCACGGCCACCGTGCGGCGTTCGGCGTCGGGCAGCGCGGCGGCGAAGGCGTCCACGGTGCCTTCGCCGCCGTCGGCCAGGGGCAGCAGCCGTGTCTCGTCACCGGGCCGGCGGGCGAGCCAGCCGCTGGCGAGGGCCCGGGCGGCGGCGTCGGCGCCCAGGCTGCCCTTGAACGAGTCGGGTGCGACGACGAGGCGCATCAGTCGGCCAGCACGAGCCGCAGGTAGCGGTCCTTCATGGTCGCGAGGACCTCGTCCGGGTCGGTCGCCCACACCTCGGCGTTGAAGATCTCCACCTCGGTGTCGCCGGTGTAGCCGGCCTGCTCGACCGCCCGCCGGAACGGCGGGAAGTCGATGTGGCCGTCGCCCATCATGCCCCGGCCGAGCAGCACGTCGGCCGGCAGCGGCGTGAGGAAGTCGCAGACCTGGAAGCTGGCGATGCGCGCGCCGGCCCGGGCGATCTGCCGCCACACGTCCGGGTCCCACCAGATGTGGAAGGTGTCGACCACGACGCCGACCTGCTCGACCGGGAACGGTTCGGCGAGGTCGAGCGCCTGCCCGAGGGTGGACAGGACGGCCCGGTCGGCGCAGTACATCGGGTGCAGCGGCTCCAGCGCCAGCCGGACGCCGCGTTCGCCCGCGTACGGGGCCAGCTCGGCGAGCGCGTCGGCGACCCGCTGCCGGGCGCCGCGCAGGTCGCGGGAGCCGGGCGGCAGGCCGCCGACCACCATGACCAGGCAGTCGGTGCCCAGGCCGGCGGCCTCGTCGATGGCGCGCCGGTTGTCCGCCAGCGCGGCGCGGCCGGCGTCGCCGTCTGCGGTGAGGAAGCCACCGCGGCACAGCGACGACACCCGCAGTCCGGCGTCGGCGACGAGTTTCGCGGCGGCGGCCACGCCGATCTCGGCCACCGGCTCGCGCCACAGGCCGATCGCCGGGATGCCGGCCCGGACGCAGCCCTCGACGGCCTCGCGGACCGACCACGACTCGGTGGTGCGCTGGTTGAGCGACAGCCGCGCCAGGCGCGGGTCGACGGCGCTCACGCGCTCACCCCGGCGACCGACAGGTACCGGCGCATCCGCTCGACCGCCAGGTCCGGGTCGAGCAGCAGGCCTGCGGTGTCGGCGAGGCGGAACGCCTGCACCAGGTGCGGCACGCTGCGCCCGCTGTGCAGCCCGCCGACCATGGTGAAGCCGGGCTGGAAGCCGTTGAGCCAGGACAGGAACGCGATGCCGGTCTTGTAGTACTGGGTGGGCGGGGCGAAGACGTGCCGGGACAGCGGCACGGTCGGGTCGAGGATCTCCCGGAAGCCGGCGGTGTCGCCGGTGTCGAGGCGCTGCAGCGCCGCCGACGCGGCGGGGGCGATGGCCGCGAACGCGCCGAGCAGGGCGTGGCTGAACTGCCGGCCGTCGCCGGCGATCAGCTCGGGGTAGTGGTAGTCGTCGCCGGTGTAGACCCGGACGGTCGGCGGCAGCAGTTCGCGTAGCCGGACCTCCCGCTCGGCGTCGAGCAGCGACACCTTCACCCCGTCGATGACGTCGGCGTGGGCCTGCACCAGCGACACGAACGTCTTGGTCGCCTCGTCGAGGTCGGTCGAGCCCCAGTAGCCGGCGAGGGCCGGGTCGAACATGTCGCCGAGCCAGTGCAGCACGACCGGCGCCGTTGTGCCGGCCAGCACCTGGTCGTAGACGCGCAGGTAGTCGTCGGGGCCGGTGGCCAGCGCGGCGAGCTGCCGGCTGGCCATGACGACCGCGGTCGCGCCGCACTCCTGGACGAAGGCGACCTGCTCGGCGTACGCGGTGACGACGTCGTCGAGGGTGTCGGGCAAGCCGGTCAGTTGGTCGGTGGCCGCGCCGGCGACGATGCGTCCGCCGCAGGCGGCGGCGTCGGCGGCGCTGCGGCGGATCAGTTCCTGGGTGGCGGCCCAGTCGAGGCCCATGCCGCGCTGGGCGGTGTCCATCGCCTCGGCGACGCCGAGTCCCCAGGACCACAGGTTGCGCCGTACGCCCAGGGTGGCGTCCCAGTCCAGCCGGGCGGGCTGGCCGGGGGCGTTGTCGGCGTACGGGTCGGCGACCACGTGTGCCGCGGCGTACGCGATCCGGCTGGCCGGGGGGCCGGCCGGCCGCTGCCAGCCGGCCGGTTCGCGCAAGGTGAGGGCCTCGGTGCCGCCGCCGGGGATGGGCAGGGTGATCCGGGCGGTCACCGGGTGATCTCCTCGATCTCCACCCGGCGGCCCTCGCGCGCCGACCGCAGGCCGGCTTCGGCGAGCTGCACGCCGCGGGCGCCGGCCAGGAAGTCCCACGGGAACGGCTCGTCGTCGACGACGTGGCGCAGGAACGCCTCCCACTGGACCTTGAACCCGTTGTCGAAGTCCGCGTTGTCGGGGACGGTCTGCCACTGGCCGCGGAAGTTCTCGGTGACCGGCAGGTCCGGGTTCCACACCGGCATGGGGGTGGCGCCCCGGTGCTGGATGCGGCACTCGCGCAGCCCGGCCACGGCGCTGCCGTGGGTGCCGTCGACCTGGAACTCGACCAGCTCGTCGCGGTAGACCCGTACGGCCCAGGAGGAGTTGATCTGGGCGGTGATGCCGCCGGCCAGCTCGAAGATGCCGTACGCGGCGTCGTCGGCGGTGGCCCGGTAGGTCTGGCCGGTCTCGTCGACCCGCTCGGGGATGTGGGTGGCGATGTGCGCGGTCACCGCGGTCACCGGAGCGAAGATCTGCTCCAGCACGTAGTGCCAGTGCGGGAACATGTCGACGACGATGCCGCCGCCGTCCTCGGCCCGGTAGTTCCAGCTCGGCCGCTGGGCGTCCTGCCAGTCGCCCTCGAACACCCAGTAGCCGAACTCGCCGCGTACCGACAGGATCCGGCCGAAGAATCCGCCGTCGACGAGCCGCTTGAGCTTGCGCAGGCCGGGCAGGAACAGCTTGTCCTGCACGACGCCGTTCTTGATGCCCTTGGCGGCGGCGAGCCGGGCCAGTTCCAGGGAGCCGGTCAGCCCCTCGGCGAGCGGCTTCTCGGTGTAGACGTGCTTGCCCGCGTCGATCGCCGCCCGGATGGCCTTCTCCCGCTGGGCGGTGACCTGCGCGTCGAAGTAGATCTGGTGGGAGTCGTCGGCGAGCGCGGCGTCCAGGTCCGTCGTGTACGACGTCAGCCCGTGCCGGGCGGCGATCTCGGCGAGCTTGGCCTCGTTGCGGCCCACCAGGGTCAGCTCCGGCCAGATGCGGCTGCCGTCGTGGGCCGGCAGTCCGCCCTGCTCGCGGATGGCGAGCAGGGATCGGACGAGATGTTGGCGGTAGCCCATCCGTCCGGTCACGCCGTTGAGGATGATCCCGATAGACGTGCGCTCCACTGTGTTTCCTTCCCAGGTCCGGTGGTTATTCGGCGGTCGTCGTCGCACCCAGGAGGTCCCGGATGCGTCCCGTGGCGCGCGCGAACTCCGGCTCCGACATCGTCTGGCCGTAGTCGCGCTCCACGGGGAGGTCGACGTCGATGACCTCGGCGACGGTGCCGGGTCGAGGGGTCATGACGATCACCCGGTTGGCCAGGTAGACCGCCTCGGCGATGGAGTGGGTGACGAGCAGGACGGTGGTGCCGGTCTCCCGCCAGATGCGCCGCAGCTCGACGTTCATCTGCTCGCGGGTGAGGGCGTCCAGCGCCCCGAAGGGCTCGTCCATGAGCAGGACCGGGGGGCGGTGCAGCAGCGCGCGGCACAGGGCCACCCGCTGCTGCATCCCGCCGGACAGTTCGTTCGGGTACGCGTCCTCGAAGCCGGTCAGGCCGGTCATCGCGATCAGCTCGTCGACGCGCTGGCGTACCTGCGCCTTGGGCAGGCGCCGCATCTCGGCCTGGAGCAGGATGTTCTTCCGGGCCGTACGCCACTCCAGCAGGGCGGCGCGCTGGAAGACGTACCCGATGTCGCGCCGCGGCCCCCGCACGTCCTCGCCGTGCAGGCGGACCTGGCCGGACGAGGGCCGCAGCAGGCCGGACACCAGCTTCAGCAGCGTCGACTTGCCGCAGCCGGAGGCGCCGACGATCGAGACGAACTCGCCGGGCTCGATCCGCAGCGAGACGTCGCGCAGCGCGGTGACGTCCTTTTTCTTGGTACGGAAGCGGACCGCGACCTGGTCGATCTCGACCGCGGCGCCGGTCGCCGTGGCGTCAGCGGGCCGCTGCGTGGTGGTGTTGCCGACCGTCATCTCGGGTTCATCCCTTCGGCGCGAAGCTCGCGTCCCAGTAGGTCGCCGGGGACTCGGCCTTGTTGATCACGCCGGCGTCGGCGAACACGTTGATCGTCTTCGTCCAGTCGGCTTCGTCGTTGATGCCGGGCGCCTGGCCCTTGGTGGCGTCGGTGTGCAGCAGCTGCAGGGTGGCGTTGAACTGGTCGGTGAGCACCTTCTCCGACGGCAGCTGCTGGGAGGCGCCGGCCATGGCCGCGACGGCGCCGGCGGCGTCCTTCTCGGCGGCGGCCCAGGCCTCGCTGCTGGCCGCGACCATCCGCTTGACCAGGTCCTGCTTGTTCTTGATGGTGTCGGTGGAGGCGATCAGGCCGTTGCTGTAGAAGGTCAGGCCGTTCTCGGCGAACTTGAGGTAGGAGACCGGCTTGCCGGCCTTCTCCTGCATGGTCGGGCCCTGGTCGGTGGCGAAGCCGAGCAGCGCGTCGGTCTTGCCCGACATGACGGCGGCCATCTTGCCGGCCGGGTCGGTGTTCTGCAGGGTCACGTCGGAGGGGGCCAGGCCGTTGGCCTTGAGGAAGGCCGGGAAGGTCTTGCTCAGCGCGTCGCCGGCGGTGGAGGCGATGGTCTTGCCCTTGAGGTCGGCGGGGGAGCTGATGTTCTTGTCGCTGAAGAACTGCACCGACGACGGGGTGGTCTGCAGGAAGACGCCGACGCTCTTGACGTCCATCCCCTGGCCCACCGCGGAGAGCAGGGCGGGGGTGTCGGCCCAGCCGAAGTCGGTCTGCCCGGCGGCGGTGGCCTGGACGGTCTTCTGCGAGCCCTGGCCGGCCTGGATGGTCAGGTCGATGCCGTGCTTGGCGAAGATGCCCTGCTTTTGACCGTAGTAGAACGGGGCGTGCTCGCCGTACGGGTACCAGTTGAGGGTCAGGGTGACCTTGTCGTGGCCCTGGGCGGTCTTGGCCTGCTCGTCGGAGGACGAGCCGCAGCCGGCGGTGGCGGCCAGTATGAGGGCCGGCACGAGCGTGGCGGCGAGGGTGCGCAACTTCATGGGACGGGTCTCCTATTCAGAGCGACGTCGTAGCGGCGTCGGTACGGCGGCTGGCGTGCCATGGAAGGACGAAGTACTCGAGCAGTTCCACGACCACGAACAGGACCACGCCGAGCAGCGACATGATGAGCAGCCCGGCGAACAGCGTCGGGGTGTCGAGGTTGCCGTTGGCCTGCAGGATCACGTAGCCGAGGCCCTCGTTGGCGCCGACGAACTCGCCCACCACGGCGCCGGTGACGGCCATCGTGGCGGCGACCTTGAGGCCGGAGAACAGGTGCGGCAGGGCGGCCGGGAAGCGGATCTTCCGGAAGGTCTGGCCGGGGCCTGCGCCCATGGTCGCCGACAGTTGCAGCATCTCCGGGTCGATCGACTTGAGGCCGGTGACCGTGGAGATGACGATCGGGAAGAAGGCCATCAGGACCGCGACGACGACCTTCGGGGTGAGCCCGAAGCCGAGCCACACGATGAACAGCGGCGCGATCGCGATCTTCGGGATGACCTGGGCGAACAGCAGCAGTGGGTAGAGGCTCTTCTCGACCGTCGGGGAGTACACCATCACGACGGCGGACAGCACGCCGACCACGATGGCGATGGCGAAGCCGAGGATCGTCTCGTAGGTGGTGATCCAGGTGTGGTGGGCGAAGTAGCCGGTCTGGGCGAGGACGACGTCCAGCGTGGTGCCTGGCGCGGGGACCAGGTACGGCTTGACCAGGTCCGCCGCGGTGACCGCCCACCAGGCGACGAAGATGGCCGCGAGGACCGCGGCGGGGCGCCAGGTGCTCTGGACGAACCGGAGCAGGCCGCCGCCGGCCCGACCCCGGCGGCGGGCGGCCCGCGCGGGGGTGCGGGCGGGAGCGGTCGGCTCCCGTTGCTCGATGGTGCTCTGCGCGGCCATGACCCTCCGTTCTCCCTGGCTGTCCGGCGGTTCCGGGTACTCAGCCGCTGGGTAGGCGCGTGCCGTCGGTAGGGCCGAGGACGTCCGGAAACTCCAGGTCTCGGCCCTGAATGCGCTTTCAGTAAGCGCTTTCAGGGTGCTACGGTAACCACGCCGAAATAATCCGGTCAAGAACTTCCGCAGGGGGAAAGTCCATGCAGCCACGGACGCACGTGACCCTGGAAGACGTGGCCAGAGCCGCCGACGTCTCGCTGGCCACGGCCTCCCGGGCACTCAACGGCATGCGGGTGACCCCGCAACTGCGGGACCGGGTGCTGGCGGCGGCGGAGCAGTTGGCATACACGCCGAACGCGCACGCCCGCGCCCTGGCCGGCGCCTCCCACCGCACGGTCGGCGTGATCTGCCACGACGTCAGCGACCCCTACTTCGCCGCGGTGGCCGGCGGCGTCATGCGCATCGCCGGCAACAACGACCTGCTGGTGATGCTGGCCAGCACGTTCCGGGACCCGGAACGGGAGATCGCGTACGTGTCGATGCTGCGCGCCGAGCGGGCGCCGGCCATCCTGCTCATCGGTTCCGGATTCGAGGACTCCCGCTGGGAGCGGGCCCTGGACGCCGAGCTCAAGCCCTACCTGGAGGGTGGCGGGCGGGTCGCCGTGGTCAGCCGGCACCGCAGCCTGAAGGTCGACAGTGTCCTGCCGGAAAACCGGGCCGGTGCGGCCGCCATGGCCCGCGCCCTGCTCGACCTGGGGCACCGCCGGTTCGCGGTGCTCGCCGGGCCGCCGGCGCTGACCACGGTCGCCGACCGGCTGGGCGGCTTCCGCGACGAGCTGAAGAAGGCCGGCGTGTCGCTGGACCCGGCCGACATCGTGGAAGGCCCGTTCACCCGCGACGGCGGGTACGGCGCCATGACCGAACTGCTGGCCCGCCGGTCGACCGCCACCTGCGTGTTCGCGCTGACCGACGTGATGGCCATCGGCGCCTGCGCGGCCCTGCGCGACCACGGCCTGTCCGTGCCGGACGACATCTCCGTCGCCGGCTTCGACGACATCCCGATCGTCCGCGACCTCACCCCGCCGCTGACCACCGTCGCGCTGCCGCTGCAGCAGCTCGGAGAGAAGGCGATGGAACTGGCGCTGACCGAGAACACCGGACGACGCCGGCGGATCCTGCGGATGGGCGGCGAGGTGGTCGTCCGGGCCAGCACCGCCAAGCTGACCTGATCCCACCCGTACGAAAGGCCCACCCGTGACCCCTCTTGCCACTGCCCTGGCCGGACTGACCATCGACTCCGTCGAGACGTACGCCGTCGCGCTGCCCACCGTGCGCTCGTTCGGGGTGTCCGGCGGGTCGGTCGCCGTCGCCGGCACGCCCAGCATCCGCGTCCTGGTCAAGGTCAGCGCCGACGGTGTCGCCGGCTGGGGCGAGGCCACCCCGATCCCGGCCTGGACCTATGAGACCGCCGAATCCATCGTCACCACCATCGACCGGTATCTCGCCCCGGCGGTGCTCGGCCGCCCGGCCTGGGACCTCGACGGCGTGACCGCCGCATTCGACCGGGCCGTCAACCGGGGCTTCACCATCGGCGCGCCGCTGGCCAAGTGCGCCGTCGACGTCGCGCTGCACGACCTGCTCGGCCGAGCGCTCGGCGTGTCGGTCGGGGTGCTGTGGGGGCAGCGCCGCCGGGAGAGCATCGAGCTGGGCTGGATCGTCTCCGGGCAGACCGCCGGCGAGGTGGCCGACGCGGTGGCGGAGGGACACGCCCTCGGCTACCGGGCGTTCAAGGTGAAGGTCGGCCTGCACCGCGAGGCCGAGGACGCCGCCGTGGTGCGGGCGGTCCGCGAGGCCGCGCCCGAGGCCGCGCTGTGGGTGGACGCCAACCAGGCGTACACCGTGGACGCCGCGCTGCGGATGGCCCGCCGGCTGGCCGACCTCGACGTCACCGCGTTCGAGCAGCCGCTGCCGGCCAACGACGTCGCCGGGCTGCGCCGGCTGCGGGAGGCCTCTCCGGTGCCGGTGGCGCTCGACGAGAGCCTGCGCCACCCCAGCGACCTGGCCACCTTCGTGAAGCTCGACGCGGTGGACGTGGCCATCGCCAAGGTGCAGCGCAGCGGCGGGTTGACGCTGTCGCGGCGGCTGTGCGCCCTGGCCGAGGACTCCGGCGTGCGGCTGATGGGCTCCGGGCTCACCGACTCCGACCTGGGCCTGGCCGCCTCGGTGCACCTGTTCGCGGCGTACGGCATCGACACGCCGGTGGACCTCAACGGGCGGCAGTTCCTGGAATCGTCGTACGCCACCGGGGCGACCGTGCAGGTGCGCGACGGCGTAGCCCAGGTGCCGACCGGGCCGGGGCTCGGCGTGGACGTCGACGAGTCGGTGGTGAAGGAACTCGCCGTCGACGTCCTGGCCAGGTAGCCGCCGGCCAGCCCCGGCTCAGCCCCGGGCGGCGCCGAGGCCCAGCAGGACGGCCAGCCCGAGGGCGCTGCGCGGTGCGTACGGCACCCGCCAGAGCCCGCCGTGCGCCGCCCCGTGCGCCTCGTCCCGCCACGGGTGGTCCTGGGCCGGGCCGCCGCCGGTGCGCAGGTCGTGCACGAGCAGCGCGGCCATCAGGGTGTTGCTGGTGGCCGGGTCGAACACCTCGATGCCGAACCGGTGCGCGCCCGCGTACGCGGCGGCGAGCGCCCGGTTGCGCAGCACCGAGCGGGTACGCGTCGGCGGCGCCACCGTGAGCGACACCGTCGCCCCGGCGTCGCGTGCCACCGCCGCCCGCCACCGTTGCAGCCGCTTCGCGAGGGCGTAGTTCGGGCCCTGCTGCGGCACGAGGCTGTCGTTGATGCCCGGGTCGGCGTCGGGCGGGTAGTTGCGGTGCAGCAGTCGCCCGCCGGAGAGCACCCGCAGTGACCGGCGGGCCAGGCCGCGGGCCGCGTACCCCCGCTCGGCGTGCGCGACCGCCTCGGCGGGGACGGCGTACACGTCGGTGGGGGTGGCGAGGAAGGCCAGCGCCAGGTCGTCGCGGCGCTGCTGCAGGTGCCGGGTGAGCGCGTCGACGGCCATGGCGACCCGCACGTTGGTGGCGCCGTCGGCGTAGACGTAGTTGCCGAGAACGAGCGGGCCGTCCACGCCGAGCAGCCACTGCGCGGCCTGCGGCAGCCGATGCAGCAGGTCCGCGCCGGCGGCCGCGGCGAGGGCCTCGTCGTCGTCGCCGGTGCCGGGGCGCACCGGCAGGTGCAGCCGGCCGCCGTACCGGTGGGCGGTGCGCAGCAGCCGCCGCCAGATGTCCGGCCGCGGCAGGTCGACCGCGACGACGTCGCCGCCCCAGCGCAGCACCGACGGCAGGGGACCCATCTCGGCGCCGGCGCCGAGCACCACGATCCGCTGGTCGCGCAGGTCGAGCCAGTCCGGGTTGGCGATGACCACGCGGACCGCCTCGGCGCAGGACGGCTCGATCACGCCGGCGGCGACCCAGGCGTCGAGCCGGCGGTGCAGCTGATCGCCGCGCAGCCGCTGCCCGCGGTACGGCAGCGACAGTTCCCGCTCGGGCTCGCCGGTGCCGGTGACCGTGGCGGTGTCCAGCGGCGGCTGCCCGGCGCCGGCGGCGAACACCTCGTCCAGCGGGAATTCCGTACCGCCCTCCGCGACGACCCGCATCCGGGCGTGCAGGGCGGCCAGGCCGTCGCGGGCGATGGTGACCGCGGCGTCGCGGGAGAGCAGGCCGGCCTCGACGAGCCGGCGGAAGTGGACCAGATAGCCGTGCCGCCAGTTGGTCTCGTGTTCGGCCGAACGCGCGCCGACCGGGTCGACCGCGCGCAGCGCGTCGGCGACGACCGCGCGGCCGAGCGCCGTGGTGCTGCGGGTGCCGTCGGTCTGGGGGAACACCACCCCGGTCGGGCCCTCCACCGGCCACCGCCTTTCTGGCTCCGGCCGTACGCCGGCCGCCGGTGTCACTGTGCCGCATGGGCCGCCGGCCCGCAGCGGGCGGTCGTCGTGGTGGCGGCCGCCCGCACGATGCTCAGCGTGACAGGACGGCGACGATCTGGTCGTACCCGCGGTCGCGGGCGTGCCGCAGCGCGTCGACGCCGTCCTTGTCGGGCAGGTGGACGTCCGCGCCAGCGGCCACGAGGATCTCCGCGATCTGCTGGTAGGGCTTCGTCCCGTCGCCGAGGAGGACGCATTCCAGCAGGGCGGTCCACCCGAGGTTGTTGACGTGGTTGACGTTGATGCCGGTATCGACGACGCGGCGGACGTAGTCGACGTGGCCACGCTCGCTCGCCGGGATGATCGAGATGCCGCCGTACCGGTTCACGATCGTGAAGTCCGGCCCCGCGGGCAGCAGGACCTCGAGCATCGGCACGCTGCCGGTCACGCCAGTCACCAGCCACGGGGTGTCGTGCTGGTCGTCGAGCGCGTTCGGGTCCGCGCCCGCGTCGACGAGCACGCGGGCGGCTTCGACGTGGTCGTTCGCGGCGGCCAGCAGCAGCGCCGTTCGCTGCCGCGCGTCGCGGGCCTCGCGGTCCGCGCCGGCCGCCAGCGCGGCGCGTACGCCGGCCGCGTCGCCGGCGCTCGCCGCAGCGAGCAGAGCCTTGTCGGCGGGGGTGCTCATGGGGTCCTCCCAGGGTCGGATCGGGTCGGGCCGCGGGCAACCGCCGGCGGCCACGGTGAGGGTGAGCAGGGCGCAGCGTTTCACAGCCGGATCAGCTTCCGCTCCACGGCGGCGTGCACCGCCGCGGTGCGGGAGTCGACGCCGAGCTTGGCGTACCCCGGCCCTGCGCCGTCCCGCCCGTCGGCATCGGGCGCGGTTGGCTGCGGCAGGTCACGTCTTGCATACGGGACGGTCACGACGTTCACGCTTGCGTATCGGCTCGGCTACGGCGGGATCCGCCGGACTGTCCAGCTGCGTCAATGACCGGGACGGATCCGATGCGCTGCGCCGGATCGCCCGCCCCAGCCTGCCCGGGAGGAACAGATGGTCCACATACGACGGTCGCTGCTGCTGACGGCGCTCGCCCTCACCATGACGGTCACCGCCTGCTCCGCCGGTGGCGCACAGCGCAGCGACGCGGCGCACGGGCCGGTCCGCCAGCACGACGGCACACCCCGGTCGGGTGGGGCCGAAACAGCGACGGAGGACGACTCGCGCTCCACCTTCGGCGTCGACGTCGACACCGCCTCGTACGGCTACGCCCGCCGGCTCATCATGGACGGGCAGCTGCCCGAGCGGACGGCGGTGCGGCCTGAGGAGTTCGTGAACTCGTTCCGGCAGGACTACCCCGAGCCGGCCGGCGACGGCTTCGCCGTACACGTCGACGGCGCGCGGCTGCCGGAGTCCCACGAGGCGGCCGGGGAGGTCCGGTTGATGCGGGTCGGCCTGCAGACCCGCGCGGAGGACGCGGAGAGCCGTCCCGACGCCGCCCTCACCTTCGTCGTCGACGTCTCCGGATCGATGCGCGAGCCCGGTCGGCTCGATCTGGTGAAGGACGCGCTGCACACCCTGGTGGACCAGTTGCGCCGTACCGACTCGATCGCCGTCGTGGCGTTCAGCGACGAGGCCCGGGTGGTGCGGGAGATGACCCGGCTGTCCGACGCCGATGAACTGCACGACGCCATCGGTTCGCTGCGTACCCAGGACAGCACGAACCTCGAAGCCGGCCTGGTGCTCGGCTACCGGGTGGCCCGTGACGGATTCCGACCCGGCGCGACGAACCGGGTGATCGTGCTCTCCGACGGGCTCGCCAACGTCGGCCGGACCGAGGCGGAGCCGATCCTGCGCCGGGTACGCGACGAGGCCGAGAAGGAGATCGCCCTGCTCGGCGTGGGGGTCGGCAGCGAGTACGGCGACGAGTTGATGGAGCAACTCGCGGACAAGGGCGACGGCTTCGTGGTGTACGCCAGTGAGCGCGACCAGGCCCGGAAGGTGTTCGTCCGGCAGTTGCCGGCGACGTTGAGCGTCCGGGCGCTCGACGCCAAGGTGCAGGTCAGCTTCGAACCGGCCGCCGTGCGGTCCTACCGGCTCATCGGGTACGACAACCGGGCGATCAGCGACGAGGACTTCCGTGACGACCGCGTCGACGGCGGCGAGGTCGGTCCCGGGCACAGCGTCACGGCGCTCTACGCCGTCCGGCTGGCCGACGGGCCGCCCCCGTCGGCCCGGGTCGCCCGCGTGCAGGTGCGCTGGACCGACCCGACGAACCGGGCGCCCGCCGAGGCGTACGAGTCGGTGACCGTCAGCGACCTGAACCGGGCGTTCGGCAAAGCGTCGCCGCAGCTGTGGACCTGCTACGCGGCGGCCTATTTCGCGCAGTCGCTGCAGGGCGGCCCCTACGGCCGGGAGGTGCGCCTGGGCGACCTGGCGACGATCGCGGAGCGGGCGGCCGCCGCCAGCGAGGACCCGGAGGTGGATGAGTTGGCGCGGGTGATCCGGCTCGCTGAGAAGATCCGCTGATCCCCCCATCACATCCCCGTGCCCGCCACGGTCAGGCGTCGTCCACGGGGATGTGATGGATCAGTTCGGGAGCGATCACCGCCGGAACCAGGTGCGGCTCGCAGGTCAGGAGGTATGCGTCGTGCCGCAGTGCCGCCCACACGGCGTGGGCACGGGCCAGGTCGCCCTTGGTCAGGCGCACCGTGGTGGCGGCCTGGGCCGCATCGGGAGCGGACAGCGGCAGCACCGCCACGCCGGGCAGGGTGGCCAGCACGCCGAGCCGGGCGGCCGCCGGTCGGTCACTGGTCTGCGCGTACGCCTCGAGCAGCGCGACGGTGGGCAGGCCCAGGTAGGCACCCTCGTCGGCGATGTCGACCAGCAGCTCACCGACGTGCACGTGGCCGCGGGAATAGGACAGGATGGCGGAGGCGTCCAGGATCGCCCGGATCTCGATGTCGTCGGTGGGCATCAGGCAGCAGCCGCGGAGCCGGCCTCCGGCCAGGTGCCGTCCCGGAGCATGTCGCGGCGTCGCGCGTTCTCCGCCCGCTGCTCGGCGGTGAGGGGAGGCAGTTTTCCGCGTACCCGGGCCACGCCGTCGTCCGTCACGTCGATGCCGACGGCACGCAGCATCGCGGCTGTCGCGGCGGCCCGGTCCATGCGGGCGCGCAGCGCGTCGGCGACCGCCGCCGAGGCGTTCTCCTCCCGCTCCAGGTAGGCCGCTACGTCGTCTGGCAGGCTGACCGTCACCCGCTTCGTCATACTCGGATCATACTGCCGCGCGGGCGAGCCGGACGGCGCGCCACGCGCGTCCTGCCGCGGTCAGGGTCAACGCGCGGTCTTCGCGTACTCCCGCGGCCGGGTGCGCTCGGCGTCGACCCCGACCAGCTCGGCGAAGCGCGGGTCGACGGCGAGCAGCGGGCGCGGCCCGAACACCGCCATCGCGGTCAGCAGCTCGTCGGTGCCCCGCTCGCTCCACGCGGGCCGCCGCTCCGGCGCCAGCTCCGCGTACGTGCAGCGCTGCCGGCGCAGCAGCCGCCGCGCGGCCGCACCGGTCTCCGGCACCTCGCACAGCCACCAGCCGCCGAGCACGGTGGCCAGGCAGCACAGCAGCAGCCCCACCACGGACGCCGGGCCGCCGGCCGTGCGCCCCTCGACCGCGCTGTCCACCAGCCGGGTCACCCCGACCGCGGCGACCGCGAACAGCGGCAGGGTGCCCAGCGCCAGGCGGCGCCGCTGGCCCGGGGTGAGCAGCCAGCCGTCGCGGACCAGCCGGCCCACCAGCCGGCGCAGCGCACGGCCCACACCGGGATCGGCGAGCACGGCGGCCCAGGTCTGCGGCCGGCGCAGCGCGGCGTGCAGGGCGCGCACCAGTGGGGCGGACCCGGGCGGCGGTGGCCCGTCCACCGACAGGGTGGCCAGCTCACCGAGCTGCACCACCCCGGCCCGGCGCAGCGCGGCCATACCCACCTGGCAGGCCAGTCCGGCCCGATCGGTGAGGTACGCCAGCTCGACGGTCGACAGCGGCTCGCCCCGCGTCCGCCATCCGACCAGCGCCCGCACGGACAGGGCTATCGCGAGGGCCCCGGCCACCCCCGCGACGTAGTCGAGGAGGAAGACCGGACCACTGACGCCCCAGAGCATGCCGACAAGTATTCACGGTGCCCGGGCATGCTCAGCCGGCGTGGCGTACCTCGGTGTCCCAGAGCTGCGACCACGGTCGCCGCAGCCCCCGGCAGACATAGACGGGCAGGCCGTTCTCGTCGTTGTCGACGTCGACCCGCTGGTTGATCCGGCCGGCCTCGGTGACCTCGGTGAACCAGCCCCGCAGCTGGTCGGGGCCGGCCCAGCCGACCGCGATCACCACGTCGGCGTCCTCGGGCGGGCGGCCGAATCCGGCCATGCTGTTGTGCCCGGAGTACGCCCGCGGCAGGCCCCGTTGCGGCCCGTAGCGGGCCACCGCGCCCGCCTCGCCGTAGTTGCCGGTGAGGATCACCGCGCGGGTCCGCTGCTCCGGCGGCAGGCCGCGGTGCACGGCGGCGAGCGAGTCGGCGAACGCCGGCCAGCCGATGGTCTCGCCGGCGTCGTAGTTGACGTCGACCACGAAGCCGGGCAGCCGGTCGGCCGGCAGGGTGGGCAGCAGCAGGACGGCGCTGCCGGCCACCGCCACGGCCGCGCCGGCGGCGAGCAGCGCCCGCCGGGCGAGCACCGCGCCCCGACCGGCCCACTCGGCGGTGACGACCGCGCCGGCGGCGGTGACCACCAACAGCAGCGGGGCGTCATAGTAGCCCTTGCCACCGGCGAGCAGCACGATCGCGAACACCACCAGCCAGGCCCAGCCGATCGCCCGGTACGCCCGCCAGGCCGGCCGGCGCAGCAGCGCCACCAGCCCGGCGACCCAGATCGGCACCGCGTACGGGCTGATGATGACCAGTTGCAGCTGCAGCGCGTCCAGCCGGCCGCTGTAGGAGCTGTCGCCGCCGGCGATCGAGGAGGCCACGGACAGCTGGGGGAAGCCGTGCGCGGCCTGCCAGAGCAGGTAGGGCGCGGCGAGCACGGCGACGATGCCGGCGGCGGCGTACACCCATCGGTCGCGCAGCAGCCGGCGTGGCCCGCCGATCGCCACCCCGGCCAGCAGGCCCACGGCGAGCAGGGCGGGCAGCAGCTTGTTCAGCATGCCGACGCCGAGCGCCAGGCCGAGGCAGAGGGCCCAGCGGGTGTCGCCGGTGCGCAGCATCCGCACCGCGCACCAGGCGGCGACGAGCCAGACCAGCAGGTCGACGGTGGTGGTGCTGAGCAGATGCCCGGGGGCGAGCACGATGCCCGCCACCGCGGCGAGGAACGCGGCGAACAGCTGCCCGCCCCGGCCGCCGCCGAACTCCCGGGCGATCGCCGCGACCACCACGACCGCCGCGCCGGCGATCAGCGCCGACGGCGTACGCAGCACCACCAGGTTGCCGGGCGCGAGGGTGTCCAGCAGCCGGGCCAGGGCCGGCACCAGCGGACCCTGGTCGACGTACCCCCAGTCGAGGTGCCGGCCGCAGAGCAGGAAGTACAGCTCGTCGCGGTGGTAGCCGTACCGGCCGGCGAGCAGCAGCAGCACGGCACTGACCGCACCGCCGACCAGCCACGGCCCGACGGTGCGGGGACCGGCCGGCGGTGGTGCGGCCACCTCGGGCGGCGCCTCGCGACTGTCCAGGTCGGTGGCGGGTTCGACCATGCGTCCCATGATGGGCGAGGCCCGCCCCGCGCGGGGTCCCGTGCCACGGCCGGCAGGTCACGGTTCGGGTACGGAGGCCGGAAACCGGTTCGCTCCGCGGCGGGCCGGCTGACTAGGGTGCCCGGGATGCGGATCCGGGAGTTCACCGAGCCCGACTGGGCGCAGGTCTGGCCGATCGTCGAGGACGTCATCACCGCCGGGGAGACCTTCCCGTACGACCCGGCGTGGCCCGCGGAGGTCGCCTACGACGTGTGGGTGGAGCGGCCGCCCGGTCACACGGTGGTCGCCGAGGTGGACGGCACGGTGCTGGGCACCGCGAAGATGGGCACCAACCGGCCCGGCCCCGGCGCGCACGTGGCCACCGCCAGTTTCATGGTGGCCGCGCACGCCCGGGGCCGTGGCGTCGGCCGGGCCCTGGCCGAGTACGCCCTGGCCTGGGCCCGCCACCGGGGCTACGCCGCGATGCAGTTCAACGCCGTGGTGGAGAGCAACGTGCCGGCCGTTGAGCTGTACCGGCGGCTCGGCTTCACGGTGATCGGCACGGTGCCGGAGGCGTTCGCGCATCCGACCCTGGGCCGGGTCGGGTTGCACGTGATGCACCGTCCCCTGTGATCGTGGGCGACGATGGGTGGATGGAAGCTGAGCCGATCGAGCTGGCAGCCGCCCTGGGGCGCTTCGACCAGCTGTGGAGTCCGCGCATCGTGACCACCGTCAACGACTACGACGTCCGGATCGCGAAGGTGGCCGGCGAGCACGTCTGGCATTCCCACGAGCACACCGACGAGTTCTTCCTGGTGCTCGACGGGGAGTTGCGGATCGCCCTGCGCGACGGCCGGGACGGCGCCGAGCGGGAGGTGGTGCTGCCGCGTGGCGCGGTGTTCGTGGTGCCGCGCGGGGTGGAGCACCGGCCGTCCGCGCCGGACGGCGCGTCGATCCTCATGTTCGAGCCGTCCGGGACGTCCAGCGTGGGGGACCGGCACGGCGAGGTGCCCGACCACGTGGACGCGACCACGGGGCATCGGCTCTGACCGGTCCGGTCAGCGCCCCGCCGGCACCTGCGCCACGGGCGCGGGCGGGGCGTCGACCGGCCAGCGCATCCGGCGTACGCCGGGGACGGCGGCGGTGCCGGCGCAGGCGAGCAGCACCAGCACGCCGGCCACGGCGAGGGGCGTCGACGGCCCCCAGGCGCGGGCGGCGAGCGGGGCGAGGGCGTATCCGATCGGCATGGCGCCCAGCGACATCAGCCAGTCGTACGAGGTGACCCGGGCCAGCACGTCGGGCCGGAACTGGCCCTGCACCACGGTCTCCCAGACCGGGTTGAGGAAGCCGAGCGCGACCAGCGCGAGGCAGTACGCGGCGATGCTCACCGGGGCGGGCGCGGCGACGGCGAGCAGGAGCAGCGGCGCCGCGTACGTGGCCAGGGCCAGGTTGCCGAGCAGCACCGGCCGGGCGGGGCGTACCCGGGCGGCGAGCAGCGACCCGAGCAGCAGGCCGACCGCGCCGCCCTGCTGCAGCAGCACCCAGACACCCTCCCCGCCGAGGCGGTCCACGGCGACCACCGGGCCGACGGTGAGCAGCACCGCCGCGGCGCCGTTCCACACGCCGTGCGCGAGCAGGCTGCTCCAGTACCAGTCGCGGGCGCGGACCTCCCGCCAGCCGAGCGCCAGGTCGGCGCGGAGCGACCGGTGTGGGACGGCGACGTGCCGGACCCGGATGACCGACAGCAGGGCGGCGCTGACCGCGAACGAGGCGGCGTCCAGCACGAACGCCCAGCCCGGGCCGGCGGTCCAGACCAGCAGGCCGGCCAGGGCGGGGCCGGCGAGCCGGCTGGCGTTGGCGGTGACGCCCATCAGCGCGTTGGCCCGCTGCCGCCCGTCGGCGTCGACGGTGCCGGCGACGAGCGGGGACGCGGTGGGCATGGCGAAGGCCGAGGCCGCGCCGCCGACGGCGGAGGCGACCGCGAGGTGGAGCAGCGCGGGGGCGTCGCCGAGCAGTTCGACACCGACGACCAGTTGGGCGGCGCAGCGCACCAGGTCGGTCACGAGGGCCACCCGGCGGGCGTCGAACCGGTCGGCGACCACGCCGCCGAGGGGGAGCAGCAGCAGCCGCGGCACCATGGCGCAGCCCAGCACCACCGCGAGGGCGCTGGTCGAGCCGGTGGCGCGGAGCACGGCCAGGGCGAGGGCGGTGGGGACGACGGCGTCGCCGAGGGCGGAGACGGTACGGCCGAGGAAGAGCAGGCGGAAGGCGCGGAGCCGGAGGGGGTGTGTCACCTCGGCAGGATTCTTCGGCGTCGAACATTTCGACAACGAATATTTCGGCGACGGCGTACCGTGGGACGGGTGACCGACCGCGACCGCACCGACCAGCACGTGGCGCGCTGGCTGCCCGTCCTGCCCGACCTCGACCCCGACGTGGAGGGCGCGGTCACCCGGATGTCGGTCCTCACCCGGCACCTGCGCGAGGTGAAGGACCGGGCCCTCGCCGACCTGGACCTCCAGGAGAAGGAGTACGGCACCCTGCACGCCCTGGCCGGACGCGGTGGCCGGGCCGCCCCCTCGGAGATCGCCGGTGACCTACGCATGGCGCCCGCCTCGATCACCGCCCGGGTGGACGCGCTGGTCCGCCGCGGGTTCGTCCGGCGGATCCCCTCGCCGGTGGACCGGCGGCGCATCGACGTCGAACTGACCGAGGCCGGCCGGACGGCCTGGCGCCGCGCGCTCGGGGTGGTCGGCGACGAGGAGCACCGGGTACTCGGCGCGCTCACCCCGCAGGAGCGGCGGCTGCTGTCGGACCTGCTGCGCCGGGTCGCCCTCGCCGCCGAGCACCCGCCGGCTCACCCCTGACCGGCGGGCGAAAGCCGTTTGACGGTGCGGTGAGGATCAAGCGGTGACGACCTGGACGACCAGTCCCACCCCACCCCACGCCCCCGAAGCGGCGATCCTGCTGCGCGAGTACATGGCGGAGATGGTCCGCCGCTGGCACCGCCGGCCGGAACGGCCGGCGGAGGTGACCGAGGCGCTGGCCGAGATGCCCAGCGACGACCTCGCGCCGCCCACCGGGCTGCTCGTGCTGGCCCGCCACGACGGGCAGCTCGCCGGCTGCGCCGGCCTGCGCTGGCGTCCCCGCTGGGCGGAACTCACCCGGGTCTACGTCCGCCCCGCGCACCGCGGCACCGGCGGCGGGGCCGCCCTGCTGGCCGCCGTCGAGGCGTACGCCCGGTCGAGCGGGGCGGACCGGCTCCGGCTGGACACCCGCGCCGACCTGGTCGAGGCCCGCGCCCTGTACGCCCGCCACGGCTACCGCGAGATCCCCGCGTTCAACGACGGCCCGTACGCCCAGCACTGGTTCGAGAAGCTGCTGCCCGGGTTGACGAGGCCGCCGCTCCACGCTAAACAAGAAATCGAGGACTTGAGCCAACTCGGCTCAACTTAAACATCTTCGGCCAGGAGAACCGAGGAGGCACGGCCATGTTGATGCGTACCGACCCGTTCCGTGAGATCGACCGGCTCGCCGAGCAGTTCTTCGGCACCACCGCCCGGCCGGCGGTCATGCACCTCGACGCGTACCGCGACGGCGACTTCTTCTACGCCGCATTCGACCTGCCCGGCGTCGACCCGGACAGCATCGACTGCACAGTCGAGCGCAACGTGCTGACGGTCCGCGCCGAGCGGCGCCGGGCCACCGGGGACAATGTCGAGCTCGTCGCGGCCGAGCGACCGATGGGGACCTTCACGCGGCAGCTCTTCCTCGGCGACAGCCTCGACGCCGACAAGCTGGAGGCCGGCTACGAGAACGGGGTGCTGACCCTGCGCATCCCGGTCGCCGAGCGGGCCAAGCCGCGGCGGATCAGCATCACCGCGACCGCCAGCGGAAACGGTCGCAGGCAGATCAGCGCCTGACGGCGCCGCCAGGATCAGCGCTCGATCGCGGGGGTGTCCGTCCCGGGCGCCCCCGCTGCCGTCGCCGACGGATAGAGCCGGGCCAGGGCGTGGGCGGTGGCGGCCAGCCGCTCCCGCAGCTCGGCCGGCGCCAGCACCTCCACCTCCGCGCCCAGCTTGAGCAGTTCGGTGTGGCCGTGCTTCACCGACTCGATCGGCACGCTGGTCTCCAGCCAGCCGTGCTCGTCCGGCTCGCCGGCCGCCGCCCGGGCCGCCCGGCTCATCTCGGGCGGGAAGACGTACTGCGCGAACTCCAGCGCGGCCACCGTCATCCGCACCCGGGCCTGCCCGCGGTAGACGTCCCGTTCGTACCGCCTGGTCCACTCCTGCCAGTACCCGGCCAGGTCGAAGTCGGCCGGCCGCGCGTACCGCTCGTCGCGCACCACCAGGTCGAGCACCGCGCCGACCCGGTAGGTGCGCAGCTGCTCGCCGCACCGGGCCACCAGATACCAGCGGCCCGCCTTGAGCACCACGCCCAGCGGGGCCACCACCCGGGTCACCTCGCGCGGGGCCCGCCAGCGCCGGTAACGGATCTCCACCAGCCGGTCCTCCCACACCGCCCGGGCCAGCGTGGCCAAATGCGGGGTGGGCTCGGGCTGGCGGAACCAGCCCGGCGCGTCCAGGTGGAACCGCTGCCGCACCTGACCGCTCCGGTCGGCCAGCTCGTCGGGGAGCGCGGCGAGCACTTTCAGCTCGGCCGCGGCCACCACTTGACCGAGGCCCAGCTCGGCGGCCGGGCCGGGCATCCCGGCCAGGAACAGCGCCTCCGCCTCCGGCGCGGTCAGCCCGGTCAGCCGGGTCCGGTAGCCCTCCAGCAGCCGGTACCCGCCGGCCGGGCCGCGGTCGGCGTACACCGGGACGCCGGCGGCGCCGAGCGACTCGACGTCGCGGTAGACGGTCCGGACGGAGACCTCCAGGGCGTCGGCGAGCTCCTGGGCGGTCATCCGCCCGCGGGTCTGCAGGAGCAGCAGCAGGGACACCAGGCGGCTGGCACGCACCCGGTGACGGTATCCCGGACCGGAAAACCGCTGGTGGCCCGCCCAGGCGGCTGGCAGGTGGCGGAACGGTGTGATCTTCGTCGGATTCCGGTCGGGCGCGCCTCGTCGCGATTCCGCCCGCCGACTGAGAACCTTTCTCGCATGCTGCGTCCCGAGGTGCTGCCCCGCGGGTCGGTGCTGCCCGCCCTGACCGGCGGGCCGGCCGACTTCACCGAGGCGTGGCTGCGAAACCGGCGCCTGTCGGAGCACACCCGGGACGCGTACCGGCGCGACGTGGCCGGCTGGCTGAGCTGGTGCGCCGGCCGGGGCCTCGACCCGCTGCGGGCCAGCTTCCTCGACGTCAACGCCTACGGCCGGGAGTTGGAGGCCACGCTGGGCGTGCGCAGCGGCCGGCCGCTCACCCCGGCCACCGTCGCCCGCCGCCTGTCCGCGCTGTCCAGCTGGTACGACTTCCTGGTCAAGCTGCGCGCGGTCGACGCCAACCCGGTCGCCGCCGCCGACCGCCCCCGGGTCGACCGGGACCACTCCGCCACGGTCGGCCTGACCCCGCAGGAGGTCGACGCGCTGCTCACGGCCGCCGAGGCGGACACCGGCCCGACCGCCGCTCGCAACCGGGCCGCCATCGCCCTGCTGGCCGACCTGGGCCTGCGAGTCGGTGAGCTGATCTCGCTGGACCTGACCGACCTGGGCGCGGAGCGCGGGCACCGCAGCCTCCGGTTCGTCGGCAAGGGCGGCAAGGTCCGCCGCCGCGCGCTCACCCCCGGCACCGCGTACGCGGTGGACGCCTACCTGTCCGCCCGGGCCGCGGCGCAGGGGGTGACCGTGCCCGAGCTGACCGGGCCGCTGCTGGTCACCGCCAGCGGCGCCCGGCTGGACCGGCACTCGGTGTTCCGGCTGGTGCGCCGGCTCGCCCGGGCCGCCGGGATCCCCGCCTGGGCGAAGCTGTCCCCGCACTCGCTGCGGCACGCGTTCGCCACCACCGCCCGCGCGGAGGGGGTGCCGCTGGAGGACGTGCAGGACGCCATGGGGCACGCCGACCCGCGCACCACCCGCCGCTACGACCGGGACCGGCACAACCTGGACCGGGATCCCGCGTACGTCATCTGGGCCGCCCGGTCCCGACGGCGGGGATAAACCGTTGACGGAGTGAGTAATCACTCCGCATGCTGAGTGCCATGACGGACCCTGAGACACCCCGGCGCCGCGCGCCGGGACTGAGCCCCGACCAGCGTCGTGCCATGATCGTGCGGGCCGCGTTGCCGCTGCTCGCCACGCACGGCGCCACGGTCACCACCGCCCAGGTCGCCCGCGCCGCCGGCATCGGCGAGGCGACCGTCTTCCGCGCCTTCCCCGACAAGGACGCCCTGCTCGACGCCTGCGTCGCCGAGGCGCTGCGCCCCGACACGGCCCTCAGCGAGGTGGCCGCGATCCCGCTCGATCAGCCTCTCAGCGACCGGCTCACCGCCGCCGCCACGGCCCTGCGCGCGCACCTCGACCGGATCGGCGCGGTGCTCGTCGCCGCCCACGCCGCCGGCCGCCCAGGCCGCGGGCAGCGCGACGTTCCGCCGGTCCGCGACCGCGCATCGGCCCGGGAGGAGTCGGCCGACGCGGTCCGGGCCGCCGTCGCCGCGCTGCTCGCGCCCGAGGGGGACCGGCTGCGGCTGCCCGCCGACCAACTCGCCGCGCTGTTCCTGGCCGTCCTGGTGCCCAGCCGCACCCCGCTGGCCGGCGCAACGCCGACCCCGGCCGAACTGGTCGACCTGTTCCTGCACGGCGCGCTGGCGCCGGCCGAAGCGGAGAAGGACCGATGAGCGTCACCCTCAACCACACGATCGTCCCGGCTCGGGACCACCGGGCGGCGGCCCGGTTCTTCGCCGACATCATGGGGCTGCCGGTGCTTGCGCCGGCCGGGCGCAACGGCCACTTCGCCCCGGTACGGGTCAACGATCAGCTCACCCTGGACTTCCTGAGCGTGCCCGCGCCGGAGGGCCACCACCTGGCGTTCGACGTGGACCCGGACACCTTCGACGCGATCCTGGCCCGGCTACGCGACGGCGGGGTGCCGTACGGCAGCGAGCCCGGCGCACCCGACAACGGACGGACCGACCATCCACTGTGCGCCCGAGGGCTGTTCTTCCGCGACGACTCCGGCAACCTCTACGAGGTGATGTCCCCGGCGTAGTGGGGGTGGCCAACCCGGCGGCCCGCGGTGAGTGACACCACCGCCTAAAGGCCAGGTCACCCCCCGCCAGCTGGCCTCCCGTGCTCGGCACCGCAGGGTCCGGTCCCGATCGCGGCGGCCGTGCGCTCGGTGTGCCCGCCCGGGTATCGGCTGACGAGCTCGGCGCCGATGCGGGCGAGTTCGTCCTGGACGGAGCGAGGCGCGATGACTTCGATCAGCGTGCCCCAGCCGGCGAGGTGTCGGGCGATGTCCGTCAGGCGGACCTCGAGCCGTACTTCACCCGTCCGGTCCAGGGAGCGCCCGGCTACGTCGAGTTCCGCATCGGCGACCAGCAGCACGAGCTCGGCATCATCGACCGCCGTTTCGCCCCTCGCCCGCGCCCGCAGGAGGCCAGCGGCGCGGTGATCTACTGGCACGTGGACGACGTCGAGACCGCATTCGAGCGGCTGCTGTCGCTGGGCGCCACGGCGTACGAGAAGCCGGTCCAGCGCGGTCCCGGCTTCGTCACCGCCTCTGTGGTCGACCCGTTCGGCAACATCTTCGGCGTCATGTACAACGAGCACTACCTGCAGATGGTGGGCCGATGACGCACCTCGCGGCGGCCGCCGGACGGGAACCGTCGACGTACCCGTCCAGAGCGCCCCGGCGCACCCGGGAACGGGCGGGCGCGACCTGTGCGCCCGGCGGTCAGCGCCGGCCGGTGCCTCGCTGCCGGGCGTCGTAGTCGCGGCGGGCCTGGTCGACCTGGTCGAGGTTGACGGCCGACCACTCGGCGAGGGTGGCGAACAGCGGCGCGAGGCTGCGCCCCAGCTCACTGATCTCGTATTCGACGCGCGGCGGGACCTCGGGGTGGTAGGTGCGTACGACCAGGCCGTCGCGCTCTAACTGCCGCAACCGCTGGGTGAGCACCTTCGGGGTGATGGTGGTCAGGCGGCGTTCCAGTTCCACAAACCGTTGCCGCCCGTACTCGTGCAGCGCCCAGAGGATCGGGGTGGTCCAGCGGCTGAACACGATGTCGACCACCGGCGCGATCGGGCAGGCCTGCTCGGGGTCGAGCGCCACCGGGGACACCGGCGTGGTGCTGCTGCTCACAATCGCCTCCCCGGCCATTACTTTCCTCTAGGTACCTACTATATCCAGGCAACTAGCGTCCTGAGGTGTCCAGAGAGCACACCGAAAGGAAGCAGTCATGATCGTGGTGACGGGAGCGACGGGGAACGTCGGGCGGCCGCTGGTGCAGGCGTTGGCCGCGGCCGGGGAGCCGGTGACGGCGGTGTCGCGGCAGGTCACGGCGGCCGACCTGCCGGCCGGCGTACGGGCCGTGCCCGCTGACCTGGCCACGCCGGCCGACCTGAAGCCGGCGCTGCACGGCGCGGAGGCGCTGTTCCTGCTGCTCACCGGGGAGTTGCTGGCGGCCGACCCGAGCGAGATCCTCGCCGCCGCCCGCGACGCCGGGGCACGCCGGGTGGTCCTGCTCTCCTCCCAGGGGGTGGGCAGCCACCGCTACCCGCCGCAGATCGAGGAGGCAGTGACGGCGTCCGGCCTGGAGTGGACGGTGCTGCGGCCCAGCGGCTACCACACCAACGCCTTTGCCTGGGCGGAGACGGTGCGCGGCACCTGGGCCGTCACCGCGCCCTTCGGTGACGTCGGTCTGCCGTTCGTGGACCCGGCCGACGTCGCCGAGGTCGCCGCGGTGACCCTGCGGCACGACGGCCACGGCGGGGCCACGTACGAGCTGACCGGCCCGGAGCTGGTCACGCCCCGCCGGCAGGCGGCGGCGATCGGCGACGCGCTCGGTGAGCCGGTGCGGTTCGCCGAGCTGAGCCCGGCGCAGGCCCGCGCGCAGATGCTGCAGTTCATGCCCGAGCCGGCCGTGACCGCCACGCTGGGCATCCTGGGCGCCCCCACGCCGGCCGAGCAGCGGGTCAGCCCCGACGTCGAGCGGTTGCTCGGCCGGGCGCCGCGTACCTTCGCCGACTGGGCGGCGCGACACGTGGCCGCCTTCCGGTGACCGGCCCACCGGCTCGCCGGGCGGTGGTCGCCCGACGAGCCGGCCGGTCCACCGCTCAGCCCTGCGGGCGCTGGCAGATGCAGAACGGCTGGCCGATCGGGTCGATCAGCACGGTCCACCGCTCGCCGCCCGGCTGGAACTCCGGCCTGGTCGCTCCGGCCGCCACGAACTCCTTCTCGGCGACGGTCAGGTCGTCGACGTACACGTCCAGGTGGTAGCGCTTGCCGGCGGTTTCGTCCGGCCAGGCCGGCGGCGTGTATCCGTCGACCAGGCCGAAGCCGATCGACGTCCCGTCCTTGCTGATCATGGCGTATTCGGCCTGGCTGTGGGTGACCTCCCAGCCCAGGACGCGGGAGTAGAACCCGGCGTGGGCGGCCGGGTCGGAGCTGTCGAGGTTGACCATCGCGAGGTCGGCGTGCACTGTCATGCCGGCCATCCTGTCGGCAGATCCTGACATCCTCTGGCAGGTACCGGTCGACTCTTTCAGCAGAGCAGCTCCAGGTGCCGGTGGGCGTCGGCGGCGATGTCCTCGTGCCGCAGCCGGCGCCGGGCCCAGAGCCAGGCCGCCGTCTCGGCCTGCTCGTCGCCCCACGCGGCGTGCTCGACCAGCAGCGCGGCGGTGAGCGCGTACGCGGTGCGCAGCGCCAGCCCGCGCGCCCCGGCGACCACCTCGACGGCGGCCGGGTCGGCGGTCACCTCGGCGAGCCGGGTGCGCAGCTCCTCGGTGACCGCCGCCAGGGTGTCGGCCAGGGCGGGGGAGAGCGGGCGGGCCAGGTCGACGGCGGCGGCCAGCCGGCGCAGCAGCGGCGCGCCGGCGTCCTCCCGGGCGACCGCGCGCAGCACGTCCAGGGCGAGCACGTTGGTGGTGCCCTCCCAGATCGGCAACACCTGCGCGTCGCGCAGCAGCCGCGGCACCCCGGTGTCCTCGACGTAGCCGGCGCCGCCGAACGCCTCGACGTACTCGCTGGCGGAGGCCACGGCGAGCCGCCCGGTGGCGAGCTTGGCCAGCGGCGCGACCACCCGCAGCTCGGCGGCCGCGTCCGGGTCGCCGCCGACCTCGACCCGCCCGAGCAGCGCGAACGCGTGCCCGGCGAGGACGAACGCGCCGGCCGCGTCCACGGCGAGGGCGCCGAGGGTGGCCCGGTGCAGCGGCGACTCGATGAGCCGTCCGCCGGTCACCTGCCGGCCCTCGGCGTACGCCCGGGCGTACGCCAGGCCGCGGCGCATGCCGGAGGCGGCGGCGGAGGCGTTGTGCACCCGGGTCACCACGACCAGGGTCATCGCCCGGACCAGCCCGGGCACGGCCGGGTCGCCGAGGGGCAGCGCGTACGCGTCGCGCAGCCCGATCTCGGCGGTGGGCAGCGCCCAGGTGCCGAGCTTGTCCTTGAGCCGGTGCACGGCCACCCCGGGCGCCGGCGCGTCGGGGGCGGCGGAGGCGCCGGCCAGCGGCGAGTCGGCGGCGTAGCGGGGCACCAGGAACGGCGCGAGGACCCGGCTGCCCCGGCCGGCGCCGTCGGGCCGGGCCAGAGCCACCGCCATCGGCGAGTCGGCGGCGGAGCAGAACCATTTCTCCCCGGTCAGCCGCCACGACCCGTCCGCGGCGGGCCGGCCGATGGTGCTGGACCGGGACAGGTCGGAGCCGCCCTGCGACTCGGTCATCCACTGCCCGCTGACGATCGCGGTGTCCGGGTCGGTGGAGATGAGCCGGGGCAGCCAGGCCTCCCGCACAGCCCCGTCGACCTCGGGGAGGCTGAGCAGCGCGGCGGCGCCGTCGGCCATGGCGACCGGGCAGGAGAAGGTGGCCGACTCCGGGGCGTACAGGTGCAGCAGGGCGTGCTGGACGACGCGGGCGGCGGCCCCCCAGGTGCCCCGCGCGGACTCCAGATAGGGCAGCGCGACCACGGCGTGCCGGGCGGCGGCGGCGCGCTGGGCCTGCCAGCCGGTCGAGGTGTCGATCCGGTCGACGCGGGCGCCCCAGGGGTCGTACCGGACCAGGGTGGGCGGGTGCGCCTCGGCGTCGGCGTGCGCGGCCCGCAGCGGCCCAACAACGTCGGCGGCCAGGTCGGCCAGCCGGCCCTTCGCGGCGGCGTGCCCGGCCGGGCCGAGGTGCCGCTCCAGCCAGGACCGCAGCAGCGGGTCCCCGCTGTACGGGTCGTCGGGGGTCGGTGCCGGCTGCACGTAGCGGGTCATGCTCACTCCTTCGAGGGGTGTGGGCCGACGGTAGACGATGCCGCCACCGACGCGACAGGGTCAATGTGGCTGCGCGGTGACGTAACGGGCACATACGGTCGATCCCGATGGGCAAGGAGCAGGCGTGGAGCCGGCCGGCCCGGCCCCGCCGGCCGGTCCGCAGCGGTCTGGTGCTGGCCGGCCTCGGACTGGGCCTGTGCCTGATCGGCGTGGCCGGTCTGGGCGTCTGGAACGTGCAGATGATGCTGCAGGCCAACGGCCCGGTCCGGGACACCGCCGACGCGTTCCTGCGGGAGGTGGCGTCGGGAGACACCGACAAGGCTTACCAGAAGCTGTGCCGGGACGCGCGTAGCCGGTGGAGCGCGGTCGGCTTCGGCAGCTGGGTGCGCACCCCGCCGCAGATCAGCGGCTACGAGATCACCGACGTGTCGGTGGCCACCGAACGCGGCATCCCGCGCGCCACGGTGAAGGCGCGGCTGACCCGCGACGGCGGCGCCAGCGAGGAGCGCAGCCTGCGGGTGGTGCAGGAGGACGGCAAGTGGCGGGTGTGCGGGGACCCGTTCTGACGCCGCAGCCGGGGACGACACGGTGGGCGGCGGTGCCCTATGGTGTCGGCACCACGACTGGCGAAGGTGGGTCACCACCGGGGAGTGCGGATCGGGGGCGTCGACCGCCTGGGTGCCCTCATCAACGAGATGAGGAAGCACATGCCCATCGCCTCGGCCGGTCGTCATCGGATCCTGCACCTGTCTGACACCCACGTCACGGCGAGCGGCGTCGACGAGGACGGCGTGGATGCCCTGGCCGCCCTCGATCGCATCCTCCACGACGCGCGTTTCGTGCCAGGCATCGACCTGGTGGTCGTGAGCGGGGACATCGCCGACGACGGGTCCGTCGCCGGCTGTGCCGCCGTGCGGGCGAGGGTCGGCCACTTCGCACGGGACAGGGGGATCCCGCACGTCTACTGCCCCGGCAACCACGACACCCGCGAGTCGTTCGCGAAGGTGCTGGGCACCGGTCACCTGGCCGCGGACGGCACCGACATGGGTGAGCCAGCCGACCTGGGGTCCGACGAGCGGGCGGCCGTGAGCGTGATCCGCGGGCTGCGGGTGATCACGCTGGACAGCCTGGTGCCCGGGGCGGTGCACGGCGTGGTCGGTGCCGAGCAATTGCGCTGGCTGCGGTCAGTGCTGGCCCGGCCCGCCGAGGCGGGCACGGTCGTCGTGCTGCACCACCCGCCGATCGCGCTGCACTCGTCGCCGCTGATGGGCTCGGTCAACCTGCGCAACGCCGAGCAGTTCGCCGCGGCCGTTGCCGGTGGCGACGTGCGGGCAGTTCTCTGCGGGCACTACCACCTGCAGCTGTCCGGGTCGTTGGACGGCATTCCGGTGTGGGTCACACCCGGCGTGGTCACCCGCATCGACCTCACCGCCCCGCCGCGGCTGGAGCGGGCCGTCACGGGCGCCGGCGCGTCGGTCGTCGACCTCGGCGGCCCGTTCTCGCCGATGTGCCACACCCTCCACGCTCGCGACCCGCGGGCGGGACAGCAGGTCTACCTCGTCGACGCCGTGTCGGGCGTGGACGTGCCGACGGAGTGACGGCCGAGCGCTCAGGCGCGCGGGCCGAGGTCCCCGGAGCGGTAGTGCCGGCGGCAGAGCACCTGGTAGCGCACGTCGGCGTCGTCCACGGTGTCGCCGATGACGACCTGCTCGCCCTCGCGGACCACCCGCCCGTGCACGACCCGGGCGTTGAGCAGCCCTTCCCGGCCGCACCAGCAGAGCACCTCGACCTGGATCCGGGCCACCTCGTCGGCGAGTTCGAACAGCCGCTGCGCGGCCGGGAAGAGGCAGGAGCGGAAGTCGGTGGCCAGGCCGAACGCGTACACGTCGACGTCGTACTCGTCGACCAGCTCGGCCATCTGCTCGACATGCTCCAGGTTGTAGAAGGAGGCCTCGTCGCAGATCAGGTAGTCGACGCGTACCCCGTCGGCGAGCGCGTCGCGGACCAGATCGCGCAGGTCGAGCTCGTCGGTGACCTCGATGGCGGCGTGCGCCAGGCCGATGCGGGTGGTGACCTGCGGGCCGAGTGACCGGTCGATGCGGGTGGTGACCAGGCCGCGGCGGCCCTGCCGGGCGTGGTTGTAGTTCATCTGCAGGGCCATCGTGGACTTGCCGCAGTCCATCGGCCCCCAGAAGAACTTCAGCGCGGCGGCGTGCAGCGGCCGCCCGTCGCCGCCACGGGCGGCGGCGCAGCCACCGGCACGGTCGGTGCCGGGGCCGGAGAGGGGCCGGGCCAGGCAGATCGGGGCGGCGGCGTTGTCGGTCACGTCGGGGCAGCCTAGTCCATCGACGCGAGAGGATCTTGCTGGTGCGCGGGCCGGGATGTCGTGCCCGGCCCGCGCGTCCGGCCCGGGCTACAGCACCCGGGGCGGGGTGTTGCCGGCGGCGACGATGGCCCGGCGGATCGGCACCGCGGCGAGCAGCGCGAACCCGAGCACGAAGAAGATCAGCAGGGAGACCAGGCCCACCCGGTACGAGGCGGTGAGCTGGAACACCAGCCCGAAGGCGAGCGGCCCGAGCCAGCTGGTGCCCTTGTCGCTGATCTCGTAGAAGCCGTAGTACTCGCCTTCCTTGCCGGCGGGGATGAGCTGGCTGAACAGCGACCGGCTCAGCGCCTGGCTGCCGCCGAGCACCAACCCGATGCAGCCGCCGAGCACCATGAACGGCAGCGGCGCCTCGGCGGGCAGCCGGAACGCGGCGATGATCACGGCGGTCCACAGCACCAGGGACAGCAGCACGGTCTTCCAGGCGCCGATGCGCCGCGCGAGGGCGCCGAGGGCGAGCGCGCCGCCGAAGGCGAGGAACTGCACCAGCAGGATCGTCACGATCAGGGTGCCCTGCTCCAGCTTCAACTCCTCGGTGCCGTACTGGCTGGCCAGGGTAATGACGGTCTGGATGCCGTCGTTGTAGATTAGGAAGGCGAGCAGGAAGAACAGCGTCAGCGGGTACGCCTTGATCTCCCGCAGGGTGCGGCCGAGCTGCTTGAACCCGTCGGTCAGCACGTTGCCGCCGGCGTGCAGCGCCGCGGCGGTGGGGTGTTCGCGCAGCCAGCGCAGCGGCAGCAGGGTGAACGCGGCCCACCACACGCCGGCCGAGACGATCGACCAGCGGGCCAGGTCCAGGGTGCGCTGCGGGTTGCCCTCCTCGCTGAGCATGCTGACCGCGACCAGGTTCAGCGCGAGCAGCAGCCCGCCGCCGAGGTAGCCGATGGCCCAGCCGCGGCTGGAGATGGCGTCGCGGTCGTCGGGGCCGCCGAGCTGCGGCAGGAACGAGTTGTAGACGACGACGGCCGCGCCGAAGGAGATGTTGGCGATCAGGAACAGCGCCCCGCCGAGCAGGTACCGCTCGCCGGTGACGAAGGCGAACACGATGGTCGCCCCGGCTCCGGTGAACGCCGCGGCGGCCAGCAGCTGCTTCTTGTGCGCCGACCGGTCGGCGATCGCCCCGATCACCGGCAGCACGAACACGGTGAGGAACACCGACAGCGAGATCAGGTACGGGTAGTAGGAGCCGGCGGCGACCCGGATGCCCAGCGGGTGCACGTACCCGTGGCAGCTGTCGGCGCCCAGCTCGCAGCCGGCGGCCAGCTCGGTGACGGTGGTGAGGAACGGCCCGAGGAACACCGTGATCACGGTGGTCTGGAAGGCGGAGTTCGCCCAGTCGTAGAAGTACCAGCCGGTGCGCTCGCGGCGGGTGCTGCCCGGCTGGGCGGGCTCGGCGACGGCGGGGGTGACCGTTTCGGCCATCGGGGTCCTTCGTCTCAGGCGGCCCAGTGGCCGCGGCTGCGGTAGACGTCGCGCAGCACGCCGACGTGATCGGTCATGATGCCATCCACACCAAGATCAAGTAAGTCGTGCATGTCGGCAGGTTCGTCGATCGTCCAGACGTGCACCTGCAACCCGATCCGGTGGCAGTACGCGAGGAACCGCCGGTCGACCACGGGGATGCGCCCGTACCGGACGGGCACCTGGGCGGCGACCACGGACGGGGGCAGCCGCAGCGACCGCCCGTGCAGGGAGGCCATCCGCAGCCGGGCCACCCCGCGCATGCCGAGGCTGGTGGCGACCTTCGCCCCGGCGAGGGCACGCAGCCGGGTCAGCCGGGCGTCGCTGAACGAGGCGAGCAGCACCCGGCCGCCGGCGCCGGCCCGGGTGACCGTGTCGACGGTCGGTGCGACGCCGCCGTCGGCCTTGACGTCGATGTTGAACCGGACCTCCGGCCAGGCGGCGAGCACCTCGTCGAGGCGGGGCACGAGGGCGGCGCCGCCGACGCGTATCGAGGCGAGGTCGGCCCAGCGCAGGTCGGCGATGCGGCCCCGTTCGCCGGTGACCCGGCGCAGGGTGGGGTCGTGGAAGATCACCGCCACGCCGTCGGCGGTGGCGTGCACGTCGGTCTCCACGTACCGGTAGCCGAGGGCGACGGCCCGGGCGAACGCGGCGGCGGTGTTCTCGTCGCCGTCGGCCGCGCCGCCGCGGTGGGCGAAGGCCAGCGGTGCGGGGGCGTCCAGGTAGCCGTGACGGGGCTGCACGCCGGAAGTATGCCGGGCCTCGGTGGCGTCCCGGTGACCGGCCGACGTCGCCCCAACGAACTTCCCTATCCTTCCCCATCATGCCTAAGATGGGGCACGATGAGTAATGACATGTACTCGGTCGAGCAGGTGGCCGAGCTGCTCGGGCTGCACGTACGCACCGTGCGCGGCTACATCCGCGCCGGCCGGCTGCGCGCGGCGCGGATCGGCAAGCAGTACCGGATCTCCCGCGCCGACCTCGACGCGCTGACCGGGCGGCCCGCGCCGGCGCCGCCCACCGGTACGCCGGCGCTGGAGGTGTCGAGCATCGTGCAGGTCGACGGCGTCGACCGGGCCGCCGCCGACCGGCTCGCCACGCTCGTGCTCGCCGGCGTCAACACCGGCCACGACCCGACGCGCCCGCTGCGCGTCCAGACCGTCCACGACGAGGAGCGCCACCGTATGAAGATCATTGTGCTGGGCGACGCCGCTGCCACCGCCGAGCTGCTGCGCCTGCTCGACGCGGTCCTGCAGGGCGGCAACGGCCTGCTCGCGGGGGAGGTCCGGGATGCCTGACGTGCTGCAGGAGCGGGCCGGGGTGGCGGTGCTGGTGTGCGACCCGGCGGGCCCGCCGGTGACCACCACGCAGGAGGCCCTCGACCTGATCGGCGGTGCGGCCTTCGGCGGCGCCGAGGTGGTGGCCGTGCCGGCGGACCGGCTCGACCCGCGCTTCTTCTCCCTCGGCACCCGCTTCGCCGGGGAGATCATGCAGAAGTTCGTGAACTACCGGCTGCGGCTGGTCGTGGTCGGGGACATCACCCGGCACCTCGCGGCCAGCGCGGCACTGCGGGCGCTGGTGGCCGAGTCCAACCGCCACGACCACGTCTGGTTCCTGCCCGACCTGGCCGCGCTCGACGCCCGGCTGGCCGCCGCCACCTGACCCCTGCGGCCCCGGGCGCTCACGCGCGCGGTCACCGGCCCGGCCGGCGGCGACGGTGGGCGCGAGCCGTGTCGGCCGGGCGGCCGGGGTCCACGTGGCGGGGCCAGTACGGCTCGTCGGGGCGCAGCCGCGCCAGGTTGTCGGTGATCGCGTCGATGATCCGGTCGGTGGCCCGCCGGGCGGCTCCGGGCGTGCCGGGATTCAGGTGGCTCAGGACCACCGGGGTGCCGAAGTGCACCCGGATCACCGGTCGCCGCACGACCGCCCGGGCGACGGCGCGCAGCAGGCCCTTGGGCGCCCGGTACGGCAGCACCTCGTGGGAGCCCCACTGGGCGACCGGCACGACGGGGGCGCCGCTGGCGAACGCGAGCCGGGCGGCGCCGGTCTTGCCGCGTTCGGGCCACATCCCGGGGTCCAGCCCGATGCGCCCCTCCGGGTAGAGCAGCACCACCGAACCGCCGGCCACGGCCGCCGCGGCGGCCTCCAGGGACTGGTGCACGGCGCTGGTGCCCCGGTCGACCCGGATGTGCCCGGCGCGGCGCATCAGCGGGCCGAGCACCGGGGCGCGGAACAGCCCGCCGGTGGCCATGATCCGCGGGGCGACGCCCCGGGCCCGGCAGGCGGCGGCGAGGACCACGGGGTCGAAGGGGTTGATGTGGTTGGCGGCCAGGATCAGCGGCCCGTGGCGCAGGCCGGCCGGCACCTCGCCGGTGACCTCGAGGCGGCCGAGCAGGCCGACGACGACGCGGGCGAGCAGCTGCGCGGCGCGCCACAGCAGCGGCGCCCGCCAAGGGGTGGTCGGGGTCTCCATCAGTGCTGGATGGTCGCACGCGTCGGGGTGGGCGCGAGACCCGATCCCGGGCCGTGCGGCACAGGTGATCAAGGTCATTGGTCCCGGGCCGGTTCGGGACCGCCGGCCCTGCCGATTCGTCTACGACGCCGAGTAGTATTTACTACGTCCCGTAGTACGCACAGCTGGGGGTTTCAGTGGACGCGTTGGACGTCGCCCGCTGGCAGTTCGGTGTCACCACCGTCTACCACTTTCTCTTCGTGCCGTTGACCATCGGCCTGTCCGTGCTGGTGGCGATCCTCCAGACCATGTGGCACCGCACCGGCAAGGAGCGGTACCTCAAGCTCACCAAGTTCTACGGCAAGCTCTTCCTCATCAACTTCGCGATGGGCGTGGTCACCGGCATCGTGCAGGAGTTCCAGTTCGGCATGAACTGGTCGGACTACTCCCGCTTCGTCGGCGACATCTTCGGCGCGCCGCTGGCCATCGAGGCCCTCGTCGCGTTCTTCCTCGAGTCGACCTTCATCGGGCTGTGGATCTTCGGCTGGGACCGGCTGCCCAAGCGGCTGCACCTGGCCGCCATCTGGGCCGCCGCGATCGGCACCAACCTGTCCGCGTACTTCATCCTCGCCGCGAACTCCTTCATGCAGAACCCCGTCGGATACCGGGTCAACCCGAGCACCGGCCGCGCCGAACTGACCGACTTCTTCGCGGTGCTCACCAACAAGGTCGCCCTGATCACCTTCCCGCACACCCTGGCCGGGGCGTTCCTGGTCGCCGGGTCGCTGATCGTCGCCGTCGGCCTGTGGCACCTCATCCGCAACCGCGGCAGCGCCGACACCGACGCCTACCGCTTCGCCACCAAATTCGGCTCCTGGGTGGTGCTCGTCGCCTCCGCGGCGGTGCTGTTCACCGGCGACATCCAAGGCAAGATCATGACCGAGGTGCAGCCGATGAAGATGGCCGCCGCCGAAGGCCTCTACACCACCGAGAGCCCCGCCTCGTTCTCGGTACTCACCGTCGGCAGCCTCGACGGCAGCCGCGAGGTCTTCGCCCTCAAGATCCCGTACCTGCTGTCGTTCCTCGGCACCGGCGACCCCAACGGCACCGTGCAGGGCATCAACGACCTGCAGGCCCAGTACGCCGCCCAGTACGGCGCCGGCAGCTACACCCCGATCATCCCGGTCACCTACTGGAGCTTCCGCTTTATGATCGCCCTCGGCCTGGCCGCCGCCGCGATCGCCCTGATCGTGCTCTGGACCCAACGCAAGGGCCGCACCCCGACCAGCCGGTGGCTGCTGCGCGCCGGCCTCGTCATGCCGCTGCTGCCGCTGCTGGCCAACTCCTTCGGCTGGATCTTCACCGAGATGGGCCGCCAACCGTGGATCGTCTTCGGCGAGATGCTCACCCGCAACGGCGTGTCCCGCAGCGTCTCGCTGACCGAGGTGCTCACCTCGTTCACCGCGTTCACCCTCATCTACGCCACCCTCGCCGTGGTCGAGTTCAAGCTGCTGGTCCGCTACGCCAAGGCCGGCGTACCCGACCTCACCCCGCAACCCGCCGACGACGACACCGACGACGCCGAGCGCCCGCTGGCGTTCGCCTACTGACCCCGGAGCCCATCGTGGAACTGACCACCGTCTGGTTTCTCCTCGTCGCCGTGCTCTTCACCGGCTACTTCATCCTCGAAGGCTTCGACTTCGGCGTCGGCATGCTGCTGCCCGTCCTCGGCCGCGACGACCGGGAACGCCGCGTCCTGATCAACACCATCGGCCCGGTCTGGGACGGCAACGAGGTCTGGCTGATCACCGCCGGCGGCGCCATGTTCGCCGCCTTCCCCGAGTGGTACGCCACCCTCTTCTCCGGCTTCTACCTGCCGCTGCTGCTGATCCTGCTCGCCCTGATCGCCCGCGGGGTCGCCTTCGAATACCGGCACAAGCGCCCCGAGGCGTCCTGGAAGCGCCGCTGGGACCAGGCCATCTTCTTCGGCTCGCTGCTGCCGGCGATCCTCTGGGGCGTCGCCTTCGCCAACATCCTGCGCGGCGTGCCACTTTCCGCCGACCACGAGTACGTCGGCGGCCTGCTCGACCTGCTGCACCCGTACGCCCTGCTCGGCGGGGTGACCACCCTGGGCCTGTTCCTCACCCACGGCGCGATGTTCCTCGCCCTGAAGACCACCGGCGACATCCGCGCCCGCGCCGGCACCCTCGCCGTCAAACTCGGCGCCGGCACCGCCGTGGTGGCGGTGGCCTTCCTGGCCTGGACCCTGTCCATCCGCTCCAGCGCGGCCGCCGTCGTGCTCGCCGCCGGCGCCGCCCTCGCCCTGCTCGGCGGTGTCGCCGCCGCCCGGGTACGCCGGGAGGGCTGGGCGTTCACCGGCACCGCCGTGGCGATCGGCCTGGCCGTGGCGACCCTGTTCGCCGCGCTGTTCCCCAACGTGCTGCCGTCCACCCTGGACGCCGCCGGCACCCTGACCGCCAGCAACGCCGCCTCCACCCCCTACACCCTGAAGATCATGACCTGGGTGGCGGTGGTGTTCACCCCGATCGTGCTGGCCTACCAGGGCTGGACGTACTGGGTGTTCCGCAAGCGCATCGGCGTGGCCAACATCCCACAACACTGAGCCCGCACGCGGGGCCGGGACGACCCGTCGCCCCGGCCCCGCGCACTACAGTGAGCCGAGTGACCGACGCACCGTGGACCCGCCTGTCCGGCAGCGCGACCCCGCTCGTCGGCGCCCCGATGGGCGGCGGCGCCACCACCCCGGCCCTGGTACGGGCCGTCACCGCAGCCGGCGGCTTCGGCTTCCTCCCGGCCGGCTACAAGACCCCCGACGCGGTCGCCGCCGACCTGGCCGACCTGGCCGCCACCGGCACCCCGTGCGGGGTGAACCTGTTCGTGCCCGGCCCCGCCGAGATCGACGAGACCACCTTCCGCCGGTACGCCCGGCAGATCGCCGCCGAGGGCGAACCGTACGACCTCGACCTGGCCGACGCGCCGCTGGTCCACGACGACGACCACTGGCCCGACAAGATCGACCTGCTGGTGCGGCACCCGGTGCCGCTGGTCAGCTTCACCTTCGGGCTGCCCGACCCGGCGGCCCTCGCGGCGCTGCGCCGCGCCGGCTCCCGGGTGCTGGTCACCGTCACCTCGGTCGCCGAGGCGCTCGCCGCCCGCGACCTCGGCGTCGACGGGCTGGTCGCCCAGGGCACCGAGGCGGGCGGGCACAGCGGCACCCACACCCCACGCCGGCCCGCCCCGCCCACCTCCACCCGAGCACTCGTCCGCGACGTCGCCGCCGCCACCGGGCTGCCCGTGGTGGCCGCCGGCGGCGTCGCCGGCCCCACCGACGTACGCGACCTGCTCGCCGCCGGCGCGGCCGCGGTGGCCGTCGGCACGCTGCTGCTGCGCACCGACGAGAGCGGAGCCAGCCGCACCCACCGCGACGCCCTGGCCGACCCGGCCCGCACCAGCACCGTGCTCACCCGCGCCTTCACCGGCCGACCCGCGCGGGGCCTGCGCAACACCTTCATCGACCGGTACGAGCCGACCGCCCCGCTCGGCTACCCCGAGCTGCACCACCTGACCCGGGGCATGCGCGCGGCGGCCGCCGACGCCGGCCACCCCGACCGGGTGCACCTGTGGGCCGGCACCGGCTACCGGCACGCCGGCACCGGCCCGGCCGCCGCCGTGGTCGAACGGCTGACCGCCGCGCTCTGAGGCCCCTAGTGCGCCTCGCGCAGCTCCGCCAGCCGGGCCTCGATCTCCGCCAGCTCCGCACGCAGCTTCTCCGCCTGCTGCTCCGCCTCCGCCCGCTCCGCCGCCAGGATCTGCTCCACCGCCTCCTGCACCCCCGGCACGTCCACCAGCGCCACCATCCGCAACGCCTCCGCCGGCTTCACCACGTACGGCTTGGCGAGGGCCTTCGCGCCCTGCTGCGCGGCCACCGTCCACTCACCCTCGGCGTACGCCAGGGTGACCGTCAGCCCGGCCGGGCTCTTCGGCTTCGCCGCCTTCACCGCCCGACGCGCCGGCTTGGCCTCCACCTGCTGCTCCACCTTCGGCTCCTCCCGGCGCGGCGCCGGCACCCGCGGCGTGTCCAGCACGAACTCCGGCTCCGCCGGCGCCGGCGGCTCCTCGACCTCCGGCTTCGGCTCCGCCGGCTTGCGGCCCGCGCCGCGCGGCGCCATCGCCACGTCGGCGGGGGAGAAGGGCAGCTCGTCGCGGCCGAACCGCACCACCACGAACTCCTCGGACACCTCCGGATCGGTCAGCTCCACCACCTGGCCGACCTGACCCGCCATCTGACCCGCCGCCGCCGTGAACACCACCTTCGGTTTACGGCCCGCGGCCAACGCCTCCCGAATCCCCTGCACCTCGTCAGTGGACAAACCCTGGCCCGCCATCACACGCCCTCTTCCGTACACACGTTTGATTGCAGCCTTGATACCAGCCGGCTGCGACACGGGGAAGATCAGCCCCCCGTGTGATCTTCCCCGCCGCAGGCCAGGGCCGGCCACGGTAACGTCGGCCCAGCAGCCACAGCAGGGGAGGGGCAACAGTGGATCCGGTCACCGTCGTCACCGGCGGCAGCCGCGGCATCGGCGCCGCCACCGCCCGCCGCCTCGCCGCCGGCGGGCACCACGTCGCCGTCGGCTACCGCCGCGACCACGACGCCGCCGCGGCTGTCCTCGCCGACATCCACGCCGCAGGCCGCCAAGGCGTCGCCGTGCCCGCCGACACCACCGACCCCGACCAGGTCGCCGCCCTCTTCGACGCCGCCGCCGACCTCGGCCCCCTCACCGGCCTGGTCAACAACGCCGGCGTCACCAGCCCGATCGGCCCGTTCACCGAGCTGCGCCTCGACGACCTGCGTCGGGTCGTCGACGTCAACCTCATCGGATACGTGCTGTGCGCGCAGCAGGCCGCCCGCCGGATGACCCGCGGCAGCGCCATCGTCAACGTCTCCTCCGCCGCCGCCACCCTCGGCAGCCCCGGTGAATACATCCACTACGCCGCCGTCAAGGCCGCCACCGACACCCTCACCGTCGGCCTGGCCAAGGAACTCGCCCCGCAGGGCATCCGGGTCAACGCCGTCGCCCCCGGCATCATCCGCACCGACATCCACGCCCTGTCCGGCGTTCCCGACCGCCCCGACACCGCCGCCGGCCGCATCCCGCTCGGCCGCGCCGGCGAACCCGACGAGATCGCCGGCGCCATCGCCTTCCTCCTCGGCCCCGACGCCTCCTACACCACCGGCGCCGTCCTGCGCATCGCCGGCGGCCTCTGACCCACGCGCCCGCGGCCCGGGGCGTGCTGCCCGGGGCCGCCCGTCCTAAGGCCTCAGCTGGTGAACAGCTTCGCCGCGGTGATCACCGTCTGCACCACCCCGTAGCCCAGCAGCACCGACACCACCAGCCAGGAGACCACCAACCGGGCCTGCTGCCCCCGCGGGTTGCCCTCGCTCATCGCGTACCGCTCCTCTCCGCCACCACATCCTCGACCACGTCCCGGCCCGCCGCCGGCTCGTGGAACCGCTCCGGCACCGGCCGGATCAACAGGTTCGCCACGAACCCCACCGCCAGCACCCCGACCATCGTGAACAACGCCGGCCGATACGCCGCCGCCGTCAACGTCCCCGGCTTGCCCTGGGCGTCCAGGAACCCGTTCACGATCAGCGGCCCGGCGACCCCCGCCGCCGACCACGCCGTCAACAGCCGGCCATGGATCGCCCCCACCTGGAACGTGCCGAACAGATCCCGCAGATACGCCGGTACCGTCGCGAACCCACCCCCGTAGAACGACAGGATCACGCACGCCAGCAGCACGAACAACGCCGTCGCCGCGTGCCCGACCACGGCCAGCAGCACATACAGCACCATCCCGACACCCAGATACACCAGATAGATCGGCTTACGGCCGATCACGTCCGACGTCGACGACCACACGAACCGGCCGCCCATGTTGAACAGCGACAGCAGCCCCACGAACCCGCCGGCCGCCGCCACCGACACCGACGACGTCCCACCGTCGCGGAAGAAGTCCTGGATCATCGGGCTGGCCTGCTCCAGGATCCCGATACCAGCGGTCACGTTGCAGAACAACACCACCCACAGCAACCAGAACGACCGGGTCCTCACCGCATTCGCCGCCGACACGCTCGCCGTGGTCACCAGCGGCTTCGCCGCCACCCGCGCCGGATCGAACCCCGCCGGCCGCCAGCCCGCCGCCGGCACCCGCACGTTGAACACCCCGAACATCATGATCACGAAGTAGCCGACGCCCAACGTCACGAACAACCACACCAGCGCCGCCCCCGACGCCGTCGAGGCCGCGTTCGCCGGGTCGTACCCCGCGTCGTAGAACGACAGCAACTGCCGGGACAGGGGAGAGGCCACCATCGCCCCACCACCGAACCCCATGATCGCCAACCCCGTCGCCAGGCCCGGCCGGTCCGGAAACCACTTGATCAACGTGGAGACGGGGGAGATGTACCCGATCCCCAGACCGATCCCACCCAGCACCCCGTACCCGAGATACAGCAGCCACAACTGCCGCGTCGCGATGCCCAACGCACCGACCAGGAACCCGGCCGCCCAGAAACACGCCGACACGAACATCGCCTTCCGCGGCCCGCTCGCCTCCACCCACGTGCCCGCCACCGCCGCCGACAACCCCAGCATCACGATCGCGATGCTGAAGATGACCCCGACTGCCGTCTGGCTCGCGCCGAAATGAGCGATCAGCGAGGTCTTGTACACGCTCGTCGCGTAGACCTGCCCGATGCAGAGATGGATCGCCAACGCCGCCGGCGGAATCAGCCAACGGCTGTACCCCGGCGGCGCGACGGTGTGCCGACGATCGAGTGCGGAAAGCATGCTGCTTCCTCCCCGGAAGAGGCCGAGAAACGTCGCCCCTACATGCCCCCACCGCACTCCGCGCCCAAACCCACCACGCGCCGGACGGTCGAAACCGTGAGCCGAACGGTCGGGGCGCTTCCTCCCCGGCCGCGCCACCCGACCCCGTCAGGACGCCCTGCCGCCAGCAGGTCACCGTGCGACACGTCGCCGGGAGCAAGGCCATCTCGCCCCAAGCCGCCGAGTGGGTCAGGCGCCCCGGCAAGGCAGGCCGCTCATGGCGACACGGATCGCCGGCGCCGCTGACCCACCACCGCGATCCAGGAGGCCACGGCAGCGGCCAGCGGGGCGATCAGAAAGCCGAACACCGGCCGCCCCACCGCATCCACCAGCGCCCCGCCCGCCGCCGCGCCACCCGCGCTGCCGACCGAGAACGCGGTCGCCGCCCAGGCGAACGCCTCGGCCACCGTGCCCGCCGGTGCCGCCTCGTCGATCACCACGAAGGCGATGGTCAACAGCGGCGGCAACGCGAGACCGCTGACCGCCATCAGCACCAGCATCACCGCCGGCGCCGGAGTCAGCAGCAACGGCAGGTAACCGACCGCGAACACGCCGATGGCGCGGGGGAGCGTGGCGTGCCGGCGCAGCCCGGCGAAACGCACGTACAGCAGGCCCCCGACCAACGCCCCGGTCGCCTGCGCGGCCAGCAGCCAGCCCGCCCAGGACCTGGCTCCGGCCGACTCGGCATACCCGGCCACGGCGACGGTCACGCTCCCTACCGCCGCTCCGACCAGCAACAGCGCACCGAGAGTCAACCGCAGCCGGCCGGCCCGCAGCGGCCCCGCCCAGTGTCGCGGCGCCGGCTCGCCCCGCCAGCGCCGCACCGCGTCGGTCGTGGCGAACCAGACGGTGCCGACACCCTGCACGAGCGCGGCCGCGGCCAGACCACCGGCCGGACCGACCAATCCCACGGCGCCGAGCGTGACCACCGGACCAAGAATAAAGATCACTTCCTGCACTGCGATGTCCAGGGTGTACGCGGTCTGCACCTGGTGCGCGGGAAGCAGGTCGCGCCAGAGCACCCGCAGGCACGACTCGAACGGCGGCGCGCCCGCCCCGGCCAGCCCGGCCGCGAACACCGTCACCGCAAGATTGACGTGCGCGGCGGTGAGCGCGAAACCGACCGTCGACGCGGTCATGGCCAGCCACAGCACCGGCGGCTGGCGCCAACGGTCCGCCATGCGGGCGAGCATCGGCTGCCCGACCGCGGTACCGGCGGTGAACGCGGCGACCAGTAGGCCCGCGACGGTCAGCGTCATCGTCTCCCGGGCGAACACCAGCAGGGCGAGCGGAGCCGCGCCGAGCGGAATCCGGCCGAGCATGCTGGCGGCCAGGACCCGGGCGGTCCGTGGCGCGCGGAGCACCGCCGCGGCCGAGGTGTCGGCCGAGCGTGGAGGGATTGCGGAGGAACCGCCCGCGGGCGGGATCAGATGGGTGTTGTCGGACACGGGCATGACGAGACGCTCCCGGGAGGTGGGGAATTGACCGGACGGTGGGCGCAGGAGCGGGCCCGGTCAGGGAGCGAAGTCGGAGCGATCGTGGTCGCTGCCGTACAGCGGCAGGTCCGGCGTGGTCCAGCGACCGTACGCGGCGGCGACGGCTTCGAGGGGGACCACGCGAGCAGTCTACGTCCCGACGCGCGCGTGAGGAACCGGTGGCCGAAGCCGACGAACTCGCCGGAACAGTCGGCACAGCACGACATCTGTCGTAACGGACAAGAGGCCCTCCGCTACGGATGGTCATTGACCCGCTCGATCAATATCGACCACGCTGTATCAACCATGTGTCTCTGGAGCTGACGGAGGTAGGGACATGGGAGTTGTACGGCGATTGCTAGCCGTCGGAACTGTCGTCGGGGCGGTGATCATGAGTGCGCCCGCCTCGGCGAGCGCGACAGCGGACACCCCCGGGATCGTGATCGAAAACGGTGTGACCCAACCGGTCTTCTCCTACGCCGAGGCGATCCAGGAGGTCGTCTACGTCGAGGCGCCGATGGACAGTGACGCCGACGGCCGCCGGGATCTGATCGAGGTCGACGTCATCCGGCCGGCCGAGACCAAGGCGGGCCTCCGGGTCCCCACCATCATGGAGGCCAGCCCCTACTACGGCCGGGACCCCGGCGACCCGCTGCCGGACAAGACCCGCGGATTCCCCGGCTGGTGGGACGAGTACTTCGTCCCCCGGGGCTACGCCGTCGTCCAAGTGGAGATGCAGGGCACCTCACGGTCCTTCGGCTGCCCGACCACCGGCGGACCCGAGGACACGATCAGCATCAAGGCGGTCGTCGACTGGCTCAACGGCCGCGCGCCGGGCTTCCACCACGACGGCAGCGCGGCGGTCGCCGACTGGAGCACCGGGAACGTGGGGATGCAGGGCGTGTCCTACGTCGGCACCCTGCCCAACGCGGTCGCCACCCAGGGCGTACCCGGCCTGCGGACCGTGGTGCCCATCTCCGCGATCTCCAGCTGGTACCGGTACGTGAACGACCAGGGGATCGCCTGGTCGACCTGGAGCGAGAACGTCAACTTCCGGTACACCGAGTACCTCGCCGACTACGTCTCCGTCGGCCGGACGCTACCGGGTTCCGCGTCGGCGCCGGCCTGCGAGTCGGTCATCACCGGGCTCGGCGACGCCGAGCAGGCCAGCGCCTCCGACTTCACCCCGTTCTGGCAGCAGCGGAACTACCTGCCCGACGCCAACAAGATCAAGACAGCGGAGACGTCCGTGTTCATGGTGCACGGCCTCACCGATTTCAACGTCAAGACCATGCACTTCGCCGATCTGTGGCGTGAGGTCGAGAAGCGCCAGATGCCGCGCAAGATCTGGCTCCACCGCGGCGCGCACGTGAACCCGACCAGCTTCCGGCTCCCCGAGTGGCAGGCGGTCATGCACAGGTGGATGGACCACTGGCTGTACGACATCCCCAACGGGATCATGGACGAGCCGATGGCGGACATCCAGCGTCCCGACGGCACCTGGGAAACCCACTCGACCTGGCCGGACGCCGCCGCCGAGAAGGTGGACCTGCGCTTCGGTCCGACGACGGCCGACGCGGCGGGCACCCTGTCGCTCAACGCGCCGAAGGGCAACCCCTCGCAGAGCTTCGTCGACCAGATCGAGTCGCAGGCAGTCAAGATCGGTAACGCGGAGCAGACCAAGCCCGGCCGGCTCGCGTACGTGACCCCACCGCTCGCTGCGGACGTACGCCTCTCCGGCACGCCGGAGCTGGCGGTCCGGATGTCGACGACGGCCGGGACGGCGCTGCTGTCGGCCCTCCTCGTCGACTACGGCGCGGGACCGACCGTCACCGTGGCGGGCAAGGAACCGCTGGAGGTGGTGCAGGAGTCCTGCGAGCCCGCGGACCTGGCCGATCGGACCGGGTGCGCCGAGCCGATGGAGGCGAGCGTCGCGATCACGCCGGAGCGCGTCCTGGCCTGGGGCCACATCGACGTGAAGAACTCGCCCGACATTCGGCGGAGCCACGCGCTGACGCCGGGCGAGGAGTACAACGTGCGGTGGAAGACCCTCCCGTCCGAGCACGTCATCCCGGCCGGACACCGGATCGGCGTCGTCATCACCGGCAACTACAACGCGAACCCGACGTCCAACCGCCCGGCGCGCGACGCGGCCGCGGTGGGCAGCCAGGTCACCGTGTACCTGAATGGCAGTGCGCTGACGCTGCCCGTCGTGGGGGGCACCGGCCGCCTGGGCTTCTGACCAGGAAGTCCGTTGTTGACTGCCTGAACGAGCGGGCGGTCCCTCACCAGGGCTTGCAACCGAGGTGAGGGACCACCCGCTAGGTGGCGCGTCACGCCGCCTGAACACGCTTCCGCTGACATTCGATAATGCACATTATGTCAAGTAAGACCGACGGGCCCTTCCCTGACAGGGTATTCGGCGAGCCAGGCGGGCGCGGCCCGGATGATCTTCAAGGGGCCGGTCGGCCGTTCCGCGCCAGCCGCCCCGCCCGTACCCGTGGTGAACAGGCGCAAGGTCATCGTCGCAGGGCTCGGGATCGTCGCCGCCGAACTGGTCGCCAGTGCCTGGCTGAGCGGCTGGCGGGCGACCCGCCGAGCCCGGCACGACGTGGCCGACCCCGCCTGACTGCCGGCGGCTGCGCCCTGCTCCCCCTGCTGGCGGCGTGACCCGAACGCGAAAATCATGCATAATATGCCTTATGCATGACAAACCGGACGAGTCGGTCGGGCGATTGATCGAGGAGTTCCTGACCGCCCGGGCCACCCGCAAGCCCTCCCCCCACACCCTCGCCGCGTACCGGCGGGACCTCACCACCATCGCGGCCCTGGTCAGCGAGGACGAAACCACTCCCCTCCCCCTCGATCAACTGCCGATCACCGCCCTCTCCCCCCGGGTCATGCGGACGGCGTTCGCCCGGTTCGCCGCCCCGCGCGCCGCCGCCTCCGTACATCGGGCCTGGTCCACCTGGAACAGCTTCTTCACCTTCCTGGTGGCGGAGGGGGTCGTACCGGGAAATCCGATGCCGGCGGTGGGGCGGCCCCGCACCCCGCTCCCCCAGCCCAAGCCGCTGCGCGGCGAGGACACCCCGGAGGAACTCCTGGCCGCGGTGGCCCGGGACGACGGCCGGCAGCGCGACCCGTGGCCCGAGCGCGACCTGGCGGTGCTGTCGCTGGCGCTGTGCGCGGGGCTGCGCCTGTCGGAGCTGTTGGCGTTGCGGGTGGCGTCGTTGGCCGGCCGGCCCGGCGAGCGGCGGGTGGACGTGGCGGGCAAGGGCGGCCGCCCCCGGACCGTGCCGATCGAGTCGGGTGTGGATCGGGTGCTGGCGGACTACCTGGACAGTCGCCGGCGCCGGTTCGGCGCGCGCAGCGTACGGCCGGACTCGCCCTTGCTGGTGGACCGGCGGGGTGAGCCGTTGCGTCGGGGTGGCCTGCAGTATCTGGTGGAGTCCTGCTACCGGCGGGCGGGGATCGGTGACCGGGTGCCGCGGGGGGCGCGGCTGCACGCGTTGCGGCATACGTTCGCGACGCGGTTGGCGGAGGACGGGGCGAGCGCGGCGGAGATCATGCGGCTGCTGGGGCATGCGTCGTTGGCGTCGTCGCAGACGTACATCGAGGTGACGGCGGGTCAGCAGCGGGCGGCGGTGCGGTCGAACCGCACGAATCGTGCGTTGGCGGTGCTGGTGGGTGGGCGCGGCGACGATTCCTGATCGGGCGGGTGAGCTTCGCCGGTTCGGGGTGTCGTCGGGGGCTGGGGCGTGATGCTGCACGTATGCGAGAGGTAGCTGATGTCCCGATCGTGGGTGGGCCGGCCGACGGGCGGACCGCGACCGTGGAGCTGGACGATCGCGGCGACCCGCCGGCCGAGTTGCACCCCGGTGAGGTCGATGTGGTCGGCGACGGCCTGTACGTGCGGGAGCCGGTGGTCGGGTCGGGGCCGCCGTGGACGTACCACTGGCAGGCGGCCTCGTGACCGGGGTCAGTCGGGGCGGTGCCGGCGGTCGAGGGTGCGGCGGTGTCGTTGCAGCGCCCGGTCGTGGGCATAGGCGAGCAGCCGTTGGGTCTCGGTGAGGCTGGCGATGCCGGGGTTGAGGACGCACGCCCATCCGTGGGTGCCGTAGACGGGGTGGGGCTGGATCTCGTCGAGGGTGGTGGCGTCGAGCGAGGGCCGGTGGTCGGTGAACTGGGCGGGTGGGTAGCCGAAGTGGCGTTCGAACTCGGCGCGGCCGAGGTCGAGGTTGAGCCGGTAGACGCCGGGCCGGTCGAGGTGGGAGTTGTCGTCGAAGCCGGGCATGTCGTGTTCGGCGAGGGTGGCGAACGGCCGGCGGCGGTCGGGGCCGACGAAGAAGAACCGGTATCCCCAGCTCACGGGTGGGGCGCCCGAGGCTTCGTCGGCGACGATGACGGTGACCTCGGGCAGGGCGAGGATGCGGTCGGCGATCTCGTCGGCGGTCGGTGCGGGTCCGGCGAGGTGCGGCGGGGCGTCGTGGGAGCGGCCGGGTGCGGGAGGGTTAGCCATGACCTCTACCGTATCGTTGACCCGCCCTTTGAGACTTTTCTGCTTGCCGGCCGGGAATCCTCGGCCGAACCTTCAAACCGCAGTGCATGTGTCGGCCGGCGGGGCTTGCCTGGTGGACTGCCGGGCGGCGGTGCGGCGCTGACGGGGCCCGATGGTCGTGGCGGTGGTGACGGCGAAGGCGCCGAGCAGCGCCAGCGCGGTGGCGGGGGCGAGCGCGGCCCAGGGGGCGCGTTCGACGTACGGCATGGCCTCGGCGAGCAGGAGTCCCATTCCGGGGTGGGTGGCTGGGCGCCGAGGCCGACGAAGCCGAGGGAGGCGATCGCCAGGGCGATGCCGGGCAGCCGTAGGACGGCGTGGCGGGTGACCGCGGGTAGCACCCCGGGTAGCACGTGGGTGCGGAGGATGCGGGTGGGGCTCGCCCCGAGCATGCGGCTGGCCTGCACGTGGCCGCTGCCGCGTTCGTCCTAGACGAGGGCGGCGGTGTGCGCGGCCAGTGGCGCCCAGGCGGTGGCGGCGACCGCGACGGCGGCGCCGGTGGTGCTCGGGCCGAGTGCCGCCGCGACCAGCAGTCCGGCGATCACGGGTGGGCAGCCGGCTGGTGACTGACCCAGTGCTTGGCTGTCGGCTCGCGTTTCAGGAGCGGGTGACGGCTACACCGATTGGTGTAGGCGGTACTCGATCGGCGTCGATCAAGGTGACATCCCTGGGATGACGCGACGCAGGCCGGGATTTCATAGCGTCGGAGCATTCCCGAGTGAGGAGGCTCCATGTTGAGCGCTGGCCCGGCCGACACTTCGCCGACATCCCCTGGACCACAGTCGATCGAGCCCGCAGCGGTGCCGGGCTCGGCGCGCACCGCCCGCCGGATTGCCGTGGAGGGCGTGCTAGGTGGGCTGGCCTTGCCGCTGATCGGCTTCGCTGTGGTCGACGTGATCAACCCGGATTGGAGCCCGGCCGAGGCGATGATCAGCCACTATGTGCACGCTCCGCGTGGCGGGTGGCTGGTTCCGCTCGGCGTGCTGGCCCTGGCTGTCGCTTCGGGGACACTGACGTGGCTGGCTGCTGCGTACACCCGCGGGCGTGCCGGTCTGGTGCTGCTCGGTGTCTGGACGTCTGCTCTGTTGGTCGCCGGCGTGTTTCCGGCCGACCCGCCCGGCCGCTGGGACAAGCCGCCGACTACGGCCGGCACGCTGCACGGCGTTGCCGGGCTGCTTGCCTTCGCGGTCCTGCCCGCAGCTGCGGTCGTGCTCAGCCGGGTGTGGCGCCGGGACTCCCGGTGGCGTTCGGTCGCCGGTGGGCTGGCCGTTACTACGGCGCTGTCAGTGGTCGCGTTCGTCCTGTTCATGATCACGTTCCTCGACGTGCAGGGCGGCCCCTCCTTGGCGGTCGGACCGTGGGCAACCATCACCGGTCTCGCCGAGCGGGTGATGGTGTGGGCCTACGTCGGCTGGCTCGCTGTCGCGGCGGGCGGGCTGCGCCGTATCGCGCGGGGAGGATAATCCTCTGATGACACAGGCGGCTGCATCGATGGAACGCTCCTCCACCGCGCTGCCTACGATGTGGACCGGGTTGCCGCGTTGGGCCGTCACCGCGGTCCTGGCCGTGCTGACCCTGGTCGGCGTGCCGACGGGAATCGCGCTCACCGGTGGCAGCGTGACCGTGTACGGCGCAGTTCCGCTGGCCGAGACCCTCGCCATTCTGGTGATGCTGCGTCGGCGGTGGCCCTTGGTCACTCTGCTCGCTTCGGTGGCGGCGGTGACGGCGATGCGGGGTGCCGGCCTGGTGGAGGGAGGTTGGGTCTGGCCGGCCACCGTCCTGTTCGCCCACGCTGTCATGATCGGGCGCATCGGCTGGGCTGTCGGCATCGGCGCGGTCGTTCTGGCCTATGCCGCCAGTTGGGAGTGGGCGGTGCTCGGGTACAGCCCGAATCTGGTGGTCGGCCGGGTCGGTGGCGAGGTGTTCTGGCTGGCTCTCGTGGTGACGATCGGTGTCGCGTACCGCAACCGGCGCGGCTGGCAGCAGGAACTGGCCGCCCGGGTAGCGCAATCCGCGTACGAACGCGAGCTTGACGCCCGGCGCCGGCGGGCGGAGGAGCGGGTACGGATCGCACGCGAGCTGCATGACCTGGTCTCGCACACCCTCGCCGTGGTCGGGGTGCACCTCAACGTGGCCTTGGACACGTTGGAGTCGGCGCCCGATGAGGCCAGGGACGCGCTCCAGTTGGCCCAGGACGTGCGCGGCAAGGCGATGGCGGACCTGCGGGCACTGGTCGATGTGTTGCGCGACGGGTCCGCGCCGACGATCGAGTCGCCGGCGGCCCAGTTGGACGGGCTGGCCATCCTCATCGAGCAGGTGCGTGCCGCCGGGATCGACGTGGAGCTGCAGGAGACCGGCGACCGGTCGGCGGTGCCCGCCCCGGTGGCGCTGGCCAGTTACCGGATCGTGCAGGAGGCGTTGACCAACACCGTCCGCCACGCTGGGGCAACCCGGGCCGTGGTGGCACTGTGCTACGAACAGGCCCGGGTCACCGTCACCGTCACCGACAACGGCACGTGCGCCAAGGTCGGCTGGACTGCCACCACCAGCGATATAGACCTCCCAAAGATCAGCGGACCGGCTGGCGAACCCGGGAACGCGGACTCCGCCGGGCATGGCATCGCCGGGATGCGTGAACGCGTCAACGCGCTCGGCGGTTCCCTGCGTGCCGGTCCAGCCGCCGAGTCCGGGTTCACGGTGCATGCGTCGATTCCGGTGACCGGGTGACCATGGCGATCACCGTGCTCCTCGCGGACGACCAGCACTTGGTTCGTTCCGGGTTCCGCAGTCTGCTCAAGCGGGACCGCGACATCGTCGTCCTCGGTGAGGCATCGACCGGGGACGAGGCAGTCCGCACCGCCCGGGCGCTGCGGCCCGACGTGGTGCTGATGGACATACGGATGCCGGGCATGGACGGGATCGCCGCCACCCGGCAGATCGTCGCCGACCGGCAACTGCAGGGCAGCCGGGTGGTCATCCTCACCACCTTCGAAACAGATGAGTACGTCTTCACCGCCCTGGCGGCAGGGGCAAGCGGGTTCCTCACCAAGGACATCGACCCGGAGGGCCTGCGCCGGGCCGTACGGGTCGTGGCGGCCGGTGAAGCGCTGCTCTCACCGGGCGTTACCCGCCGCGTGATTGCGCAACTCGCTCACCGGCCGGCGGCCGACACCGGTTCGGCGCGGCTCGCCGCACTCACGGAGCGCGAACGGGAGATCGTCCGGTTGGTGGCGAGCGGCCTGTCCAACGACGCCATCGCCGGTCACCTCGTGATCAGCCCACTGACGGTGAAAACCCACATCACTCGGGCCATCGCCAAGCTCGACGTCCGAGATCGAGTTCAGCTCGTGATTTTGGCCTACGAGACAGGTCTCGTCCGCCCGGGCTGGGCGGCCGCGCCGACCGAACAGCCACCGTCGGGCGGGTGACGACTCCTCAGCAGAACGGGAGGCTCGGCCTGCCGCGGTGGAGGTTCTCCTACTCGCGGGCCCGGACAGTGCCACGGGACGCAGCGCGGAGCGGGCGGCCCGCATACTCGTGCGGTGACGTTGCTGTGCGAACCGTACCTGCTCGACCCGCAGCCGGACGGAGTCCACGTGCTCTGGCACACCGAGCGCGCCGGCCGGTGCCAGGTCGTCCTGGTCGGCGGGGACGTGCCGGAGATGACCGAGCAGGCGGCGTACGCCGCCGCGACCGGTCCCGCCGAGTCCGGTGGCGGGTGGCGGCGGTTCCGCGCCGAGACCCGGCCCCTGTCGCGGATGCGGGAGGACGCCGAATCGTCGGTGCCGGGCCGGGCGTACGTCGGGGTGACCCGGCGCCCGGTGTACCGGCAGTTGGCCGAGGTCGGCGGGCTGCCGGCGGGGCGCCTGCCGTACCGTGTGGTGTCGATCGACGACGACGGACAGATCACCGTCACGGCCAGCTACAGCCTGGCTCCGGCGGTGCCGCCGGGACGACCGGTCCGGCTGCTGCTGACCAGCGACCACCAACTCATGCCGATGGTCCCGGCGAACCTGGCCCAGGTCGGCGAGACGGCCGGCACCGCCCTGGACGGCGTGCTGATGGCCGGTGACATGGTCAACGTGCCGGACCGGGCCAGCGACTGGTTCGACAGCACCCGCCGGCCGGCCTTCTTCGCCAGCTTCGCCGGCCGGGCGACCGGCCGCTGGCCGGGCGCGCCGATCCTGCCGAACAGCCCGCTCTACCCGGCCATCGGCAACCACGAGGTCATGGGGCGCTGGTCGGAGACCGGCTCGCTGGAGGAGCAGTTCAACGACGCCCGGCCCGACGACTGGGACGTCACCACCTACGGGGAGCTGTTTCCGGTGCCGCGCAGCGACGCGGGCGGGCCGCGCTGGTGGTCACGGACGATCGGCGACGTCCATCTGATCAGCCTGTTCGCCACGGCGGTGTGGCGTTCGCCGAAGCCGATCGGGCGGGGCAAGTTCCAGGAGGCCGCCCAGGACGTCGACCGCCCGCAGCGGTGGGGGCACGGCCAGTTCATCTTCGCACCGATCGCCCGCGGCTCGGCGCAGTACCGCTGGCTGGCGAACGAACTGGCGTCCCCCGCGGCCCGGGCGGCCCGGTACCGGGTGGTGATGTTCCACCACCCGAGCCACGGGCTCGGTCACCACTGCGCGCCGCCGTTCACCGACCCGGTGCCGACGGTGCGGCCGGGTGGGATCACCTACCACTATCCACTCGGCGACGACCACATCCTGCGCGACGTCGAGCCGCTGCTCAGCGCGGCGCAGGTCCACCTGGTCCTCAACGGACACTCACACGTGTGGAACCGGTTCCGCAACGCGGCCGGGGTGCACTGGCTGGAGACCTCCAACGTCGGCAACAGCTACGGCGCCTACGACGTCACGTCCGGCCGGTCGCGTGAGCTGCCGCCCGGGTACGTCCAGCAGGGCGACCCGGGTGGGTTGGCCCCGGTCGTCCCCACCGTCGCGCCGCTGACCGGCCCGGACGGCACCGCCCTGCCCTACGTGGCGAGCAACGAGATCACCGTGTTCACGCTGCTGGACACCGCCGACGGACTGGTCCGCTCGTATCGCTTCGACACCGCCGATCCGGCCGCCCGGGTGGTGCTGTTCGACGAGTTCCCCCTCGCCGGGGCGTAGCCACCGGCCGCCGCCATGGCAGCATTGCCCGATGCGGGTGGGCGCGGCGAAAGCGGTGGCGGTCGACTGGGTACGCGAGCGGATGCGCCACGACCCGGCCGTGCGGGGCGCCTTCTTCAGCGGCTCCACGGTGGCGCTGCCGGAGCAGGCGATGCTGCCCGCGTCGTCCGACGTGGACGTCCTGCTGGTGCGCGACGAGCCCGGCGGGAAGCTGGGCAAGTTCCGCCACCGCGGGGTGCTGCTGGAGGTCACCGAGCTGACCTGGGCGGACCTCGGGTCGGCCGACGAGGTGCTCGGGTCGTGGGTGTACGCGCCGATGTTCCGCACCGACACCGTGATCGCGGACCCCACGGGCCGGCTGGCGGCGATCCGGGATCGGGTGGCGGCCGGGTTCACCGACCCGGGGTGGGTGCGACGGCGGTGCGCCGGGGTACGCCGGCGCGTCGAGGACGGGCTCCGACGGCTCGACGACACCGCGCCGCTGCACACCCAGGTGACCGCGTGGTTGTTCCCCACGTCGCTGACGGCGCTGCTGCCGGTGGTGGCGGCACGGCGGGACCCGACGGTCCGCCGCCGGTACGTGCTGGCCCGGCAGGTGCTGGCCGGGCACGGGCTGGCCGACCGGTACCGGGAACTGCTCGGCTGGCTGGACGGCGGTGGCATGTCCCCCGCCCGGGTGCGGGAGCATCTGGCGGGGCTGGCGCGCACGTTCGACGAGGCGGCACGCGTGGCGCGTACGCCGTTCGCCTTCGGTGCGGACATCACGCCGGCGGCCCGGCCGGTGGTGGTGGACGGCGGCGCGGAGCTGGTCGGGGCGGGCGCGCACCGGGAGGCGATGTTCTGGATCGTGGCGACGTACGCCCGCTGCCACACGATCCTGGCCGCGGACGCGCCGGCGCGGGAGGTGGCGTTGCGGCCGGCGTTCGAGGCGGCGGTGGCGGACCTGGGGGTGGCCTCGGCGGCCGACCGGCGGCGGCGGGCCGACGAGGTGCTGGCGGCTCTGCCCGGCTGGTGGGAGGTGTCGCGTGCGGTCGGCGGGTGGGATGTGGCAGGCTGAGCGTGGACGCGACTGGCGGCACGGGGATGGCAGCAACCATCGGGGAGCTCGTCGCGGGGGTCGACCGCCTGGGCCTCCGCGGGCGAGGTGAGCCATGTCTTCTGTGGAAACGACCGCCCGGATCCTGTCCGGCAAACCGGTGGCGGACCAGGTGCTGGCGGAGGTCACCGAGGCCGTGCAGGCGCTGCGCGCCGCCGGCGTGACCCCGGCCCTGGCGACCGTCCTGGTGGGCGACGACGACGCCAGCGCCGGCTACATCCGGATCAAGCAGCGGCAGGCGGCGGAGCTGGGGTTCGTCTCCCCGCACGTGCACCTGCCCGCCTCGGCGTCGCAGGCGGACCTGCACGCGGTGCTGGAGGGCTTCAACGCCGACAAGGACGTGCACGGGGTGCTGGTGCAGCATCCGATCCCGGGGCACCTGGACTACGACCGGGCGTTGCAGGTCCTCGACCCGGACAAGGACGTCGACGGGATGCATCCGGTGAACATGGGCCGGCTGGCGTTGGGCCTGCCGGGTCCGCTGCCGTGCACGCCCGCGGGCATCGAGGCGCTGCTGGCGTACCACGGGGTGCCGGTGTCCGGCCGTGAGGTGGTGATCCTGGGCCGGGGCGCCACGTTGGGCCGGCCGCTGGCGATGCTGCTGGCGCAGAAGCGCCCCACGGCCAACGCGGCGGTGACGGTGGTGCACACCGGGGTGGCGGACTGGCCCCGCTACACGCGGCGGGCGGAGATCCTGGTGGCGGCGGCGGGCGTGCCGGGCATCATCCAGCCGGAGCACGTGCGCCCGGGCGCGGTGGTGGTCGGCGGCGGCGTGCGGTACGAGGGGCGGCGCCTGCTGCCGGACGTCGACGAGTCGTGTGCCGCGGTGGCGGGGGCGATCACGCCGCGGGTCGGCGGGGTGGGCCCGACGACGGTGGCGATGCTGTTCCGCAACGCGGTCCGGGCGGCGCAGCGGGCGGCCGGGATGGCCTGAGGCCGCCCACGTCAGGTGGCGGGGACGGGGCGGCCCAGCCAGCTGGAGAGCCAGTCGAACGCGGGATCCTCGGTGGCTTCCCAGACGGACATGCTGTGGCCGCCCCCGTCGACGTAGGCGGTGGTGACGGCCAGCGGCGCCCGGGCCAGGCAGCGCAGCGTCTCGGCGTCGTGGTGGGCCTTGCGGTCGGCGCGGCCGCTGGACAGGTAGAGGGCGACGGCCGGTGGGGGCAGGTGCCGCAGCCGCCACCGGTCGTCGTTGAGGGTGTGTTCGCTGCCGTCGCCGACGGTGATGCCGGGGTCGGCGTAGCCGGAGAGGCTGGCGGCGGCGGCGTACCGGTCGGGGTGGCGCAGGGCCAGGTTGGTGGCGCAGTAGCCGCCGGCGGAGTAGCCGATCAGCCCCCAGCCGGCCCGGTCGGTGCGCACCCGCAGCTGGGCCGCGGCGGCCGCCGGCACGTCGACGGTGAGGAACGTTTCCGCCTGCGGCCCGTGAACCAGGTTGGTGCATTCGGTGTCCAGCAGCGGGCTGGGGGTCTGCGGGGGGAACAGCACGACGGTGGGCGCCATCCGGCCCGCGCTGATTTCCTGGTCGAGGTGCCGGGCGGCGGCGAGGCGGTTGAGCCAGGCGGCGGGTGAGCCGGGGTAGCCGTGCAGCGCCTCGACGACGGGGAACCGTTCGGTGGGCTGCCGGTCGTAGGCGGCCGGCAGGTAGGCGGCGACGTGCAGGGTGAGACCGCTGGCGGCGCCGGCGACGGTGAGCGTGACGACTCGTCCCCCGCCGGGGCCGGCGGCGGGTGCGGCGGCGTCGGCGGCGGCGGAGTCGCGGCCGAGCAGCGTCGACCAGCTGGTCCAGGTGTCGACCTGCCGGTTGACCCAGATCCCGGCGGCGGCGACGGCGGTGAGCAGGCACAGCAGCGCCGTGGCGGCGCGCCCGGCGACGCGGCGGGCCCCGGCGCCGCGGTCCCAGAACGCGGACAGCAGCACGGCGGCGGCCACCGCGACGCTGGTGGCGGTGAGCGCGGCGGCGAGGCTGTCGGGGGCCACGGTCACCGCCCACCGGTCGGGGAGCCGGCCTGCGGGGGCGGCGGGATCAGCGGCGCGGGCCCGCCCAGGGGTGCGGGCGTCTGCCGGCAGGCCCAGCGCAGCGCGGTGGGCAGCGGGTCGGCGGGGCGGCCGGGCTGGTGGGTGGCCGCGCCGATGACGGCGACGGTCTCCGTGGCGGGCAGGTCGGCCGGCACGGCGACGCCGCCGGGTTCCGGCGCGTCGTCGACGAGGGCGAGGGCGGGATAGCGGGTGGGTGCGGCGCGGACCACGGCCCCGGCGAGCCCGGCCAGGTCGGCCGGGGCGATCAGCGCCCAGCTGTGGCTGGTGACCCGCAGGTCGCGGGCGAGGCCGGCGGGCAGGGCCTCGGTGAGGACGGCCGGCGCGGCGGTGGGCCGCAGGTGGGTGAAGACGACGATCACCGGTCCGGTGTCGGCCTGGACCGTGCGGGCGGCGGTGGCCTCCCCGGCGCCGGTGGCGTGGTCGGCCAGGACGGCGATCACCGGGTACCGGCGGGTGGGGTGCTGCGGGTAGTCGGCGGGCACGACCACGGTGGGCGTGGCGGTGACCGGCCAGCGACCGCCGCGCGGCGGGTGCCACGGGAAGGCGACCGGGGTGGTGGGGGCCGCGCCGGCCCGGCTGGTGATCCAGCGGTCGAGGCGCCCGGACCGGGTGGGGTCGGTGTCGTGGCGGGCGACCCCGGCGGGCAGCAGGTCGCCCCAGGTGGGATAGAACCCTTCAGCACGGTTGACGGCGAGGCCGACGGCCAGCAGGGCGAGGACCTCGGTGAGCAGGACGGCGACGGGTCGGGTGAGGGCCTGCCAGCGGCCGTGGCGACGCCAGGTGCGGGCGGTGCCGACAGCGGCGCCGGCGGCGATGACCCCGATCGTGATGAGCAGCGGCAGGCCGGTCAGCGACATGGCTGGCCCCTCCCCTCGACGTCCCATCGCTATCACGGGCGCCCGGCGGCCGGACGGGTTTGGCTGTTCCGTCGCGCCGCGCGCCTCCCCGACGGTAGGGGTTCCCGGCACGCCTCAGCCGAGGTCGACCAGCAGCGGCCGGTGGTCGGAGATGGTGGACAGCGGGGTGTCGACGGCGGTGACGGGCGGCAACCGGTCCCGGCCCTGCCGGTCGGCGAGGATGTGGTCGAGTTGGACGCGGGGCTGCCCGGCCGGGTAGGTGGGACGCCGCCCGAGGGGACGCCACCGGGACAGCAGGGCGGCGGGGCCGGCGGGCAGGTTCAGGTCGCCGAGCAGGATCCGCGGGGCGGGCAGGGTGCGCAGCGCCCGCACGACGCGGCGCAGTTGCAGCACGTTCCAGCCGGGGACGAACGACAGGTGGGTGGCGGCGACGGTGAGCGGCCCGTACGGGGTGTCCAGCACGGCGGCGAGGACCACCCGGGGTTCGTCGCGCAGCAGCACCAGCCCGCCGCCGGGCCCGGGAACGTAGACCGGGGAGCGTACGGGGGCCGGGCGCAGCCGGGTGACCTGCCAGGAGCGGACCGGGTGGCGGCTGACCAGCCCCACCCCGTAGCAGGGTTCGCCGTCGCCGTCGTCGTCGTGGGTCAGCGGGCGGAACGCTTCGCCGGGGGTGCCGACGACGGCGGCGGCGAACCGGTGCTCGGGGGCGTCGAGGGCGCGGGCGGCGATGGCGGTGAGGTCGAGCTTGCCGCTGCGGGACTGGTCGCGGTCGACCTCCTGCAGGGCGAGGACGTCGGCGTCGAGTGCGGTGACAGCGGCGGCGAGCCGGTCGGGGTCGACGAGTCCGTCGGTGAGGGACCGGCCGTGCAGCAGATTGAACGTGGCCAGGCGCACCTGCACACCCTACGTCGCCGTGGCAGGCTTGCCCGGTGCTGAAGGCGTTGGTCTGTTCGATCCTGGTGTTCGTGGCGGTGGCGGCGGCGGGCCTGTGGTTGCGGCGGCGCCGGGGCCGCTGAGCCGGCGGTGAACCTGGCCACAGCGGCACTCGTCGGGGCGGCGGCGGTGGGAAGAATGGCCGCCCGTGGACCCTCTGTCGTTGACCACCCTGCTGACCGCGGCGGCCCTGGCGGGCTGGGTGGACGCGGTGGTCGGCGGTGGCGGGCTGTTGCTGCTGCCGGCGCTGCTGGTGGCCGCGCCGGGCGTGCCGGTGGCCACGGCGTTGGGCACCAACAAGCTGGCCGCGATCTTCGGCACCTCCACCGCGGCGATGACGTACGCGCGGCGCACCAAGCTGGACTGGGCGGTGGCCGGGCCGGCGGCCGGGCTGGCTGTGCTGACCGCCGGGCTGGGCGCGGCGCTGGCCGGGGCGGTGCCGGCGGGCGCGTACCGGCCGGTGGTGCTGGTGGTGCTGCTCGCGGTGGCGGTGTTCGTGCTGACCCGGCCGCGGCTGGGCGTGGTGTCGTACCCGCATCGGCGTACGCCGGCGCGGGTGACGGCCGCGGTGGCGGTGGCCGGGGTGGGTATCGCCCTCTACGACGGCCTGATCGGCCCGGGCACGGGCACGTTCCTGGTGTTGGCGTTCACCGCGCTGATCGGCGCGGACTTCGTGCAGGGTTCGGCGATGGCGAAGGTGGTCAACGCGGGCACCAACCTGGGCGCGCTGGTGGTGTTCGCGGCCACCGGGCACGTGTGGTGGCTGCTCGGGGCGGCGATGGCGGTGTGCAACGTCGCTGGTGCCGCGCTGGGCGCGCGGATGGCGCTGCGGCGCGGCGCCGGTTTCGTCCGGGTGGTGCTGCTGGTGGTGGTGCTGGCCCTGGTGGTGAAGCTGGGCTACGACCAGTGGCGGGCCGGCTGAGCCGGCCCGCCACCGCGTCGGCTCAGGCGTGTCGGACGACCTCGTCGTAGTCGAGGCGGGGCAGCCGGGGGAACCAGGCGTCCGGGCCGGGCTTGCCGATGTTGACCACGAGCAGGGACCGCCAACTGCTGTCGGCGAAGAACTCCTTGTCGACGCCGGCGGCGTCGAAGCCGCCCATCGGGCCGGCGGCCAGGCCGGCGGCGCGGACGGCGAGCAGCCAGTAGCCGATCTGCAGGGTGGCGTTGAACCGGGCCATCTGCTCGCGGCCGGCGGGGTCCTCGGCGAGGGCGTCGCGCATCTGCGGGCGGATCGGGAAGACCCGCGGGACGAACTCGTGGAAGTCGGTGTCGGCGGCGAGGACGGCGACGACCGGCGCGGTGGCGGTCTTGGCGCGGTTGCCCTCGTTCATGTGGGTGAGCAGCCGTTCGCGGGGCTCACCGTCGCGGAGGAACAGCACCCGCAGCGGCTGGGTGTTGGCGGCGGTGGGCGGGTACTTGGCGAGCTCGTGGATGGTGCGCAGCTGCGCGTCGCTGACCGGTTCGTCGGTGAACGTGTTGGCGGTGCGGGCGTCGGTGAACAGCAGGGCCTGCGCTTCGGGGTGCAGGGTGATCAGGTCGCTCATGGGTCCTCGTTTCAGCGGCGCTACTCCATGCACGGGAGTAGCTAGCTTTTTAGTAGTGCCTTGCGGGGCGAGCGTAGCGCGTATCCTGAGGGCATGACGACGAGGCCCCAGGTGGAGCACACGCCCCGTTCCTGCGACGGGGGGTTGGCCCGGGCCTTCGCGTTCCTCGGCAAGCGGTGGAACGGGGTGCTGCTGGGCACCCTCGCCAATGGGCCCGCCGGCTTCGCGGAGCTGGCCCGGGCGCTGCCCAGGATCAGCGAGTCGGTGCTGTCCGACCGGCTCGGTGAGCTGTGCCGGGTGGGCCTGGTCTCCCGCACCGTGCGGGAGGGACCGCCGGTGGGGGTCAGCTACCAGCTCACCGACCGGGGAGCCGCCCTGCTGCCGGCCCTGGACGCCCTGGCCCGCTGGGCCCACGACCACCTGCCCGCCGAGACGGGACGCCCCGGCGGCTGCTGACCGCCGCCGTGTGATCATCGGCGGATGCCCGTACGCGCCGAACACGACCGGACCGTCCTGGCCGACCTGCTGGGCCGGGACCCGGTGCTGCACGCCTACCAGCTGGGCGACCTGGACGACTTCTTCTGGCCCTACACGTCGTGGTACCGCCGGGGCGACCAGGTGGCGTTGCTCTACCACGGCGTCGACCTGCCGACGCTGCTGGCGTTCACCACCCCGGAGCGGACCGGGCAGCTGGCGGCGCTGCTGGGCGAACTCGCGCCGGTGCTGCCGGCCCGGCTGTGGGCGCACCTCTCCCCCGGCCTGGACGCCACCGTCGCCCGCTGGTATGAGGTGTCCGACGCCGCCGTGCACCACCGGATGGCGTTGACCGACCCGGACCGGCTGGCCCGGGCCACCGCCGCCGGGGACGTGCTCGACCGGTCCGACCTGCCGGCGCTGCTCGACCTCTACGCGGTCGCCTATCCGGACAACTGGTTCGACCCGCGGATGCTGGACACCGGCCAGTACGTGGGGATCCGGGAGGCCGGCGAGCTGGTCACCGTGGCCGGGGTGCACGTCTGGTCCCCCACCTGGCGGGTGGCCGCCCTGGGCAACGTCACCACCCACCCACGGGCCCGCGGCCGCGGCCTGGCCGGCGCCGCCGTGGCCGCGCTCTGCGCCCGGCTGCGGGCCCGCGTCGAGCATGTGACGCTCAACGTCCGGGCCGACAACACCGCCGCCGTGCGCCTCTACGAGCGGCTCGGCTTCACCCGGGTCGCCGACTTCACCGAGTGCGCGCTGCGCCGCCGCCCGTGACGACGCGGCCGGCCAGTCTGCCCTGTCCAGCCGCCACGCCGGGTCAACAACCCGACGCTGACCTGGGCATGTGTCGGACCGGCCGGGCTCGGCCGGGCCCCTAGCGTCTGCTTCGAGGCCGCGTCCGGGGCGGGCGCGGCGGAGTCGAAGGAGACACGATGGGTTTGACAGCAGTGGCCCGCGGGCGCGCCAGGGGGGTGACCGTCGCCGCCGTGGCCGCGATGGTGACCGCGGTGGCGGCCCCCGCCTGGGCGGCCCCGGGGGTCGACCCGGGCACGGTGGACCGGTCCGCCGATCCGGGCGCGACGATCCCGATCAGCAAAGTGGTCTCGACGCCGCCGATCCCGCCGAAGCCGGACGTGGTGCTGCTGGTCGACACGACCGGCAGCATGGGCCCGGCGATCGCCAACGTCCGGACCAACCTCCAGCAGGTGATCACCAACGTCCGCACCGCACAGCCCAGCGCCGAGTTCGCGGTCGCCTCCTACCGGGACGAGGGTGACGGGCCGGAGCTGTTCCGGGTCCGGCAGGACCTCACCGCCGACGCCACCGCCCTGCAGACCGCCGTGGACGGGCTGGCCGCCGCCGGCGGTGGCGACACCCCGGAGGCGTGGGTGAACGCCCTGTTCCAGGTCTCCGACGGCGCGATCGCCTACCGGTCGGGCAGCAGTCGGATCGTGGTGCTGGTCGGTGACGCACCCAGCCACGACCCCAGCGCCGGACACACCCTCGCGCAGGCCACCGCCGCGCTGCAGGCCGACGCCGCCCGGCTGCTCGCCGTCAACGTCAGCGGCGGGGGCGGCGGGCTGGACGCCGCCGGCCAGGCCAGCAGCGTGGCCGCCGCCACCGGCGGCCAGGTCGTCGGCAGCGCCCCGGACACGGTGACCGCGGCCATCCTGAACGGGCTGCGGAACCTGGACGTCACCGTCACCCCGACCGTGACCTCCTGCGACCCGGGCCTGTCGGTGAGCTTCGACGCCGCGTCGCGGACCCAGCAGAGCGGCAGCGACGTGCCGTTCGCCGAGACCATCACGGTGGCCGGGAACGCCGCCCAGGGCGCCACCCTGCACTGCACGGTGGACTTCCTGCTCAACGGACTCTCCGGCGGGCCGGAGTTCGTCGAGCACATCAGCGTGAAGGTCAACGACGTCACCCCGCCGACGGTGGTCGTCGACGACCGGACGGTCGAGGCGACCAGCCCCGCCGGCGCGGTGATCAACTACCCGGCCAGCGCGACCGACAACGTCGACGGGCCGCTGACCCCGACGTGCGCGCCGCCGCCCGGCAGCACCTTCCCGCTGGGCGCCAGCACGGTCACCTGCACCGCCACCGACGCGGCCGGCAACACCGGCAACGACACCGCGGTGATGCGGGTGGTGGACACCACCGCCCCGACCACGCGGTGCGTGCCGACGAACAACCCGAGCGGCGGCAACGTTCCGGGCTCCTACAACCCGGACGGGTTCTACCAGCTGACCGCCACCGACCTGGTGGACACGAAGGTGGACGTGTACATCGGGGACGCCGCCGACCCGTCGGTGAAGTTCGGGCCGTTCCCCGCCGGCACGAAGATCAAGCTGGTGCAGGCGCCAGGGGCGCAGTCCCGGGTCAAGGACGGCGCCGGCGACGTCGACTACAAGGTCACGCTGCGCGGCGACGCGGTGATCACCGGCGTCGACGACGCCGGGAACACCTCGACCGCGACCTGCCTGGTGGCCCCGCCGCCGAAGTGATCCGGTGAGCGGACGCGGGGGTGGCCCGACGGCCACCCCCGCGTCGTCACAACCCCCGACTGGGCGAGTCGAACCGCCCGGCCCGGATTTCCCGCAACGCCCGGCGGCGGGTGTCGCCGCGCAGCGTGTCCACGTACAGGCGGCCGTGCAGGTGGTCGGTCTCGTGCTGCAGGGCCCGGGCCAGGAACCCGCTGCCGGAGATGGTCAGCGGCTGGCCGTACTGGTCGAAACCGTGCGCGGTGGCGTGCATCGCCCGCGCGGTCGGGAAGTACAGCCCGGGGATGGACAGGCAGCCCTCGTCGTCGTCCTGCGGCTCCGTGGACAGCTCCAGCCTCGGGTTGATCAGGTGGCCGCGGTGGCCGTCGGCGTCGTAGACGAACACCTGCGCGCTCACCCCGATCTGCGGGGCGGCCACCCCGGCGCGGCCAGGCGCGCCGAGCAGCGTGTCCATCAGATCCTGCACGAGCGCGCGCAGCTCGGCGTCGAAGCTGGTCACCGGCTCGCACGGGGTACGCAGCACGGGGTCGCCGATGATCCGGATCGGGCGCATAGTCATGCCCGGAAGGCTAACCGCCCGTTACCTGTCCGGTCGCGCCCACCCGCCCGGCCGGCCGGTTGCGGATCAGCACCTCGATGCCGTCCAGGATGCGGGCCAGCCCGAACTCGAAGGCGCGGGCCGGGTCGCCGGCGGCCTGGTACTCCTCGCCGGCGGTCGTGCCCACCCGGGCGGCGAGGGGGAACCCGATCACCTGCGGGCCCAGCGGGGGGCGGGTGGTGGCGACCTGCAGCAGCCACGGGTGGCGCAGGTACAGCGCCCGGTTCTCCCGGGCGATGTGCTCGAGGCGAGCGCCGTGGTGACCGGGCGGGCCCTGGCCGACCTGCTGCACGCCGCGGTGGCGCTGCTGCTGCTCCTGCGCTTCGCGATGATCTGGGTCGGGGTCTACCTGGCGTTGCTGCTGCGCCGTCCCGAGGCGGTGGCCGCGCTGCAGATCCTGGTCTGGCCGCTCGGCTTCGCCTCCAACGCCTTCGTCGCCCCGGCCACCATGCCCGGTTGGCTGGCCGCCATCGCCGCCTGGAACCCGCTGTCGGCCACGGTGGCCGCCTGCCGGGACCTGTTCGGCAACCCCGGCTGGGGCGCCGACACCTGGCCCGCCGAGCACGCCGGCGTCCTGGCCGTGGCCTGGCCGCTGCTGCTCATCGCGGTGTTCCTGCCGCTGTCCGCGCGCCGCTGGCAACGCCTCGACCGGTGACCGCTCCGGGCTGCCCGCCGGGGTCGCCCGGAGCTGCGGGGTCGCCTCAGGCCGGCCGGCCGGTGGGGGCCAGGCCGGTGTCGGCGATGCGGTCGCGCAGCGGGCGGCGGCGCAGCGCCGCGAGGACCGCGTACAGCTCGTCGGCCAGGGGTACGGGCAGTTCGGCGTCGAGCTGCCGCATGGCGGTGGTGGTGGCCGCCCATTCGGCCTCGATGACGGGCAGCAGGGCGCGGGCCCGGTCGGTGAGGGTGACGATGCGCTGCCGGGCGTCGGCGCCGGGGGTGAGGGCGACCAGGCCGGCGCGGCTCATCTGGGCGACGGTCTGGCTGGCCGCGGAGTGGGTGACCCCGACCCGGGCGGCGAGGTCGCGGATGGGCAGCGGCCCGTCGGCGACCAGCACCCGCACCAGCGGTGAGTACCGGGGCCGGTAGTCGGCCAGGTCCAGGTCGTCGTAGACGGCGGCGACGTCGCCGTCGAGCAGCTCGAGGACGTGGCGCAGCAGGGTGCCGAGCGCCTCGCGGTCTGGGGTGGCGGTCACGTCCGCTAATGTAACAGCGCTGTTGTATCTGGGCCTCGGGAGGGGAACCGCATGTATCCGGAGATCGAGCCGTACGCGCACGGCCTGCTCGACGTCGGCGACGGCCAGCGCGTCTACTGGGAGACCTGCGGCAACCCCGACGGGCGCCCCGCCCTGGTGGCGCACGGCGGCCCCGGCTCCGGCGCCACCGCGTCCTGGCGGCGGCTGTTCGACCCGGCCGCCTACCGGATCATCCTGTTCGACCAGCGCGGCTGCGGGCGCAGCACCCCGCACGCCAGCGACCCGGCCGTGGACCTGTCGGTCAACACCACCGCCCACCTGCTCGCCGACATGGAACAGCTGCGCGAGCACCTCGGCGTCGACCGGTGGCTGCTGTGCGGCGCCTCCTGGGGCTCGTCGCTGTCCCTGGCCTACGCCCAGCGCCACCCGCAGCGGGTCACCGCGCTGGTGCTGTTCAGCGTGGTCGCCAACACCCGCCGCGAGATCGACTGGGTGACCCGGGACATGGGCCGGATCTTCCCGCAGGAGTGGGCCCGATTCCGTGACGGGGTGCCCGCGGCGGACCGGGACGGCGACCTGTCCGCCGCGTACGCCCGCCTGGTCAACAACCCGGACCCCGCCGTGCGGGAGCAGGCCGAGCGTGACTGGTGCGCCTGGGAGGACGTGCACGTCTCCCTCGCCGGCGGCTTCACGCCCAGCCCCCGCTACGCCGACCCGGTGTTCCGGGCGTGCTTCGTCCGGATCGTGACCCACTACTGGAGCAACCTCGGCTTCCTGCCCGACGGCCAGTTGCTGCGCGACGCCGGGAAGCTCGCCGGCATCCCGGGTGTGCTGGTGCAGGGCCGCCTCGACGTCAGCGGCCCGCCGGACATCGCCTGGCAGCTCACCCGGGACTGGCCGGACGCCCGGCTGGAGATCGTGGAGTCCGGCGGCCACGGCAGCGCCCACGGTGTGGGCGAGCGGGTGGTGGCGGCGCTGGACGCCTTCGCCCGCGCCTGACCGGCCCCGCCCGAGGGCCGCGCACCCGCACCCGCGGCCGGCGCCGCGCGGCGGGGCGTCAGCCGGCGGCGAGCAGCGCGCGCACCGGGGCGGCCTTCGCGGCCGCCTCGGCGACCTCGGCCGCCGGGTCGCTGCCCCAGGTGATGCCGCCGCCGGCCCACAGGTGCAGCCGTTCGGCGTCGGCCGCGGCGGTGCGGATGGTCAGCCCCAGGTCGAGCCGGTCGGGCCCGACCCAGCCGAGGGCGCCCATGCCGGCGCCCCGCCCGACCGGTTCCAGGGCCGCGATCCGGTCCAGCGCGGCGAGTTTCGGGGCGCCGGTCACCGACCCGCCGGGGCAGACCGCGCGCAGCAGGTCGGCCAGGCCCAGCCCGTCGGCGGGCGCCGCGGACACCGTCGACTCCGCCTGCCACAGGTCGCACCACCGGCGTACGGCGAACAGCTCGTCGACCCGCACCGAGCCGGTGCGGGCTACCCGGGCCAGGTCGTTGCGTTCCAGGTCGACGATCATCACGTGCTCGGCGCGTTCCTTGGCGGAGGCGAGCAGCTCCCGGCGTCCGGCGGGGGTGGCCGGCCGGGTGCCCTTGATCGGCCGGGTGACCAGCCGGCCGTGCTCGAGGGCGATCAGCGTCTCCGGGGAGGCGCAGCCGACCGCCCAGCCGAGCCCGGACAGGGTGCCGCCGTAGCGGGCGCCGGGCAGGGCGGCCAGCCGGGCCAGGGCGGGCAGCGGGTCCCCGGCGTACGGGGCGGCGGCGTGGCCGACGAGGTTGACCTGGTACACGTCGCCGCGGCCGATGGCGGCGCGCACCGCGGCCACGGCGTTCTCGTGCTCGCGGGGCGTCCAGCTGTCCCGCCAGTCCCCCAGCCACCAGCCGCCGCCGGCCGGCCGGGCGGGCGGGGACGGCGCGTGGCCGTAGACGACCACCACCATGTCCGGCAGCGCCGGTACGGGGCTGGGCGCCCCCGGCGCGCCGCCGGCGATCAGGGCCCCGGCGGCGGCGGACAGGTACAGGGCGGCGCCGCACACCCCGGTCGGGTCGTGCGTGCCGGGGCGGGCCAGGTCGTGCCAGGCGATCCCGTGGGCGGCGAGGAACTCCTGCGCCAGCACCGCGGGGTCGCCGCCGTCGGCGGGGTGCCACTGCAGCCGGGCCCGTTCCACGAGCCGGTCCCGGCATCCGGCGGGCGCGCCGGGCACGTCGACGCGTGGGAGCGCTTCCACGCCGAATGGCTTGTTGTTACTCATCCGTTCAGCCGATTTCGGGTGAACAAGACGGAAGCCTGCTCGATAGCGCGCGCTTCCGCTTGGTACTGTGCGTCACTGGTCATGTGAACCATGACACAGCGCCCCCACAGCCCGGAGAACCCGATGTGCCAGCACCAACCCACCTGCCCCTCCGCCGAGGCGACCGACCGCGAAGCCGCCCGCGTCCTCGCCTGCTTCCCTGAGCAGGGCTGGAGCCTGCTCTGCAACGGAGTCATCGTCTTCGAGGACACCGGCGAACTGCTCCCCGACGGCAGCACCATCGCCCCGCACCGCGGCCCCGCCCGACACGCCCTCGTCGCCTGACCGATCACGCTCCGTCAGGAGCGTACGCGTCGACCCGTCGACGCACCGGCCGGGGCGGCGAACCGCACCGCCCCGGCGCCACCCGTCAGCTCTCGAACGCCTCCGGCGACGGGCACGAGCAGACCAGATTCCGGTCGCCGTACGCCCCGTCGATCCGCCGCACCGGCGGCCAGTACTTCCCCGCCCGGTCCACGCCAGCCGGGTACGCCCCCACCGACCGCGGATACGGGTGCGGCCACTCGTCCGCCGACACCATCGCCGCCGTGTGCGGGGCGTTGCACAACGGATTGTCCCCGGCCGGCCACTCACCCGAGGCCACCTTGTCGATCTCCGCCCGGATCGCGATCATCGCGTCGCAGAACCGGTCCAGCTCGGCCAGGTCCTCACTCTCGGTCGGCTCCACCATCAGCGTCCCCGCCACCGGGAACGACATCGTCGGCGCGTGGAACCCGTAGTCGATCAGCCGCTTCGCCACGTCGTCGACGCTCACCCCGGTCGCCTTGGTCAACGGCCGCAGGTCCAGGATGCACTCGTGCGCCACCAGGCCCTTGTTGCCGGCGTACAGCACCGGGAAATGGTTCCGCAGCCGCGCCGCCACGTAGTTCGCCGCGAGCACCGCCACCCCGGTCGCCCGGGCCAGACCCTCGGCCCCCATCATCCGCAGGTACGCCCACGGGATCGGCAGGATCCCCGCCGACCCGTACCGGGCGGCCGAGATCGCCGGCCGGCCCTCCTGCGCCACCCCGGACGGGTCGCCGGGCAGGAACGGCGCCAGGTGCGCCCGCACCGCCACCGGCCCCACACCCGGCCCACCACCGCCGTGCGGGATGCAGAACGTCTTGTGCAGGTTCAGGTGCGACACGTCCGCCCCGAACCGGCCCGGCTTGGCGAACCCTACGAGGGCGTTGAGGTTCGCCCCGTCGACGTACACCTGACCGCCGGCGTCATGCACCTTCGCACACAACTGCCCGATGCCCGTCTCGTACACCCCGTGCGTCGACGGGTACGTCACCATGATTGCGGCCAGCGCGTCCCGATGCTTGTCGATCTTCGCGTCGAGGTCGACCAGGTCGACGTTGCCGTCCACGTCGCAGGCCACCACGACCACCCGCATCCCGGCCATCACCGCCGACGCCGCGTTGGTGCCGTGCGCCGACGACGGGATCAGGCACACGTCCCGATGCCCCTGCCCCCGCTGCCGGTGGTACGCCCGGATCGCCAGCAGCCCCGCCAGCTCACCCTGCGAGCCGGCGTTGGGCTGCACGCTGACCGCGTCGTACCCGGTCACCTCCGCCAGCCAGTCCTCCAACTGGCCGATCAGCTCCCGATACCCGGCGGTCTGCTCCGCCGGCGCGAACGGGTGCAGGTGCGCGAACTCCGGCCAGGTGACCGCCTCCATCTCGGTGGTGGCGTTCAGCTTCATCGTGCACGACCCCAGCGGGATCATGCCCCGGTCCAGCGCGTAGTCGAAGTCCGACAGCCGTCGCAGGTACCGCAGCATCGCCGTCTCCGAGTGGTGGCTGCGGAACACCGGGTGGGTGAGGAAGTCCGACGTGCGCGCCAGCCCCTGCGGCAGCGCCGCAGGGGCGATGCCGTCGAAGGCGGGCACCCCGAAGGCCGCCCACACCGCCGCCAGGTGCGCGAGGGTCGTCGTCTCGTCGCAGGCGATCCCCACCCGGTCGGCGTCGACCAGCCGCAGGTTCACGTTCCGCTGCGCCGCGGCGGCGACCACCTCGGCGGCCCGCCCCGGCACCGTCGCGGTGACCGTGTCGAAGAACGCCACGTCCGCGACCTGCACGCCGCCGGCCCGCAGCCCGGCCGCCAGCCGCGCCGCCATCTCATGGGTACGCCGCGCGATCGCCCGCAGCCCGTCCGGGCCGTGGTAGACCGCGTACATCCCGGCCATCACCGCCAGCAGCACCTGCGCGGTGCAGATGTTGCTGGTCGCCTTCTCCCGCCGGATGTGCTGCTCGCGGGTCTGCAACGCCAGCCGGTACGCCGGGTTCCCGTCGACGTCCTTCGACACCCCGACGAGCCGGCCGGGCAGCATCCGCTCCAGGCCCGCCCGGACCGCCAGGTAGCCGGCGTGCGGCCCACCGAAGCCCATCGGCACCCCGAACCGCTGCGTGGTGCCGGCGGCGATGTCGGCGCCGATCTCCCCCGGCGGACGCAGCAGCGTCAACGCCAGCAGGTCCGCCGCCACACACACCAGCGCCCCGACCTGGTGCGCCGCCGCCACCAGGCCGGTGTGGTCCCGGACCGCCCCGGACGCGCCCGGATACTGCAGGTGCAGGCCGAAGAACTCACCGGGCAACTCGTCCCGCTCGACGTCGAGCACCCGCACGTCGATGCCGAGCGGCTCCGCCCGGCCGATGATCACCGCGATGGTCTGCGGCAGTGTGTCGGCGTCCACCACGTACACCGGGCTCTTGCTCCTGGACGCCCGGCGGGCCAGGGTCATCGCCTCGGCCGCCGCGGTGCCCTCGTCGAGCATCGACGCGTTCGCGGTGGCCAACCCGGTCAAATCGGTGACCATGGTCTGGAAGTTCAGCAGCGCTTCCAGCCGGCCCTGGCTGATCTCCGGCTGGTACGGCGTGTACGCCGTGTACCAGGCCGGGCTCTCCAGCACGTTGCGGCGGATCACCGCCGGAGTGTGGGTGCCGTGGTAGCCCAGACCGATCATCGACACCGCGACGGTGTTGCGGGCGGCCAGGGCGCGCAGCTCGGCGATCGCCTCCCGTTCACTGGCCGCGGCCGGCAGGTCCAGGGTGCCGTGCCAGCGGATCACCTCGGGGATCGCGGCGTCCATCAGCTCGTCGATGGAGCTGTAGCCGACGGTCTCCAGCATCCGGCGCTCGTCGCCGGGGTCAGGGCCGATGTGCCGGTCGGCGAACTGCTCTGTCATGCGCGGCGCTCCTTGTCGGGGCGAGGTCGACGGGTCGGCCTCCCCCTGAGTCGCGCTGACGCGCTCCACAGTGCCTGCCCACGTGGTCCTTTTGCCTGAGAGGTTCCGGGGAGGAATCTGCCCCTTCGGCGCCGTCCGGGTGGTTTCCGGGCGGTCTCTCCCGCGTGGGTGGTACCGGCATGGTCAACGCTACCAGCGACCGGGTTTCCGGCTCATCTCCGACCCTGCCGGCCGCCCTACACCGCGGCCGGCTCCCCGGCGACGCCGCTCACGGCGGGCGCCCCGATCCGGTCGGCCAGCGCGGGCAGCACCTCACCCAGCGGCCGGTCCACCCGCACGGTGGCGTGCCCGTCGCCGCGGGTCGGCCCCTGGTTGACGATGGCCACCGGGATGCCCAGCTTCGCCGCCCGGATCACGAACCGCCGCCCGGACATCACCGTCAACGACGAGCCGAGCACCAGCAGCGCCCGAGCCCGCTCGACCAGGGCGAAACAGTCGGCGACCCGGGATGCCGGCACGGTCTCGCCGAAGAACACCACGTCCGGTTTCAGCATGCCGGTGCCGCAGACACCGCAGTCGAGGGTGCGGAACCCGGCCACCGCCCCGTCGGGCAGGTCGACGTCACCGTCGGGGTTGACGTGGGCGACCTGCGCGGCGAAGCCCGGGTTCGCCTCCCGCAGCCGCCGGTCCAGTTCCTCCCGGGAGGTCAGGTTGCCGCAGTCCAGGCAGATCACCTCGTCGAGACGGCCGTGCAGCTCGACCACCCCGCTGCTGCCGGCGGCGGTGTGCAGCCCGTCCACGTTCTGGGTGATGATCCCGCCGACCAGGCCCGCGTGCTGCAACCGGGCCACCGCCCGGTGCCCGGCGTTCGGGACGGCCCGCGCGATCAGCCGCCACCCCAGGTGGCTGCGCGCCCAGTACCGCCGCCGCGCGTCCGGGTCCCCGGTGAACGCCTGGTACGTCATCGGGGTGTGCCGGCGGGCGGCGCCGCTGGGCCCCCGGTAGTCCGGGATGCCCGACTCGGTGGACAACCCGGCGCCGCTGAGCACCACGACGTCACCGGCGCCCACCAGCCCGGCCAACACGTCGATCTCCGTCACCCGTCCATGCTGCCTCAGCCGCCGCCCCGGCTCCCACCGGGTGACCGCCCTCACCCGCCCAGGCGACGACCCCCACCGGCGGGACCCGCCCGCGGCCGAGGGCCGGCAGGCGGTGCGGCTCACCCCGGTAGCCGACCAGGTGGCATCGTCGCGGCGGTCCCGGGTCGGCCCACCGGCGGGCGGGCCGACCCCGGGGATCAGCGCTGCTGGTGGCGGGGCGGCAACGCCACCCGCACCCGGCCGCCGCCCACCGGCGCGGTGCCCACCTGGCCGCCGACCGGCGCAGCGCCGGCGACCGCCGGAACCCCGGTGACCTCCGCGGCGATCCGCTCCATGGTCCGCGCCAGCTGCTCACTGCCGTCGTCGAGGTGCCGGGCCGCCGCCTGCATGTGCGAGATCATCATCTCGCCGAAGATCCGCAGCGCCTCCCGCGTCGCCACGGAGTCGTCGAAGCTCGCGCCGGCGTTGCTGCGGTAGTCCGCCACCGCCCGCTCGGCCTCCTGCTTCGCCTCCTCCGCCGCCGCCCGCATGTAGCTCTCGTACTGCATCCGCGCGTACTCGGCCACCCGCTGGGCGTAGTCGTGCGCCTGCGCGATGATCTGCTCGGCCTCCCGCTGCGCCGCCGACAGCAGGTTGACCTCCTTCGCCGCGGGCAGCTTCGCCCCCGTACTCGGGATCACCCCGTGCCGGTGCAGCTCCAGATGGTCGTTGAGCCGCTCGTTCTCCGCCCGCAGGTTCGCCACCTGCGTCGCCAGCACATCCAGCTCATCGGCCACCTGCATCCGGAACCGGTCCACGTCCGTGGGCTCGTACCCACGGCGGGTGAACGACGCCGCGCCGAACTCCCACCGCCGCACCCGGTCCGAGGTCAACCGGACCTGCACGCTGGAGACCTGGCCCCCGTCATACCTGCTGATCGGGGTTGCGCTCACCGGGCGCCCCTTTCGTTCGCGACTGCGGGCCTCGCAAGCTCACTCCTCGCGCTCACCGGACACCTCCGGAATCGTCAGAGGCGGTCGCGGTCCGCCACGTCGGCCCGTACCAGTGCTTGCCGAAACCCTCATGGTGAAGCTGACCCTGGTGGTAGCCCGCCCTGGTCAACGTCGTCACCGAATGATGGACCATCTCGTCCGAGCCGCAGATGTACACGTGCCGGGACCGCCAGTCCCCGTCGGCCAGCGCCCGGTCCACCACGTGCCCGAACTCCCCCGGCCGCTGAAGGTCCGTACCCACCACGTAGGTGACCGCCAACCACGGATACGACGCCACCAGCTTCTCGATCGCCTCGTTGTCGTAGAACTCGCCAGGCGACCGGGCTCCCACATACAGATCGACCCGGCGCCGAGACCCCTCCGCCGCGACCTGCTCCACCAGGGACTTCAGCGGGGCCCAGCCGGTGCCGCTGCCCAGCAGCAGCAGATCGGAGGTGCCGGCCGGCCACAGCGTCAACCGGTCCCCCACCGGGGCGGCCAGGTGGACCTGGTCACCCACCGCGCACCCGTACACCAGCCGCGACGACACCGCGCCGCCCGGCGCCGCGCGCACGTGCAGCTCCAGCGTGCCGTCCGCCCGGGGCGCGTTCGCCGGCGAGTAGTACCGCCACGCCCGCACCGCCGGATGGGACACCCCGATCGACTGGCCCGGCGCGAACGGCAGCAGGTACTGCGGGCGCAGCGTCAGCACCGCCAGATCGAACGCCCGCCGCTCATGCCCGAGAACCTCGGCCACCCACCACGGCGGGTTCACCGCCTCGGCCGCCTGCGCCGCGTCGATCATCACCTGCGACACCAGCCCGTACGCGGCCGTCCAGTCCTGCGCCAGCTCGTCGGTCCACGCCTCGCCGAGGAAATGCTGCAACGTCGCGACCAGCGCTTCACCGACCGCCGGGTAGTGCTCCGGGCGCACCGCGAACTTGCGGTGGTCGGCGCCGAGATCCTGCAGGAACCCGACCAGGCTGTCGACCTGGTCCACGTGGGACACGATGTGCCCCAACGCGGTCACCAGCCGATCCCGCTGCCCGGCCATGTTCGTGGGGAACATCTGCCGGGTCTCCGGATGGGACAGGAACAACATGGAATAGAAATAGAGCGGCACCTGGTCGCCGTGCGCGGCGACCAGGGACCAACTCTGCTTCAGTCGTGCCGCATCCACACTCAGACGCCCGTTCCGCGTCCCTGGGCCACCACCTGGTCCTGCACCTTCTCCAGGACGACCTGCACGTAGCCGATGATGTCGCCCGGCACGCCCAGCTCCGTCAGCGTCGCCGTCAGGTGCTCACCGACCTTGACGTAGTGCGCCACCGGAATGTTCAACGGCTGGTGCACCTCGGCCAGCTCACGGCCCTCGTACTCGTTCGGTCCGCCGAGCACCACGGTGAGCATCAACGCGAGGTGCCGCCGCTGCTCGGCCATGTTGAGCTCGGTGAAGTAGCCGGCCAGCTCCGGGTCGGCGAGCACCTTGTCGTAGAACAGGGCCACCGCCGCCTTGACCGAACTGGCGCCGCCAATCCGCTCGTAGTGGGACGGCGCGGTCTCTTCAATAACCGTCACGGTCGTTCCTTCCAGGGTGAAAGGCCGCGCGACTCGGCGCGGAGGGGCAACCGGTCGGCTGGCGGGAGGTGCCGTAACGTTCAGTGCCAGCGCGACCGTGTGGGACCTTAGCGCGCCATCCGGATAAAGGCACGGCCGGCCTATCAGATTTTTGACAACCGCCGACCGGCCAGCGTCGTCATCAGCCGGAAGGACGTTTCATCGTCGGGCCCACCCGACAGTGTCAGTGCGTCACCGGCGGTGGACCTGTCCACGTGACACCCTCCACCCTGGACCGCGCCGACCAGCTACCGCCGCGCCCGGCCGACGACGGGCTGTGATCACCGTAGACGTCATCCGGCACGGCACCCCGTCGCGCCGGGCCACCGGTCCCACCCATCGGACCAGCCCGGCCAACCACCAGCCGGCCCGACACGCAGCGCAATAAAGAATCGCGTCGGGCTCCAGCCACGACGCGATTCCACACACCGGCCCCGACGGAACCCCCGCCGACGGACCGCCAGCTCAGCCCGCCCGACGACGCGCCCGACGTGCCGCCAACTCGTCACCCACCGACTCCGTCGACGGCGACTCCGCCGACTCCTCGCCAGCACGACCCGACGAATCCGCCGGCTCCGCCGGCAGCGTCGACAACGACCCCTGGATTTCCTTGAACGCGCCACCGATCGCGATGCCGAACACCCCCTGGCCGCCCTGCAACAGGTCGACCACCTCCTCCGGCGACCGGCACTCGTACACCGACGTCCCATCGGAGATCAACGTGATGCCCGCCAGGTCCTCCACCCCACGCGACCGCAACGCCTCGATCGCCCTACGGATGTTCTGCAACGACACCCCGGCGTCCAACAGCCGCTTCACGACCTTCAACACCACCAGGTCGCGGAAGGAGTACAACCGGGACGTCCCCGACCCCGACGCGTCCCGCACGCTCGGCACCACCAGGCCCGTACGAGCCCAGTAGTCCAACTGCCGGTAACTGATGCCCACCGCGTGACAGGCCGTCACGCCCCGGTAGCCCACCTCGCCGTCACCGCCCGGCGCGGGCGCCACACCCGCCTGCTGCTCCATACCCGGACCAGGATCTCGCGGCTCGTGCATCCGGACAACCTCCCCGCCCGTGCGGTGACACGCCGCCTCTCCGCGCACGTGCACCCCTCGACACCGCAACCCTATCGCCGCACCAAGGAGTTACCACGCACGAACCACCGCGACACGCCGCGCAACCACCAGGAAGATCACCCACAGCAAGCGACGCTCACCCACCGTGACACCAGTACGCCCGGCCACCGAACCCACCCGGGCCGACCACCAGTCAGCCCGCGAAATCCTCCGGCCGCACCTGCTCCAGGAACTCCCGGAACTTCTCCACCTCGTCCTCCTGCTCGTCCGGGATCACGATCCCCGCCTCACTGAGGACCTGCTCCGCACAACGAATCGGAGCCCCCACCCGCAACGCCAACGCGATGGAGTCACTCGGCCGCGCCGACACCCGCACCCCGTCACCGATCAACAGATCGGCGTAGAAGACGTTCTCCTTCAACTCGGTGATCTCCACCGCCCGCAACGGCGCCTGCAACGCCGCCAACACGTCCCGCAAAAGATCATGCGTCAACGGCCGCGCCGGCTTGACCCCCTGCTGCTCGTAGGCGATCGCCGTCGCCTCGACCGCGCCGATCCAGATCGGCAGATAGCGGTCCCCCTCGACCTCCCGCAGCAGGACGATCGGCTGGTTGCTGGGCAGCTCCACCCGAACTCCGACCACGCTCAGCTCGCGCACCGCCGCCTCCGTGTCGTTGTCACCTACGCCCGCACCGCGCCCTTCCCTGCACGGTACACGGACCGCGACACGAGAGTCCCGTGCGCTACGTGCACCACGCCTCGCCAGAACGGGTTACCCCGGCAAGCCTACGACACGCTTCCCGAGCCAGATCTTTCCGCGCCCACCGACAGCAGAGGCCGGGCGCCCCCACGACACCCGGCCCCACACCTCATCGACCCAACGTCGACCGCAGCCCCACCCGCACCAACGCCGCGTGCAACTGCTGCGACAACGCCACCAACTCCCGTGCCGTCTCCGCCGCCCGCGCCCGCGCCGCCGGATCACTCTGCCGCGCCAACGGCGCCACCAACTGCGCGAACAGACCGACCTCCCGATCCGCCGCCGTCCGGTACCCCCGCAGATGCCGCGGCTCCAACCCGTACGCCGCCAACCCCGCCACCGCCCGCGCGATGATCAACGCATCCGCGTCGTACCAACCCGGCGGATCCGACACCAGCACACCGAGCCGCTCCAACTCGGCCAGCGTCGACTCGTCGACACCACTACGGGAGATCAGATCCGCCCGCCCCAGCCGCACTTCCGACGACTCGGCGGGCTCCGCCCCGTCCCGACCCGGCACCTCACCACCGGGACCGACCGCCACCAACGCCGGCCGCTGCCGCCCCGGCGCCGCACCCGACGCGTCCCACTCCGCCAACTGATCACGGATCACCCGCAACGGCAGATACTGGTCCCGCTGCGCGGTCAACACGAACCGCAACCGCGCCACATCGTCCCAGCTGTACTTCCGATACCCCGCCGGCGTCCGCTGCGGCTCCACCAGGCCCTCGGCCTCCAGAAACCGCAACTTCGAGATGGTGACGTCCGGGAACTCCGCCCGCAACTGCGCCAACACCTCACCGATACTCATCAGCGGTGTGGCACGCGCCGCCCCGGACGGCGTCGAAGCCGCAGGCCCGTTCACCCCCGGCCGGCCTCCTCCTCCGGACGCGGACCGGCGATGAACACCACCCGGAACTTACCGATCTGCACCTCGTCACCATTGCTCAACGTGGCCGCCTCGACCCGCTCCCGATTCACGTACGTGCCGTTCAAACTGCCCACGTCCCGCACCGTGAACGTGCCACCGTCCCGGTGAAACTCGGCGTGCCGCCGCGACACCGTCACGTCATCGAGGAAAATGTCACTGTCCGGGTGCCGCCCACTCGTCGTCACATCGTGATCCAACAAGAACCGGGCACCCGCATTCGGACCGCGACGAACCACCAGCAGCGCCATCCCCGGCGGCAACGAACCGGACATCCGGCTCGGCACCACATCGGTGTCCGGACCCTCCAGCACTTCGTCGAGCGAACCGAGATTGAGCGTAGAAGTGACGTCGAGCGGGGGGAACTCGTCGCCTGGGCGCGTCATGGGGACCACCTCACGGATCTGTTCGGTCGGCGTCGGGGTAATGGCGGGTCTGGCCGCCGGGCAGTCACACACCCGGCGGCTGGCTCCCCGTGCCCGGGAAGGCGCATTCCACAACGCTCAACTATCGGCTTTTCGGTCGACTGGGCGAGCCTAGCCAGCGCCGAAAATCAGGGCAACCGGACGCGCGGAGAACCAACCCCGCCGCCCGCAACGACAATCAGCTCTCAGTGAGCTCGCGGTACGCAGCAGCGGTCAACAAACCCTCGACCACCGCCGGATCATCCGCGGTGATCTCCACCAACCACCCCGCACCGTACGGGTCCGTGTTGATCACCTCAGGCGTGTCGGTCAACGCCTCGTTGCGCGCCGACACCGTGCCACTCACCGGCGCGTAGATCTCCGACACACTCTTGGTCGACTCGATCTCACCCAGCGACTCACCCGCCGCCACCACCGCACCCTCGTCCGGCAACTGGACGAACACGATGTCACCCAGAGCGTCCTGAGCGAAGTGCGTGATACCGACCCGGACGGCACCGCCGTCACCACCCGCCACCCACTCGTGCTCGGCGGTGTACCGCAGATCCTCAGGAATCACCAGCTGCGTCCTTCATCATCGGTGCACCGGGGGGAAAACCGGCGCGGCCCCGACCGGTCAGGAAACCGGCCGGGCGTGTTCCAGCTTGATCGGCGCGTGCAACTGCGAAACCTCCACAGCCTCACGATCCTCAACGATCACGTTACCGCTGGCATCCGTCACCGATGCGACCACCCCGCCGGGAATGTTCAACGCGGTACGCATCGTCGCCGGATCACCGATCACCAGGACCGTGTACGGACCGCTCAACCGCCGCCCGTCCACCACCAGGCCACCACCCTGCCCGTCCACGAAATAGGTCGACGCGATGATCCGCACCGCCGTCCCATCCGCCCCGGCGATCTGCATGGCCTCCGCGCCCGCACCCCGCAACTCCTGCACCGCGTCCAGAATCCGCGTCGACGCCAACGCCTTCTCGCCACCCTCGAACCGCACCGACAGACCCGGCCCCACCGCCGGCAACGTACCCGCCAGGATGCCCAGCTCGTCCGCCCGCCGCGTCGCCTCCTCCAACGCCGCCGCCCGACCCTGCTCACCCGAGCGCAACTGCCGCTGGCTCTCCTCCAACGCCGCGATGTCCTGCCGCAGCCGCCGCTCCCGCGAATCCAGATCCGACGAGATCCGGACCAGGTCCTCCTCCCGCGTCGCCGCCAGCGTCGGATCCGTCGACGTCGTCTTCAACTGCACCACCAGGGTGAACCCCAGCAACGCCAGCAGCACCGCGATCATCGCCCCCGCCGACGTCAACCGCCGCGACACCGACTTCGCCGTCGCCGTCGCCGACCCGTCCGGCGCGTCACCCGCCGGCGGGTCCTCCGCCTCCCGCTCCGACGGCGCCAACGGGCTCAACTCGTCCGGATCCGGCGCGTCCGGGCGCGGATCCGGCTCACTCGCCGGACCCGACGGCCGCGCCGGCTTCTCCGGCTCCGGCCAACCCGTGCCCGTCTCCCGGTGCTCCTCGCTCATCACCACAACCTACGCCCGGAACAAGTGCCGACGGATCGCCGCCACGTTCCCGAAGATGCGCACCCCGAGCACGACCACCACACCGGTGGACAACTGACCGCCCACACCCAACTGGTCACCCAGGTACACGATCACCCCCGCCACCAACACGTTCGAGATGAACGACACCACGAACTGCTTGTCGTCGAAGATCCGGTCCAGCTTCGCCCGTACGCCACCGAACACCGCGTCCAGCGCGGCCACCACGGCGATCGGCAGATACGGCTGCAACGCCGCCGGCACGGTGGGGTCCAGATACACCCCGAGCAGCACACCGGCGAACAACGCCAGCACCGCGATCATCGGCCACCTCCGGAGGGGCTGGGAGACGTCCGCGAACCGGACGGCCCCGGACTGGTCGAACCGGCGACACCCGAACCCGACGGAGACGGGCTCGGACTCACCGAGGGCTCGGCGTAGATTAGCCGCGGCTGCGGCGCGGCCGGCAGCGTGAGGTCGTCAACGTCCTTCACACCGAACGACAACCCGGTGGTCCGCGCCACGTCGCGCATCAAGTCCGCCGCCCGGCTGCCGTCGAACTTGTCCCGCATCGACCCCGGACCGATCGCCGTCACCTCGTACGGGCTCGTCACCGGGCGGTAGTCGACCAGGATCGCCTCACCCGCAGAACGGATCGTCGACGTGGCCGTCAGCCGCTGCCCGTTGACCGCGACCGCCTCCGCGCCCGCCGCCCACAACGCGTTCGCCACCTTCTGCAGGTCCGAGTACAACACCCGGGACGGACCGGCGTCCGCACCGGTCACCGCGTCCTTGTCCGCCGCAGCGTCGGCCAACCGCACCACCACACCGTCACCGCGCACCCGGCCCAGGCCCGTACCCGCCTCCAGGTTGCGCAACCGGGACGCCTGCGAACCACTCAACGCCGCGTCCCGCTGCCGGCCGACCTCCTCGCGCAGCTGGTCCGCCCGCTCGGTCAACCGGTCCGTCTCGGCCTCCCGCTGCTTGATCTCGGCGATCAGCCCGGCCCGCGCCTTCGCCCGGCTCGGCTGCTCCGCGATCGTCTCCCGGTACGCCACCGCGAACAGAAACCCGATCACCACGAGCACCACCAGGCTGACCGGACGGGCCAGCAGCCGCCGCAACCGCGACGTCGGCCCCTCCCGGCGCCGCGCCGCCGCGTCGGCGTACCCGGGATCGAGCGGGTTACGGAACAGCTCGGTGAGGAAGTCCGGGGCGTACGACCGCGCCGACGGGTCCCCGGCCCGCTCCCGCGGCGCCAGGCTCATGCCGCCGCTCCCGCGCGCCGCGCCCGCATCTCGCGGACCAGGCGGCTGGCCTGCACCACGTACATGCCCCCGGCCACCCAGTAGAGCACCAGACCCCACCAGGCCAGGCCCCAGCCGATCGCCCCGGCCGCCGTGGCGATGCTCGGCGCGGCGGCGGCCAACAGCAGGGTCGGGAACGCGGCCAGCAGCAGGAACGTCGCCGTCTTGCCGACGTAATGCACCGGCGGTGGGCCGTAACCGTAGCGGCGCAGCACCCCGAGCGACCCCAGCAGGAGCAGCTCGCGCGCCAGCAGCGCTGCGGTGAACTGCCACGGCACCACCTCGCGCGCGGTGAACGCCAGCAGCGTGGCCAGGATGTAGAGCCGGTCGGCGAGCGGGTCGAGCAGCTCCCCCAGCCGGCTGACCTGGTGCAGCCGGCGGGCGATCCAGCCGTCCACCCAGTCGCTGGTGCCGCCGATCGCCAGCACAACGATCGCCGCGACGTCGGCCCGGACCACGAGGAAGAGGTAGAGGAACAGCGGCACGCCGACGAGCCGGACGAAGCTGATCACGTTCGGCAGGGTGAGGACACGGTCGACCACCACCGCCGTCGCACCGCCGGGAGCCGGATGCTCCGATGGAGCCGGCCGACGCGACACCGAACCCTCCCTTCGCAGCACGGCCCGGGACCGACCACGATCGGCCGCTCCTTCGGACGTGCGCGTTGCCGGCCGGTCAGTGCCGGCGCCCTCTGTGATCCCGGGCTGGGACCTCCCCGATGCGGCCCGCGGTCGTGTCGATCGCGGGCCGGCCAGTTGCGCTGCCACTATATCGGGCCGCTCCGGCGTGCCCGGGGCCCGCTTTCGGTCGGGGTGGCCGTGTCTGTCTTCTGTGTGGCGGCGCACCACCCGTAGGGCATCCTAGGACACTAGTCGAAAGGCGGAACGCAGGCCGAAATCGTGTGCTGCGTGGGCGAGCGCCGGAGTCAGGCCGTGCGGGCGGTGGAGTCGGCAGCCGCCTGCTGGGCGCCGAGCGCCGCCGCCTGGCTGAACGCGATCAGGGCCACCAGCAGTTCGTGCTGGACCCGGTGGGGCATCCGGTCCAGCACCGCCTGGACCGCGCTGTGGCGCCGCTCCTTCAGGTCCCGCAACAGGCTCTCGGCCGCGGCGGTGGGGATCAGCCGCACCTCGCGCCGGTCGCGGGGATCGGCCACCCGGCGCAGTAGGCCGACCGCCTCCAGCCGGTCACAGAGCCGGCTGGCCGAGGACGGTACGACGTCCAGCAGCTCGGCCAGCCGGTTCACGTTGGTGTCCGGATGGGCCATGATCAGCGACAGCACGCGGAGCTGGGTCGGCGAGACGCTCACGGTGTGCCGGGGGGCCGCGGAGTCGAGCACACCGATGAGCGCCTCGGCAGCCGCATCGATGGCCGCGGCAAGATTCGGAGATCGCTCCACCCGATGTCCCCTGCGATGTTCGCCCCGCCGGTCTGGTCACTGCCCGTCGGCGTCGTCCGGAGGGCTGGAACCGCGCCAGTCCAGGCAGACGATCACCGCGTCGTCACGGAGATCCGCGTCGGCGTGGTACGCGTGCAGTTCGCGCATCACCGTACCAACTGCTTCGGCCGCTGGCTGCAACCGAGTGGACCGCATCGATCGCGCCATGGCCCGTTCCCCGTACGGCTCCTGCCCGTCCGGCTGTGCCGCGTACACGCCGTCGCTGACCACGAAGAGCCGGTCCCCCGGCTCGACCGTGAACTCCTGCACCTCGTACCGCGTCTCGGCGAACATGCCGAGCGGCAACTGCTGCTCCAGCGGAACCGGGGAGACGGCGCCGCCGCGCAGCCGCAGCACGTGCGGCGAACCCGCGTCGACCGCCCGGACCACGCCCCGCCGGGTGTCCAGCTCCAGCAACAGCGTGGCCACGTGCCGGCTCCCCCGCTGCTGGTAGAAGATGGTGTCCGAGGCCAGCTCGGCCTGCTCCACCAGGCTTCCGCCCGAGCGCCGGGCGTTGCGCATCGCGTTGACGGTCACCGTGGTCAGCAGCGACGCGGCCAGGCCGCTGCCGGCACCGTTGAGCACCGAGACGGTGAGCCGGTCGCTGTCGACCGACCAGTCGAAGTGGTCGCCGCCCACGGTGTACGCCGGTTCGAGCTGCCCGGCCAGCACGAAGTCGCCGTGCGTGACGCTGCGCCCGGGCAGCAGGTCCCACTGCATCTCCGCCGCCATGCTGAGCCGTTCCCGCCGGCGGGCCCGCCGATACCGGTCGGTCCCCCGGTCCGCGGCCCGCAGCGCCACCGCCAGGTCGCCAGCGACGTCCCGGGCCACCTCCACCACCGCCGCGTCCGGGTTCACCGGCAGCTCCAGCATCAGCACCCCGAGCCGCTCACCCCACACCGACAGCGGCAGGTAGACCCGGCAGCGACCGCCCTCGCCGCTGTCCAACACCGGCTGTTGACTGCTGAAACAGCGCTGCGCCACGCCCTGGCAGGCGAGAAAGCCGCCGTCCGGCAGGTCCGGGTCGAGCACCGGCCAGAGGCCGCTGAACCCGTAGTCGGCGATGAACACCTCGGTCCGCGACGCGTCCAGCGCCAGGCGGATCGCCCGGTCGGCCTCCTCCGCCAACTGGTCGGGCGGCGCCGCGCGCAGGGCACGCGACACCTGTCCGGGCGCATCCGGCATGCTCATCCTCCGAAGGCGACTATTGCTGCGGAGCAAGCATCATACGGAGGGCGCTGCACGGCCGGCCGCCCCGGTTCCCCGCCGGCTCGCCAGCGGGTCGACGGTGGCAGGTCCGGGACAGACCAGAGGGCCGGAAACGCCCGCGGTCAACCGCCGGGCTTGGCGGCCACCGCGCCGTAGAAGGCGTCCGGCACCGGAGCGGGCGCACCCGCCGGACGCCACTCGGCGACCGGCACGATGCCGTCCACCGTGGGCTGCCAGCGGCCGAGCAGCGGCGCGAACCCGGCCGGCGGTCGCATCCGGAACGCCGGACCCATCATGGCCAGCGCCTCCGGATGCCCGGCCAACTCCTCGCTGTCGAAGTCGATCGCCAGGAAGCTGCCCGGCGCGACCGCCTCGTACAGCTCGTCGAGGGTGCGGGCCAGGGTGGCGTCGTCCAGGAACGCGGCCAGCCCGAGGAAGACCACGCCGACCGGCCGGCGTCCCCCCCCGGGCACGAAGCGGTGCAGCTGGGCCGGGTCAATGGTGCCGATGTCGGTGGCGTCGCCGAAGCCGTACCCGGCGCGGTCGCTGTCGGCGAGCAGGCGCTGGCCGAGGCGGATGGTCACCGGGTCGACGTCGGTGTAGAGCACGGTGGCGTCCGGGGCGACCTCGTGCACGTTGCCGCGGGTCGGCACGCCGGCGCCGAAGACCAGGAACCCGTCCACCCCGGCGCCGGCGATCGACCGGACCGCCCGGCCGAGGAAGTCCCGCAACGAGCGGAAGATCTCCGCGCAGGGCCCGTACGCCCCCTCGAAGGCGCGGGCCGCGGCCACGTCCACCGGAAAGTGGTGCTCGCCGCCGAGCCAAAAGTCGATCATGCGGGCAGTGCTCGGCTGGTCGGGCTCGGCCATCGACGAGGCTCCCTTCCTCGGGCGGTGGTCGACAGCGTACCCAGGGGTCGGCTCCTTCGGTATCGCCCCGGCGACGCACAACCGGCCGCGATACTGGCCGCGGGCGTCCGGCGGCCAGGAGGTGCAGCGGTGAACTCGGCGAACGGCGCGGCGGTGGTGGTCGGCGTCGACGGCTCGGAGCCGGCGCGGCGGGCCGTCCGGCTGGCCGCGGCCGAGGCCGCCCGACGGCACCGGCCGCTGCGGGTCGTGCACGCGTTCATCTGGCCGCTGCTGCGCGTACCGGTGACCCCGCCCGCCGGGGCGCCGCCCGGCGGCGGGCTGCGGCACCAGGCGGAGCAGCTGGTCGCCGCGGCCGTCGCCGAGGCGGAGGCGGCAGCGCCCGGGGTACGGGTCTCCGGCGAGATCATCGACGGCGAGGCCTCCGCGGTGCTGCTCGGTGAGACCCCCAGCGCCACGATGCTCGTGCTCGGCGACCGCGGCCTCGGCGGATTCGCCGCCCTGGTGGTCGGCTCAGTGGCCGTCCAGGTCGCCGCACACGCCGACTGCCCGGTGCTGGTGGCCCGCGGCGCGCAGCGGCCAGCAGGGGCGGTGGTGGTCGGGGTCGACGGCTCCCCGCCGTCCCGGGCCGCCGTCGAGTTCGCCGCCGAGGAGGCGGCGCTGCGCGGCGCCTCGCTGCACGCCGTGCTCGCCTACACGCATCCGGTCTCCACCGGTCCCGGCGACATGCAGCCGCTGGTCTACCAGGAGAACCGGCTGCACGACGAGGAGGACCAGGTCCTCGCCCGGTCGCTCACCGGGCTGGCCGAGCGCCACCCGGGGGTGCCGGTGACCCGGGAAGCGGTGCACGGCCGGCCGGTCGCCGTGCTCACCGAGGCCGCCCGCGACGCCCAGCTGATGGTCGTCGGTGGGCAGGGCCGGGGCGAGCTGAGCGGGCTGCTGCTGGGGTCGGTGAGCCAGGGCGTGCTGCACCACGCCGACTGCCCAGTCGCGGTGGTCCGCTCCCCCGGCTGAACGGTTGGCGCCGCTGTCGGCGGGTAGACGGTGCGGGTACCCACACCGGAGGAGGCAGCGATGCCAGGACCACGGCCGGGCAGCAACGCGTACGACAAGGAGCGGGCGCGGCTACGCGATCTGATCGAGAATTCCGGGCGGGCCGCCGACCAGGAGGCGAACCAGGTGGCGAACCGGATCCTCCAGGACGACCGCGGCCAGCGGGGCATCGTCCGGGGAGAACGGACGTTCGGCCCCAAGGGTGAGCGCGAACCGGGCGACCCGAAGTGAGGGCGGCACCCGTGGTCGACGGCGCCATCGCGGGCGCCGTCGGCACCGCCACGTTGAACGTCGTCACGTTTTTGGACATGGTGGTTCGGGCCCGCCCGTCGAGCAGCACCCCGGACGAGACCGCCGGGCGGATGGCCCACGCCGCGCACATCGACCTCGGGCCCGAGGAGAAGGCGGCGAACCGCCGGTCCGGGCTCGGGGCCGTCCTCGGCTACGGCACCGGCATCGCCGCCGGCGCCGTGTTCGGAGTGCTCGCCGCCCGTCGCCGCATCCCGCTGCCGCTCGCCGCGGGACTGCTCGGCGGCGGGGTGATGGCCACCACCGACGGGTCGATCGCCGCCCTCGGCGTGAGCGACCCCCGGACCTGGCGGCCGAAGGACTGGCTGTCCGACATCGTGCCGCACCTGGCGTACGGAATGGCGACCGCAGCCACCTGGCGGAGGCTGCGGCCGCCGTCTCGGCGGCGCCGTTAGCGCCGCCGGCCGCTCTCGTCGTCAGCCACCGGCTGACCGGCCGGACCGTACGGCGACACCTGTCCCTTCGGAACCGGCCGCCCCACGTCCGCGTTGGACGTGCCCTTGTTGCGCGGATGCCCGCTCACCTGAAGGCCCTCACGGCTGTCCTGGCTGGTCGCGCCCTTGTCGTTGCGGCGGAGTTCCTCCTGCTGCGGCTTGACCACAGGTCTCTCCTTCCCAGTGGGAGCACACGGCGTGGGCCGCGTACCTGATCGGCGTACCCGCCGCCGCCCAGGCGCATTCCGCACCTCCGTGGCGCATCTGGTCCGCACGGACCACCCACAGAGATGCCGAGCGCACTGGTCTGTCTGCCGCCGGGGCGGGTACCCGGACGGGATGCCAGACGATCGGAAGGTGGCGCGGGTGCTGCTGGACCGGCAGGCCCGCACGTACGCGGAGGAGGCGGGGATCGCGCTCGCCGACCGGCCCGCGCCGCTCTACCAGCTGCTGGTGCTCACCACCCTGTTGAGCACCCGGATCCGGGCCTGCGTGGCGATTGCGGCGGCCCGCGAACTGTTCGGCGCGGGTTACCGGACCCCGCAGGCGATGGAGGCGGCGAGCTGGCAGGACCGGGTGGACGCGCTCGGTCGGGGGCACTACCGCCGCTACGACGAGCGCACCGCGACCATGCTCGGCCGGGCCGCCCGGCTGTGCCTGGACCGGTGGCACGGGGACCTGCGCCGCATGCACCGGGAGGCCGACGGCGACCGCGACGCGCTGCGGCGGCTGCTGACCGAGTTCCCCGGCATCGGGCCGACCGGGGCGGACATCTTCCTGCGCGAGGCGCAGGCGGTGTGGCCGGATCTGCGCCCGTACGCGGACCGGCGGACCCTCGCCGGCGCGAAGCGGCTCGGCCTGCCGGCGAACCCGGGCCGGCTGGCCGGGCTGGTCGGCGACGCCGACTTCGGGCGGCTCGCGTCGGCGCTGGTCCGGGTGGCGCTCGGCCAGGAGTCGGCCGGCGAGGTCAGCCGCACGGCCGCCGGTCGCTGAGGGTCACTTGGCCGGGCCCGGCTTCGTGAGGTACCAGACCAGCAGCGACGCGGCCACGGCGAGCAGGACCAGACCGCCGGAGATGCCGCCCTCGCCGCCGCCGCTGCGGTGGCCGCTGACCCCGAAGTAGATCACCGCCACCCCGGCGAGCACCGCGAGGAAGGTACGCAGGTTTCGGTCCCTCACGCTCCGCACGGTACAGGCGTGTTGAGCCTAGTTCGTCCGTTTCGCCGGAGGTCCCCCGTCCGGGTCAGGTCAGTCGGGGCGGGAGCCGGTGGCCGGGCCCCGCAGCCGTACCCGGCGCACCGCCCGGTCGGCCACCTCGACCACCTCCACGGTCAGCCCGGGCAGCCGCACCGTCTCGCCTGGGCCGGTGGGCACCCGACCCAGGCCGGCCAGCACCAGCCCGGCGACCGTGGTGTACTCGTGGGTCAGCGGGAAAGTGAGCCGCACCCCCACGTCGGGCAGGTCGTGCAGGGGAAAGTCACCCGGGATCACCAGGCCGCCGTCGGGCTCGCGGAGCACGCCACGCACGTCCAGGTCGGTCTCGTCGTACAGCTCGCCGACCACCTCCTCGAGCAGGTCCTCCATGGTGACCAGGCCGTCGATGCCGCCGTACTCGTCGACGACCAGGGCGAGCTGCTCGTGGCGCTGGCGCAGCTGGCGGATCGCGTCGGCCACCGGCAGCGTGCCCGGCAGCAGCACCGACGGGCGGGCCCGGGCGCCGACGGTGGCGCCGTCGCCGTCGACCAGGTCGCGGATGTGCACCACGCCGCACACGTCGTCCAGGCCGCCCGGCCCGACCACCGGGGCGCGGGAGCGGCCGGTCGCGGCGAGCCGGCGCATCCCCTCGGCCGTCGTGATCGCGGCCGGCAGGAAGGTCACGTCGCGCCGGGTCACCAGGATCTCCCGCAGCCGCCGACCGGCGATGTCAAACGCCCCGGCGAGGATCTCCCGCTGCTGGGCGGACAGGCCGCGCTGGCTCACCAGCATCTCCCGCAGCTCCTCCTCGGTCACCTCGGTGCGACGCGCCCGGGGGTCGCCGCCGGCGAGCCGGACCAGCAGGTCGGTGGAGCGGCTGAGCAGCCACACCGCCGGGCGGGACACCCGGCTCAGCAGGTCCAGCGGTCCCGCGCTCAGCAGTGCCCACCGTTCCGTCCACTGCATGGCCAGCCGCTTCGGGGCGAGTTCACCCACCACCAGGGTGACGAAGGCCAGTACGAGGGTCACCAGCAGCACGGCCACCGGATGGGCCGCCCGGCCGAGGAAGCTCAACGGCCCCACCAGGGGCTGGGTCAACGACACCGCGGCTGCCGCCGAGGCGAGGAAGCCGGCCAGGGTGATGCCGAGCTGGACGGTGGCCAGGTAACGGTTCGGCTCGCGGGCCAGACGAACCAGCCGGGCCCCGCTCTGCCCCGCCCGAGCCAACCGCCGCAGCTGCGCCTCCCGGAGCGTGACCAGTGCCATCTCGCTACCGGACAGGGCCGCGTTGATCAGCACCAGGACCACGATCAGGACGAGTTGTCCGGCCATCACGCCCCCTCCCGCCGCCCGGTGTGCCGCGCCGGCCGGTCAGTCCTTCTCCAGGTCGTCCAGCGAGATCTTGTGCGTCATCAGCCAGCGGGCCAGCGCGTTCATCCCGAACAGCCACAGCGGCGCGGACTCGGTGGTGCCGTTCGTGGCGAAGATGGCGAACCGCAGATCCGGTGCCCGGTAGGCCTCGATCCGCCACCGGTGCTGCTTGTCCCGCCAGATCGCCGCAGGATCCATGGCGTCACCGTAGGCGACCCGCGGCGCTGACGGAGCGGCTTGGGATCACCCGCCGGGTATGACAATCCCGCCGAACAGTGCGCGCAATCCCATTACCGCCAGCGACAGCACCAATCCCCCGAGCAGCGCCCAGCCGAACCCGGCCCAGCCGGACTGCCGGTCCCGGCCCGCCGGCAGCTCGGCGTGCCACTGCTCGCGAAGCAGCCAGCCGAGCACTCCTGCACCGAACGGCAGCAGCCCGAGCCAGAACCAGAAGCAGCGGCTGCCGGCCTGCGGTGCCGGGCCGGCGATGAGCAGCCCGAGCCACGTCAGCGCCAGCGCCCCGGCCAGCAGCGTCGCCGCGTCGGCGAGCCGGTCGGCGGGCGCTCCGTCGGTGCGCCAGCTGGAGGCGACCCGGGCAAGGCGCGCGTCCTCGTGGTCGGCCGGCCGCTCCTCATCGATCGACAGGCCACCGACGTCGGCGTAGCGAACCCGGCCGTCGGGCAGGCTCCAGATCATCATCCAGCCCTCGCTGTCGTACCGCGGTTCGGGCCGGCGCCCCCAGAAGCCGCCCTCCTGGTCCCATCCGTCGGCGCGGACGAAGGTGACGATCCTGCCGGCCGCGAGGTCCCGGTCCAGCTGCTCGGGGCCGACCTGGCGGGGCGCCGTCCACCAGGCGAGGGCGGCCCAGGCCAACCAGCACAGCGCCATCACCACGGCCAAGGCACGCCGGAGCAGTCGACGGCGGCTGCGGGAATCGGCGAAGCCTGCGCCGAGCCATGGAATGATCATGGCCACACGCTCGCACACCGGGGCAAGGGTCAGCCGGGCGGTGCCACCACCTCGCGGGCGTCGTCGGGCAGCCGGCGGGTGGCGCCGCGCCGGTCCAGCAGCTCCAGCAGCGGCACGGCCACCCGGCGGGTGGTGTCGAGGGCCTGCCGCGCGGCGCTGAGCGTGAACGGCTGCGGCAGCCGGGCCAGGATCCGGACCGCGTCGTCGAGCGCGCCCGGCAGCAGCACCACGTTGTCGGCCAGCCGCAGCAGGGCTCCGGCCCGGACCGCCGCGCCGATCTCCCGTGGGCCGAGGCCGAGGTCGGCCAGGCGGTGTGCCTCGGGGGCCTGGAAGGGGCGGTCGCTGTACTCGGTGCGGACCCGGTCGACGGCGCGGGCGACCGGATCGGGCAGCGTGTCGGCCGCCGCGGCGGTGACCCGGCCGGCCCGCAGCCGCAGCGGTGGCCGCAGCAGCGCCGCGACCAGCGCCCGGTCGGGCAGGTCGAGGCGCTGGCGCAGCACCTCGACGGGCACGCCGGGCTCCAGGGGATGCGCCCGGCCGTACCGGGTGACCTCCTCGGCGAGGCGTCCGGCCAGGGCCCGCCAGTGCTCGGGGTCGGCGAGCCAGTCCCCGGCCACCGGCGCGGCGGTGACCGCCACCCCCATCCGGGTCAGCTCACCGGCCCGGCTCAGCCGCCGGCGGCGCAGCTCCCCGGCCAGGTCGGGCCTGCCGTCCAGCGCGGCCAGCACCGCCGCCCGGGCGGTGGCGGCGCCCCGCCGGTGCAGCGGCGGCGGGGCGACGTCCAGCACCGTCACCCCGCCGGCGACGTGGTGCCGGCCGGGGTCGCGCAGCAGCGCCCGGTCCCCGATCAGCAGGGGCAGCGGCCGGGCCAGCCGCAGCCGCACGGTGTCCGGGCCGAGCGGGCGTACCCGGGCCGGCACGGCGGCGGAGCCGACGTGCAGGGTGAGGGTGGCCGGCAGGTCGGCGGCCGGATCGCCGGCGAGCCGAACGTCCAGCAGGTCGGTGCGGTGGAACCGGCCGGGGCTGAGCAGCGCGTCGCCGCGGGCGATCCGCTCGCGGGGCACGCCGCGCAGGTTCACCGCCACCCGGGCGACCGCGTCGATCCGGTCCCGCGCGACGCCGAGGGAGTGCAGGCCGCGGACCCGCACCGGCTCGCCGGTGGCGGCGAGTTCGAGCTGGTCGCCGACGTGCAGCCGGCCGCCGCCGAGGGTGCCGGTGACCACGGTGCCGCTGCCCCGGATGGTGAAGCAGCGGTCCACCCAGAGCCGCACCGGGGCGCCCAGGTCCGGGGCGGGCAGCCGGGTGGCGAGCCGGTCGAGGGCGGCCCGCAGCTCGGGCAGGCCCGCGCCGGTGGCGCCGCTGACGGCCACCGCCTCCACCTCGCCGAGGGAGGTGGCGGCGATCTCCGCCCGGGCGCGGGCCACCGCCGGGCCCGGGTCGGCCAGGTCCGCGCGGGTCACCGCCAGCAGCCCGTACGACACCCCGAGCGCGTGCAGCGCGGCCAGGTGCTCAGCCGACTGTGGCATCCAGCCCTCGTCCGCGCCGACGACGACCAGTGCGGCCGGGACCGGGCCGACGCCAGCCAGCATGTTCGGCACGAACCGCTCGTGCCCGGGCACGTCGACGAAGGCGATGGTCCCGCCGGAGGGCAGGGTGGTCCAGGCGAAGCCGAGGTCGATGGTCATGCCTCGGCGGCGTTCCTCCGCCCACCGGTCGGGTTCCATCCCGGTCAGTGCCCGGACCAGGGTGGACTTGCCGTGGTCGACGTGCCCGGCGGTGGCGACGACCCACATGTCAGCCGCCCACCCGCAGGATCGCCGCCCGGACGGCCTGGTCGGCGTCGGCCGGTAGGCAGCGCAGGTCGAGCAGGAGCCGCCCGTGCAGGACCCGGCCGAGGATCGGCGGCTCGCCGGTGCGCAGCGGCTGGGCGTACCGCTCGGGCAGGCTCAGCGCCCACGAGTCGAGCTCCACGCCGGGCGCGCCTCCGCCGCCGACCACCGCGGTGCTGGGCACAACCTCGGCCTTGCACCCGTCCTCGCCGAGCCGGTCGCGCAGCCGTTCCACCCGCTGCCTGAGCGCGGCCGGGTCGGCGTGCAGCGCTGCCCGGGTCGGGGTGGTCGGGGCGTGCAGGGTGGCGGTGAGCGCGGCCAGGGTGAGCTTGTCCACCCGCAGTGCCCGGGCGAGCGGGTGCCGGCGCAGCCGGTCGACCAGGTCGGCGGCACCGAGCAGCAGGCCGGCCTGCGGGCCGCCGAGCAGCTTGTCGCCGCTGGCGGTGACCAGGTGAGCGCCGGCGCGCAGGGTGGTGGCGGCGTCGGGCTCGTCGGGCAGCAACGGGTCCGGGGCGAGCAGTCCGGAGCCGATGTCGGCGACCACGGGCACACCCAGGGTGGCCAGGTCCCGCACCGGCACCGCCGAGGTGAAGCCGCGGACCACGAAGTTCGACGGGTGCACCTTCAGCACGAACCCGGTGTCCGGGCCGAGCGCGGCGGCGTAGTCGGCGAGGGTGGTGCGGTTGGTGGTGCCCACCTCGCGCAGCCGGGCGCCGGTGCTCGCCAGCAGGTCCGGCAGGCGGAAGCCGTCGCCGATCTCGACCAGTTCGCCCCGGCTGACCACGATCTCCGCGCCGGCGGCGAGGGCGGTCGCGGCGAGCACCAGCGCGGCGGCGCCGTTGTTGACCACGTGCACGGCGGGCGCGTCGGGCACGGCGGCGGCGAGCGCGTCGAGGGCGTCCCGGCCGCGTCGGGCCCGCCGCCCGGTGCGCAGGTCCAGTTCCACGTCGGTGTGCCCGGCGGCGGCGACGAGGGCCGCCACGGCCGGGGCGGAGAGCGGCGCCCGGCCGAGGTTGGTGTGCAGCACGACGCCGGTGGCGTTCAGCACCGCCCGGGGGGCGGGCGCGGGCAGGTCGGCCAGCGCGGCGTCGCGTACCTCGTCGGGGGTGATCTCGCCGCGGCGGGCGCGCTGCTGGGCCCGGACGATGGCGGCCTTGACCCGGTCGCGGCCGAGGGTGTCGACGGCGGCGGCCAGCCCGGGGTCGGCCAGCAACGTGTCGGTACGTGGCACCCGCCGCCGCGGGTCGGCGTCACGCATCGCGTCATCTCCCCCTGGCCTGCCTCGCGCAGGCGGAGCCGCACGGTTGCTTGGCGGAGACGGACGGGAATCGAACCCGCCTGGCCCGGGTCCCGGACCACACCGGTTTTGAAGACCGGGAGGGGCACCAGCCTCCTGAACGCCTCCACCGAGCACTAAACCACATGCGATCTCCGTCCGCCCGCGAGAGGGGCGAACCGCCGGGCGGTCAGGGTCAGGGCGTCCCGAAGCGCGGCCGGCGCCGGCCGGGGGTGATCGGCAGGCGGGTCAGCGGCGGCAGCGCAGCTACGCCCCGATCGGGCCGGCGCCCGGCCCGTTGCCGTCTGGTGCCTGGCCTTCCCGCTGCCGGGCGCGCTCCCGCTGCGGCAGCACGGTGTACTTCGGATCCCGGGCGGAGGCGACCCCGCCGTGGAAGATGCCGAACCGGGTGCAGAGCGCGGCGGCGAGCAGCGCCCCGCCGGACAGGCCGGAGAGGAGCCGGCTGCGCCGCCCGACCAGCGCGCCGGCCACCCCGGCGGCGGTCAGCGCCCGGCCGGCGCGCAGCAGCCTGCCGGGGGTGCCGGTCGCGTAGGGCTCGCTGAGCAGCCCGAGCCGGTTCTCCACCCGGTGCGAACCCCACAGCTCCATGGCGGCGCCGGCGACCGCGAACCGCCGCGCCGGGCCGGCCTGCGCGGTGGGCGCGGCCAGCAGCCCCACACCGGCGCCGCTGGCCAGCGCGCTGCCCGCGAAGATGATCGGGAGTTCCGGGTACGCGTCGTGCCAGGACGGCACCGCGGTGTCGGCGAGCAGCACCCCGGTGTACGTGGCCAGCGCCGGCGCGGTGGCGGCGGCGAGCAGCCCGGCCGCGTGCCCGGCGGGAGGCAGCAGCCGCCGGCCGAGGCCGAGCAGGCCCCGCTCGGGCAGCCAGGGCGCCGCCTCGGCGACCGCCGCCAGCCCGGCGGCGGGGCCGAAGGTGCTCAGGATCCAGGTGCCCACCGACATCGGCGAGGTCGGCTTCGCCACCCGCAGCATGTGGTGGAACCGGCTCGGTTTGCCCAGGTCGTGGATGAGGAAGTACGCGCTGGCGCTGACCGCCGCGAGGGAGGTGACCCGGCCGGCCCGGCGCAGCGCCGGCCGGCCGGTGAGCTGGCCGCCGGCGGCCAGTAGCGACGAGCCGGCGGCGAGGCCGCCGGTGAACAGGTAGGCCGCGATGTCCCACTTCCACACCGGCGGCTTGAGGATGGGCCGGCCGTAGTAGGAGGTGAACTCGGCCGGCGGCACGTTGATCTGCTCCCCGCCGCCGCCCCTGCGGCCCTTGCGTCGGGACCGCTCGATCGGGTCGACGCCGCGCGGCAGCTGCGGTGCCAGCCCCGGCCCGACGAGGCGCTCCGGCCCGTCGGCGGCGAGCCGCTCCCGGAACCGGCGGAACAGGTCGCCCACCGGGGCGCGGTCCGGGCTCACGAGGCACCTCCGACGAACGCGGCGACGGCGGCCGCCGCCATGGCCAAAGCGGCCAGCCCGGCCCGCTTCCACATCTTCGGCAGGTCCCGGGTGGTGACCACCGGGTCCGGTGGCAGGCCGTACACCTCGGGCTCGTCGAGGAGCAGGAAGAACGCGCCGTCGCCGCCGACGCCGTCGGTGGGGTCGTGGCCGTAGAGCCGCGCCTCCGGCACCCCACGGTCGTGCAGCTGGGCAACCCGCGCGGCGGCGCGTTCCCGCAGCTCGTCCAGCGGTCCGAACTGGATCGACTCGGTCGGGCAGGCCTGCGCGCAGGCGGGGGTCATGCCGGCGCCGAGACGGTCGTAGCAGAGTGTGCACTTCCACGCCCGGCCGTCGCCCTTGCGCTGGTCGATGACCCCGTACGGGCAGGCGGAGATGCAGTAGCCGCAGCCGTTGCAGATGTCCTCCTGCACCACGACGGTGCCGAACTCGGTGCGGAACAGTGACCCGGTCGGGCAGACGTCCAGGCAGGCGGCGTGGGTGCAGTGCTTGCAGACGTCCGACATCATCAGCCAGCGGAAGTCGGTGCGCGACTCGGCGCCGGTGGCCCGGCCGGGCGGCTGGGAGCCAGGCATGCCGAGGAACTCCGGCCCGGCGGCCATCCGGGTGGCGGCATCCGGCCGGCCCGGGGGCAGGCCGGGGTTGGTGCCGGTGTCGGTGCTGGTCCCGGCGGCCGTGGCGGCGCTGGCCGGGCTGGCCGCCGTGCCGGTCGGGTTCCCCTCGAACGGCGGGGTACGGTGCCCGGCCGGGCTCGGCTGCTCGATGAAGGCGACGTGCCGCCACGAGTTGGCGGTCAGCGCGCCGGTGTTGTCGTACGACATGCCGAGCAGGTCGAAGCCCGAGTCAGGTACCCCGTTCCACTCCTTGCAGGCGACCTCGCACGCCTTGCAGCCGATGCAGACGCTGGTGTCGGTGAAGAAGCCCATCCGGGGCGGGGCGTCGGTCCATCCGGCGTCCGGCGCGGGATCGAGCGGCCCGTAGAGGCTGTTGGCCTCGATCATTCGACCTCCCGTTCGGACGCGTCGGTGGTGACGATCGGCGGGCGGCCCCGGACCAGCCCGGCCCGGCGCCGGTAGTCGTCCACCAGTTCGAGCAGGGCGGGTCCCGTCGGGCGGCGGCCGGGCCGGATGTCACAGGTGCCGACCTTGCTCTCCTGGATCAGGACGTTCGGGTCCAGGGTGATGCCGAACAGGTCGTTGACCGAGTCGCCGGTGACGATGCCCTCGCGACCGAAGTGGTACGGCAGCCACACCTGGTGGATCACCCGGCCGTCCAGCCGCAGCGGGGTGAGCCGGTCGGTGACCAGGACCTTGGCCTCGATCGCCGCCCGCCCGCTGATCAGGTGCGCCCAGCCGAGGTGGTTCAGGCCGACCTCACCCGCCAACTCCGGGGAGACCTCCACGAACATCTCCGGCTGGAGCTCGGCCAGCCGTGGCACCATCCGGCTCATCCCGCCAGCCGTGTGGTGCTCGGTGAGCCGGCTGACGGTGAACACGTACGGGAAGACGTCGGTGTGCGGCTGCGGCGGGCTCGGGTTCACCGAGTTCACCGGGTTGTCGTAGACCTTGCGGGTCGGGTTGGCCTGCTGCCCGTACAGCGGGTTGCGCATTGGGGACTCGGCCGGCTCGTAGTGCGTCGGCATCGGTCCGTCCTGCAGCCCGGTCGGCACGTACAGCCAGCCCTTCCCGTCGCCCTGCATGATGAACGCGTCGTCGCCGGCGAGCCCCTCGACACCGGTGGCGCCTTCCGGTGGCCGGTACGTGGGCGGCTTCTTCTTCTCGAAGTCCGGCACGTCGTAGCCGGTCCACTCGCCCCGGTCGGCGTCCCACCACACGTACTTCTTGCGTTCGCTCCACGGCTGGCCCTCGGGGTCGGCGGAGGCGCGGTTGTAGAGGATGCGGCGGTTGGCCGGCCAGGCCCAGCCCCACTCGGCGGCCACCCAGTCCTGGTCGCGTCCGGGCTTGCGCCTGGCGGCCTGGTTGACCCCGTCGGCGTACACGCCGGTGTAGATCCAGCAGCCGATGGCGGTGGAGCCGTCGTCCTTGGCCTCGGTGAACGCCGACAGCGGACGGCCGGTCGCCACCTCGTACCCGTTGATCTCCCGCAGCACCGCCTCCGCGCTCGGCTCCGCCAGGTCGCCGTGCGTGGGGTAGTCCCAGGCGAGGTCGCGCACCGCACGGTCGCGGGCCTTGTCCGAGGCGGCCAGCTTCTCCCGGATGATCCGGCCGAGGTGGAAGAAGAACCACAGCTCGGAGCGGGCGTCGGCCGGCGGGTCGAGCGCCTTCTCCCGCCACTGGAGCAGCCGCTGGGTCTGGGTGAAGGTGCCTTCCTTCTCCACGTGCGAGGCGGCCGGCAGGAAGAACACCTCGGTACGGCACTCCTCCGGCACGATCTCGCCGGTCTCCACCTCCGGGCTGTTCTTCCAGAACGTCGCGCTCTCGATCATGAAGAGGTCGCGGACCACCAGCCAGTCCAGGTTCGCCATGCCCAGCCGCTGGGCCTTGCCGTGCGCCGAGCCGACCGCCGGGTTCTGGCCGAGCAGGAAGTATCCCTTGACCTTGCCGTCGATCATGTTCAGCACCGTCTGGTACGTCCCGTGGTCGCCGGTCATCCGGGGCAGGTAGCCGTAGCAGAAGTCGTTCTCCGGCGTCGCCGCGTCGCCCCAGTACGCCTTGAGCAGGCTCGCGCCGAACGCTCGGGCGTCGTCCCAGAAGCCCTTCTGGCCCGGGTGCCGGATGCTGTCCACCCAGTCGGTGAAGCTGGTGTGGTCGGTGTAGTGCGGCATCGGCAGATAGCCCGGCAGCAGGTTGAACAGCGTCGGGATGTCGGTCGAACCCTGGATGCTGGCGTGGCCGCGCAGGGCGAGGACGCCGCCGCCAGGGCGCCCCATGTTGCCCAGCAGCAGCTGGATGATCGCGCCGGTCCGGATGTACTGCACGCCCACGCTGTGCTGGGTCCAGCCCACCGAGTAGATCAGCACCCCGGTGCGTTCCCGGCCGGAGTTCTCCGTCCACGCCCTGGCCAGCTCCAGGAACTTGTCCTGCGGGATGCCGCAGGTCCGCTCCACCATTTCTGGGGTGTAGCGGGAGAAGTGCCGCTTGAGGAGCTGGTAGACGCAGCGCGGATGCTGCAACGTCTCGTCCCGCTGGACCTGGCCGCCGACCGGCATGCCGTGCGACTCGTGTCGCAGGCCGGCGGCCGTCTCCCGCTCCTTGTGCGTGTTGCGGTCGCCGGAGTTCTTCTCGTGGCCCGCGTACTGCCAGCTGCGCTGCCCGTACGAGTTGGTCTTCGGGTCGTAGCCGGAGAACAGGCCGTCGAGGTCCTCGGTGTCGACGAACTCCTCGCTGACGATGGTCGCCGCGTTCGTGTACGCCAGCACGTACTCCCGGAAGTCCAGCTCGTTCTCCAGGATGTGGCGCACGATGCCGCCCAGCAACGCGATGTCGGTACCCGCTCGGATCGGCAGGTAGGTGTCGGCCAGCGCGCTGGTACGGGTGAACCGGGGGTCGACGTGGAAGACCTTCGCGCCCCGCCGTTTGGCCTCCATCACCCACTGGAAGCCCACCGGGTGGGCCTCGGCCATGTTCGAGCCCTGGATGACGATGACGTCAGCGTTGGCGACGTCCTGCTGGAAGACCGTCGCGCCACCGCGACCGAAGCTGGTCCCCAGACCGGGGACGGTGGCGGAGTGTCAAATCCGCGCCTGATTCTCGATCTGTAGTGCGCCGAGCGCGGTGAAGAGTTTCTTGATGATGTAGTTCTCTTCGTTGTCCAGCGTGGCGCCGCCGAGGCTGGCGATGCCCAGGGTGCGGTTCAACGCCCGTCCCTGCTCGTCGGTGTCCTCCCAGGTGGCGTCCCGCGCCGCGAGCACCCGGTCGGCGATCATGTCCATCGCCGTGTCGAGGTCGAGGTCCTCCCACTCGGTCGCGTACGGCCGGCGGTAGCGGACGGTGGTCTGCCGCAGCGGACTGGTGACCAGGTTCTTGCTGGCGGAGCCCTTCGGGCAGAGCCGGCCGCGGGAGATCGGGCTGTCCGGGTCGCCCTCGATCTGGGTGACCTGGCCGTCCTTGACGAACACCCGCTGCCCGCAGCCCACCGCACAGTAGGGGCAGACCGAGCGCGCCATGCTGTCGGCGGTCTCGGTGCGCGCGGTCAGCGCCGCCGAACGGGCCGACTGGGCCGCCGCGCCCCGCCCGAGCGGGTCTGTGCCGGTGAGCTGCCGGTAGACCGGCCAACCCTCGATGAAGGTCTTCAGACCCATCCCGCGACACCCCCTCCCCCGCTGGCGGAAGCTGACCTCCTGAACATTAGGCCAGCCGCCGGGGCCCCGCGAGTCGAGTCGCGGATCATTTTCGGCAATCCTCAGCGTGGGGAAAACAGCGGCGCCCCGACCGGATGGCCGGGGCGCCGCTGGGCGTCGGTGTGCAGGTCGCCTCTCGGCGAGTGGCACGACGCGGCTCCAGCCGGACGGTATTCCGCGAAGGCAATTTGGGTGAGGCCCGGGGACACTGGACACACCGACGCTCTGCACAACGGTACGAGGGGTCCTGTTCTTCCGCTGCGGTTCGTGACCGCTGTCACCTGGGTTTCGCTTCTGTTGGCTGGTTGCTCTGGTGGCTGGTTGCTGTTGGGCGGTGGCTGCTGTGTTGGGCTGGGGGCGAGGGTGACCGGCTCCGGGCGGTCAGGCTTGATCCCTGCGCCGGTCACCCTCGCCCCCAGCCCCGTCGTGCGCCTACTCCGCCCGTCCGTCACTGGCTTTCTCCGGTACGTCCGGATGTGGAAACGCCGCTGGCCGGCACCCCCTGTTCGGGTGCCGGCCAACGGTCAGTTGCTTCTATCGGTGTTGTCAGCTGTTCCAGTGCTGGGCGACGAGGTCGGCGGCCTGCTGTTCCCACTGGGCGTAGGCGTCCGGGTAGGCCGACACCTGCACCGTCT